>PFUL01000018.1 GCA_002790095.1 Elusimicrobia bacterium CG_4_9_14_3_um_filter_62_55 | reverse complement strand
GACGCTGCTCTTCATGTCGTTGGGCTGCACCCGGCTCGACGCCGGCCACACATATCCCGAGTCGAAAAAGACGACCGCGCCGATGTCGAGGCGACTCGGTCCCCGTTTCCGCCGTTTACGTACCGCGAACGGTAGTCGGAGTTGAAGAGCAGAAGCTGCTTTGACCAGGCGAAGCCCTTGCTCACCGCCAACCCGGGCAGGATTTCCGACTCCGTCGTCGACAGGGGCCGAAAATGAGGCGCCCACTACACGGACGGAAACACCCCGAGCCCCAGGTTGTAGTCCTCGGCATGCGTGAATTTCTGGATGCGATGCACCTTAATGAAGTCCAGCTCCTCCCAATCACCGGATAATTGAAGAAATCCCAGATGCCGATGATCGGGGTCCGGACCGGAGGATAGGCCCGGGATACCGCTGTAATCGGTACGGTGCCCCAGCACGCCGAACGTGACATGCCGCGCGCGCTCCGTGGAGGTCGCCAAGGTGACGCCGTAGGTGAGTCCTGATTCAATCACGCGTGCGCGAAACGGGCTCGCCCCGGCCCTTCCCGAATAATCCGTACTCGTATATTCCCCATAGCGGAAGGTGCTGCCCAGCGCCGTACGCGCGATCGAGGCGAAAAAAGGGCGGTCCAAAGACAGCGAGTAGAGCCGGCTGTCCGGGGCGGACTCCGCCCGCATCGCGTACACCAAATGCTCTTTTCCCAGGAACTGCGGATCCCGGCAGCCGAAGGTTTGGGAGTTCGACGTTCCATGGCGACGATAGACGGCGGAGAGGGTTTTGCCGTATCCCATGAGATTATGATCGGTGAGCCCCGCGCTGCCGCTCGTCTGGCCGCCGGCGCGCTTAAAGCTTGCGACCACTTCAAGAGTCCAGGAGTCGTAAGTCCGCACGAGCACGTCCACGGCGCCGTCCGGGTTGATCATGGCGGCGGCCTCGGCCCGCCGGATAAACGGGAGCCGCCGAAGATTGCGCTCCGTCTCCGCGACCAAGGCGGGGTCGTAGCGGTCACCGACCTTGAAAAGCAACTCGCGCTCGATGACGGAGTCGCGCGTCAGAGTGTGCATATTGTTGGCCATCCGGTAGAACAGTTTGTTCTCGGGAGACCGGTCCGTATCAAAAACTGCGCTCCATGCGCGTATAGCCGACAAACCCCGCCAACAGGCAGGCGGGCGGGGACACCGGCCTTCCATCCCCACTTCGATGCGCCCGCCGCGGCCAACGAAAACGACGCCGAGGTATGCCCCGACGGGAAGGCGTCAAGGCTCGTGCTGTCCGGACGAATGCGCCGCACGCTGGCCTTGAGAATCAAGGTCTGAAGTCCAGCCAACGAAAGCGCCTCGAAACCCAACAATCCGATCTCCTGGGTCCGCTCCGCGTCGAAATACCAGCCCGCGAAATAGGTCGCGCCCATGGCCGGCAGGAGATAGGCGGGATATCCGATAATGGCCCCCGTCTTCGTGGCGGCTCCGCCCAAGGGCCTGCTGCGCGGCAGAGTAGCGGCGGCGCTGAAATCATCGAAGTGCGCCGTATCCCCGTACCGGGCGATGCCGGCGCCGGCGCCGGCGGTCAGCAACGTTAGAATCCCCTCGGGGCGCAGTTCCTCCCTGACGCCGTGGAGTAAATCCATCGGGAACTCCCGCAGCCCGCTCAAATCTCCGTCCCTCGCGATCGCGGACGAAGGGAGCAGGAGACACAGGATCCCGATGAAAATACGAGGCCTCCTCACGCACGTCAGGGGGAGCTCCCCGAGGCCAGGGAGGAAAGTTTTATCATGACGCCCTCCTGAGCGCATGAAACACGGAGGTGAAGACGGTTAATCCTCCAAGACCACCAGAAAATTCCGGCTTTCGGTAGCGGTATCCTTTCCACTTTGAGGCCTAATCCTGGCGACCGCCTTGTATCCGCCCGAACGGTACTGCGACCAGTCGTACCACCAGAACCCGGAAGCCTTGCGGCAGCCGTGCCAGGGTCCGTTGTTGATGCTGACTTCGACGCCCGCGGCGCCCTCGGGAGCGCCGACCCTGAAGGCGTATTCCGTCGACGAGATAACCTCGCCTTCCCGCGGGTAGTCCAGCACCACGCCCCGCTTGGCCGCAACGGCCGCGCGTTCGCGCTTGCGGTCGCTTGAAATGCGGTCCGCGCCGCGTCCGCTCCGATTCGTTTGATTCATTGTTCTCGGTTTTATTTTCATCTCATTACCCCCCTTGAATTGCGATTTGCTTTCGCCGTCTAGGCTTTGACGAGAGGGAATCCGGCCTCGGACCAATCCTTGAGGCCTCCTTCGTAAGCGAATACGCCCGTATATCCGTAAGACGCCAGCTTTCCAGAGGCGCTTTTCGTAGAATCGTTCTCGTCCCCGCCGCCGTACACGACTATGGTTTCGGTTTTTTCGGAGACGATTTCTCCGACCTTAATTTCGGTGAGGGTATCGAACGGAATCCACTTCGACCCGGCGATGACCGACTCCGGCTTGTAGTGGGCGCCGTCGAGTACGTTCCAAAGATGCATTTTTTCGTTCTTATCGATCTTGGCTTTGAGCCCGGCGCGATCGATCGTTTTAAATTTCTCTCCGGTCTTCATAAATTTCTCCTTTTGCGTCCGGCGCGGCCCGCAGGCATCGCCGCGACGCCTCCCGACAGCCGACTTTGAGTATGACACCCGGGCCGTATTTTTAAAATTAGATATTCGGCATTATGTTCATCTAGAAAATCTATTACTCTGAAATTCACTCAAGGGGACGGGCGGAGGTCCGCGGCTCTTGGCCGCGCGGCGGGGCGTGCTCCGCCCAAGCGAACGATCGACCGATCATCCGCCCTATTTGCGGCCGATTAAGGGTTTTTTAAGAGGTACGAGATTCGATCCCGCAGGTCCGACATTTCGAAGGGCTTTGTGATATAGGAATCCCCCCCGACCTGCAGGCTTCTCAAAAAACTCATATCGTCTTCGCGGGCGGTCATAAACAGGATGGAAAGATTCCTGCTTTTGGCATGCGCCCGAACCGCCGCGCACACCTCAAAACCGTCGCTTCCGGGCATATTAATGTCCAGGATCAGCAGCTTCGGTTTGAAGCTTTCGATCATGTCGACGGCCTCTTCCCCGCCGTCCAGGCAGATGATCTCGTACTCCCTTCCGAGCGCGGCTTGAAGCGTATCGCGAATCTCGCCGTCATCGTCGATGACCATCACGCACGGCGGCTTCCCCGTCTCCCGCGAACTCAAATTCGGCTTCCGGAGAGAGGGTTTCTCTTTGGTTGAACTCCGATTCCGCATGCCTACAGTATGCCGGGAAAGCTAAGTTTCACATAGTAGATAAACTGATAATGATCCATTCATTAAAATTATTTACGGACATGGCCGGGAATCGGGACGGAGAAGGTACCCACACTCAGGAACCGGCGACAGAGCTCGAAGGTGTCCCGAGCGTTCATAATGAAGGTGTGCGCATGGCGCAACTCGGCGAAATCCTTCATCCCCGCCAATTTCGTCGACTCCACCAGCACGATCCCGTCGTTGGGAGCCCCGGACAGCAGCGTCGTACCCCTCGTTCCCGCGATCACCGCGAATTCTGCGCTCGGAACCGGCAGAGAGTCGTAGAATTCCGCCTCGGACAACTTCTGTCCGCTGTCACCCGTGATCCAGTGGTACAGGACATTCCCCTTGAACCTCGCGGCTAAGGCCGCCGGACGGTTCGGCGGCGCGAGCATCACGATTCGGCCCAGCCCCGGAGGAAAGCCCGTCTTGAACCCGTTGCGAATGACGATATTACCCAGCGAATGCCCGATCAAATGGTACTTTCCGCCGCCGGCGTCACGCTCGACGGACTCGAGAAGGCGCTCGGTGATTTCATCGAGCGAATGCGTCGTCTGGCTGTAGCGGAAATTCACTGTCCTATAGCCCGCCTTCTCCAGCCGGAGCGACAACAGCAGCATCGACGCGCGGGTCCGGCCCATGCCGTGCAGCAAATAGACGGTTTCCGCAGGGGGCCCGCCCGCCCGCCCCAAAGAGGCGCCGCTCACCATCATCAACACCGCCGTCAGCCCCAATGCACGCATATCCTGCGCGGAGCAATATTTATGCCAAAACAGCGGACTTGATCTCGATCGGAGAAACCATTAAACTCAGCCTTAATGCCCGCAACGACGCTGCGAGAGGAGCTTCCCGCCCTCGGTCACGGCGACCATTGCTGCCTGCTTTTCAGCTCCGCTGAAGACCAGTTGCGCGCGACGGTGCCGTTTTTGTCCCTCGGCCTAGAGCGCAACGAGCAAAGCCTCTTTGTTGGAGACCCCTCCGCCGTGGAAGCCGTCCGCGAAGGCTTAAAGGACGCCGGAGTCGACCTCGAAAACCAGCAGAAAAAGGGGCGCCTGGTCCTAAGCAGCGATCGGGACTACCTCGACAACGACCATTGGCGCACCGAGAAAATGCTCGGCTTTCTGCAGCAGGCCTACGACGGGGCTCTCAGCGAAGGCTTCTCCGCCCTGCGGGCCGCGGGCGACGTTTCATGGCAGGTCGGGCCGCATCGGGAGTATGAGGACGTCGTCTATTACGAAGCCCTGCTCGACCTGTTTTTCATCGGCAAGCGGATGGTCGGGATGTGCCAGTACCCGAAGGCGGAATGCCCCCCCGAAACGCTGAGCGGGATTCTCAATACCCACCGGCTGGCCGCCATCGATTCCGACCTTTGCCCGAATTTCCACTATGTGCCGCCGGACCTGCTCATCGAGAAAGACCCGGAGGCCCGTCAGGCGAAACGTATGGAATGGATGACGACCCAGCTCCTGCGCGTTAAAAGGGCCGAGGACGAGCGCGACGAAATCCAGCGGCAGTTTCTTCACGCGCAGAAAGTGGAGGCCGTCGGGAGACTGGCGGGCGGCATCGCCCACGACTTCAACAACATCCTGACCGGCATCCTGGGCCTCGTCGAATTCGTCCTGGAAAACCCCTCGGCGGATGAGGAGGTCAAGACCGATGTCCGGGAGATCCGGCATGCGGGCGACCGCGCCGCGGCACTGACGCGGCAGCTCCTGGCCTTCAGCAACCGACGCGCGCTTGGACGCAGAGTGTTGAATTTAAACGACGCCCTCCGGAACATGGACAAGTTCCTTCGCCGCGTGATCGGAGATGAAATCGAACTGCAGACCGTGCTGGGCGCAGGCGTGGGCAATCTTAAAATCGATCCCGGCCAACTGGAACAGATCATCGTGAATTCGGCGGTGAACGCCCGCGATGCGATGCCCGACGGCGGCACGCTGCATTTGGAGACCGGAGAAGCCGCGCTGAGCGGGGACTTCGCCGAATCCCATCCGGGGCTGTCCGCCGGCCGGCATGTGATGCTGACGGCCCAAGACGATGGGAGCGGCATTTCTCCGGAAACGATGGAGCGAATCTTCGAGCCGTTTTTCAGCACGAAGGAGTTCGGCAAGGGAACGGGATTGGGGCTTTCCACGGTCCGGGAAATCGTCCGGCAGAACGACGGGGCCATCGTCGTCCACAGCGAGCCCGGCAAGGGAGCGACCTTCACAATCTACTTTCCGCGCGTCGAAGAGGACATTGACGCCCCGCTCCCCGAAGAAAAGCGGGATGAACCGCTGACAGGAAACGAGACGATTCTGCTCGTGGACGACGACGACTTGGTGCGCAAGCTCATGCACCTCGCCTTCGTCGAGCGAGGGTATACCGTATTGGACGCGATCAGCGCCCCTGAGGCCCTCAAGTTTTGCGAGCGCCACAAGGACACGATTCACCTTATGCTCGTTGATGCGCTTTTGCCTCGAATGAACGGCGCCGAAATCGCCAAACGCGCGAAGAGCCTGCGGCCGAAGTTGAAGGTCCTGTTCATCTCGGGCTGCACCGGGGCCGCCGTGGTGCGCGACGAGATTCTTGAAAACGGCCAGGCCTTTCTGGAGAAGCCTTTCGCTCCCGACAGCCTGCTGCGCAAGGCCCGCGCTGTTCTGGACCGGCGCTAACCCCGCCTTCTCCGGAATTGATAGAATCCGTTCAGACTTGCCTTTCTGGAGACCCCGATGGATTGGAACCCGATTAAGAAGCTTAGAGAGAAATTCGCCGGCGGCGCCGAGAAGCCCCCGCAAGCGACGACCGCCGAGATGGAGAAGGCCGCCTCGGCGATGGGCGGCTCCATGCCCGATCTCAAAGAACTCGAGAAGCAGGGCATGATGGGCAAATTCTTCCGCCACTGGAAGAACCCGGCGTTCATGAAGCAGATGAAAGCCGTCGCCGCGCGGATGGCGGCCGAAGGCGTCAACGTGAAGGATCAGAAGGCCGTCCAGGCCTGGATCGAGAAGAACAAGGCGCTTCTCATGTCCGGCAAGCTGCCCGACGCGCCCGATAATCAGAAACCGGTCACCATCGTCAACGACGGCCCGCAGATCGGCCGCAACGATCCCTGCAATTGCGGCTCCGGCAAGAAGTACAAGAAGTGCTGCGCGAAGGGCTGAGAGCCTAAAGCAAAAACCAGGTCGCGATTCCCAAATAGGTGACCGTGCCGACGATGTCGGTCAAGGTCGAGACGATCGGGCCGGTCGCGGTGGCCGGATCGATGCCGACGCGCGTGAAGACCACCGGGACCAAGGTCCCCAAAGTCGCGGCGATCGTCATCGAAACCAGCACTCCCGTCCCGGTCACCAGCGAAAAATCCCAGCCGAAACGATCGCCGTAAAAGAGATGCGATACCAAGACCAGGATCAGACTGGTTGAGACGCCCAGCAGCAGTCCGATCTTGAAGCCCTTCATGATCTTTTCCATCGCCTTAGATGCGTTCGCTTCCCCGGAGGCGAGTTCGCGCACCATGATGATGGCCGACTGAGAGCTCACGTTTCCTGAAAGCGCCGAAATCAGCGGCATAAAGGTGACGATCGCGACGATCTTGGAAAGCGTCCCTTCGAAACTCCAGATCACCGCAGCGACGATGAGCTGTCCGAGCCCCGCGATCGCCATCCAGGGCATGCGGTGCCACGCGGACTCCAGCACCGAGGCCTCTTCGAATTCCTCAACGGCGGTACCGACGATTTTAGCCAGATCCTCTTCGGTTTCCTCTTCGACGACTTCGACGATGTCGGTATCGAGCACGACCCCGAGCAGACGCCGCCGCGAATCCACCACGGGCGCGCTGCCGAACCGGTAATGGCTGAAGAGCTGCGCGGCCTCCTCCTGGTCCATCTCGGGCTTGAGCTCGACCGGCTCCGGGTTCATCAACTCCGAAACGACCATTTCCGGAGGAGCGACGACCAGCTCCTTGAGATAAACGATGCCTCCGAGCCGCTCCTCGGAGTCCACCACGAAAAGCGTGTCGAGATAGACCGTTTCGATCAGACGCAGGCGCACGCCGCGCTGAATCATGTCCAGCGCCTGCCGGCAGCTCCACTTCGAGTTGATCGAGAAGAAATTCGTGCGCATCATCGCGCCGACGCTTTCTTCCGGGTAGCGCAGGTAGCGCTCGACTTCCTCGCCCTTCTCGCCCTGGCGACGCAGGAGTCCTTCCAATTGGCGCACCAGCGGCGTGGGCAGTTCGCGCAGAATGCGGCTGGTCTCCGCCGGGTCGAGATCCTCGACGAGTTCCTCGATTTCTTCTTTGCGCAGCGCGCCGAGCAGTTCTTCCTGATGCTCCGGATCGAGTTCCTCGAACAACTGCAGCGCGCGCTGGCGCGGCGCGAGCTTGAACAGGACCTTTTGCTCATCCGTCTCGAACTGATCCCAGCCCTCCGAAAGATCCATCGGGCTGATTTGCCGAAGGGCCTTGCGCAGCGAGCCGAATTCGCGGTTGGCGAGCAGTTCCTTGAGATCCGCGAGGAAGAGCTGAATGGTCCGCATTAGACCATTGTACCACTATGCTAGGATGCGGCGATGGAGCCGCTTCCGCGACTTCGCGCCGTCGATGCCTTTCCCGTCGAAGAAGGGGGGACGACCTATCTTGCGCTTCGCGACGACGACGGCTTTTCGGAGCAGGTCGTTCTTCTCTCTTCTCTTGACGCGATCATCGCCGGGTGCTTCGACGGCCGGACGACCGAGAAGCAGGCACTGGCCCGACTCGCGCGCCAGGTCGGCGCGAAGGAGTTTCCCGTCACCCGGCTGCGGGAACTGCGGCGGGTCTTGGACGAAAACCTGCTGCTGGAGAACGACCGGTTCGAACGCGCCCGCCGCGCGATTTTGGAAGGGTTCCGCGACGCCCCCGAACGCCCGGCGCATCTGGCCGGCGTCGGCTATCCCGCACGTCCCGTGAAGCTCGCCGCGGCGCTCGATTCCTACTTCGAACTGCCCGACGGACCCGGCGACGCCGGGAAGCCGGGTTCGGCGAAGCCGCCGACCGGGCTCGTCTCCCCCCACATCGATTTCAACCGGGGGAAAGCGGGCTACGCGTGGGCCTACCGAGAAATACTCCGTTCGGGGATGCCCGAGCTTACGGTGATCCTGGGCGTCGCCCACCGCACGCCGGAAACCCCGTTTGTGCTTACGCGCAAGGACTACGGGACGCCGTTCGGGAGCGCCCGCACCGACGCGGCCTTGGTCGAAGCGCTGGAAAAGAAGCTCCCATTCGACGCCCGCGCGGACGAACTGACCCATCGCTCGGAACATTCAATCGAATTTCAGGCGGTGTATCTGCGCTACTGCGCGAAACGCCTCGGTCTCGATGGAGACGCCAAAATCCTTCCGATTCTCTGCTCCTCGTGCGATCTAAACGGAAACGATCCCGGGGACCGGACGCGGGTCTTTCTCGACCGTCTCGCCGACGCGCTCGCTTCCTACAGGGGACGGATCTGCCTGCTCGCCGGCGTGGACTTCGCGCATATCGGCCCTCGCTTCGGAGACGCCGAACCCGCCGTTGGAGAGTTTCTCGAGAGAACGCAGCGCGAGGACCTTGTCAGCCTTGCGAGACTCGAGGAAGTCGACGCCGACGGATTCTTGGATTCGGTCCAGTTCGACGACAACCAACGCAAGGTCTGCGGAGTCAGCGCGCTGTACGCCTTCGCCGAACTGCACAAGCGTCTGTTCCCCGGCGTCGCAGGAAGGACGCTTCATTACGCGCACGCCGCGGACCCCGCGGGGGGCGAGGTGACCTTCGCCTCGCAGGTGTTCCGCCCGTGATGCCAGCGGCCCCGGCAGGGGCGCTGTGCCGGACGCTAAGGCAGCGTGCGGTGCTCGGCGCGTTCGTACTCGCCTGCGTCGGCGTCGCGATGGAGGTCGCGTTCACTTCTTTGATGGAGTTTTCCTCCAGCGGAAGCTGGCGGCTCATGGGCAAGAGCTACCTCTGGATGTTTCCGATCTACGCGCTTCTGTACCCGGCGTTTGTTTATCTCCGGCCGGTACTCGGCAGGAAACCGTGGTGGGCGCGCGCGGGGCTGTATACCGCCGGGATTTTCCTCGTCGAATATCTCACCGGCTGGGGGCTTCGCCTCGCGACCGGCGCCTGTCCGTGGGACTACGGGAACGCGCGCTGGGCGGTGCAGGGCGTGATACGGCTCGACTACGCGCCGCTTTGGGCCGGCGCGGCGCTCGGCTACGAACGGATTTTCCTGTTCGTGCATCCCGAATCCCCCTGAACCGCCTTTTCGCTATACTCTCTGAATATGAAAGACGAACGCGACTGTCCCTGCGGGACCACCCGAACCTTCGGCGGCTGCTGCGGCCCCATCATCTCCGGGAAGACGACCGCCCCCACCGCCGAGGCGCTGATGCGGGCGCGTTATTCCAGCTACGCGACCGGCGCGATCGATTTCATCGAGCGGTCCCAAGCCCCGGAAGGCCGCGGTAATTTCGACCGTGCAGGCTCGGAAAAGTGGGCGAAGGAAAGCGAGTGGCTGGGACTGAACATCGTTTCAAAAAAGGACGGCGGCCCCGGGGACGCGACAGGAACCGTCAGCTTCATCGCCCGCTACAAACAGAACGGTGAAGAGCACGAACACCAGGAAATCGGCGTTTTTCGCAAGGACGGCGATTCGTGGCTCTTCGTCGAAGGCCGCCATCCGGTCCCGCGAACGATCGTCAACGACTCGCCCGCCCCGGGCCGCAACGCCCCCTGCTCCTGCGGCTCCGGAAAGAAGTTCAAGAAGTGCCACGGTCAGTAGGGCTTTTCCCGGCCGCCGTCACTAAAACGTCACCGCGCTGAAACCCTTCCTCTATAACGTTCGCGTAGACTACGGTCATGCGCCGAGCCGCTTGGTTTTTTTCCCTGCTGCTGCTGCACGGAACCGGAACGCCGGTATGGGCCGCGCTGGCCCGGGTCCCGCTCTCGCACGCAGGCACGGCGCCGCCCTCGTTGACTGTCCCGATTGCGGCGCTAAATGCTCCGACCCTAGCGCCCGGGCCGCTCGCCGCACCCTCGATTTCCGGTTTGCTGCCGCTGCCGGCGGCGTCCTTGCTCCCGATTGCCCCAATGCCGACGGCGCGCCCCGCGGCGATTTCCGGCCTTCGGCTCGCGCCCGCCGCTTTTAAGAACCCGCAGGCCCCGCGCGCGCTGGGGCAAAAACGCACCGGGACGCAGTCCCCCCGCGAAGGCGCGAAACCGCGGCTCGACTCCGCCGCGAAATCGGCCGCCGCCGCGCTCGCCGCCCCGGGACGCGCGGGCGAGCATTGGCGCAAACTTGATTTCTCTCTGCCGGCCGCCGACGCCCCGCTCGACCCCGTTTTTTCGGACGCCCCTCGTCGCCGCGGTGTGCGATTTTCCAGCCTCGCGGCCGCGGGCGAAGCCTCTTCGGGACGCGCTCCGGCCGTCCCGCCCTCGCCGATCGGGGCGTTTCTCGGGGGAACCTTCGCCTCCCAGGTTGGAAACAACGCGCTTCATGTCGCGCTGCCGATCGCGTTGCTGGGCGCAGGCGCCGCGTTCTCGACGGTCGCCGTCGTCATCGCCCTGGCCGGCGCGGCCGATGCGGCCGGGACTTTGATCGGAGGATGGCTCGCCGACCGCGTCCACTCGAAACATCTCCTGACCGCCGCCGCGGCCGCCCGCGCCGCCGCGCTTTTCGCGCTGCCCGCGCTGCTCGCCGCCGATTCGCTGACCTTGCCGGTCGCGGCCGGCGTCGTGCTCGCCGACGCGCTTGCGCGCGGAATCGCGGACACCGCCCGCCACGCACTGCCGCTGTCGCTGACTGGATCGGAAAGGGATGCGCTCGACGCGTTCAACTCCCGCTATCAAACCTTCTTCGAGGGGGGCGCGCTTATCGGGCCGTTCGCAGTCGGCGGGATGATGTTGATGACCGGCACCACCGGGGCCCTATGGTTCGTCCCGGCCGCGTTCGCCCTGTCGTCCGCCGCGTTCGCGCTGATCCCGAACCGCCCGATGGCGCCGCGAGCCGTCGGACCCGACGCGAACGGCGCAGCCCCGCTCATCGGCGTCGTTGAGACGGTCCGCGCGCTGCTGCGCGACCCGAAGACCTCTCTCGCGTTTCTGGCCGCGGTCTCGCTGACTTTGTACCCGCTGCGAAGCGTCCTCCCGGCGGCTTACGCCGAATCGCTTCTGCACGACTCCACCTCGGCGGCCTGGCTGGTCGGCATGTTCGGGCTCGGCGGCCTCGTCGGCGCGGCGCTGTATCGCCGTTTCCACCGGCGCGCACCCCCCGGACTCTGGCTCGGCGTGAGCTCGGCCGGCACCCTAGGGCTCGCGCTCGCCTGGGCCCCCGCGTCCCTTCCGCTCCTGGCGACCGCCATCTTCCTGTTCGCGGCGGCGAACGTCACGGCTCGGCTCTTTGCGCTCTCGACTTTGCAATCCCGCGCGCCGCCCGGCGCCGCCGGACGCGTGCTCGGCGCAACCCGCTTCAGCGTGAACCTCAGCGCGATGGGCGTCAAAGCGCTGGTCGGAGCCGCGTTCGCGGCCGCCGTCGGCGCGCACGCGGCCTTCGTTTGGATCGGAGCCGGCCTAGCCGCCGCCGCCGTGGTTCAAGCGCTGCTGGCCTATCGCGCGGGGAAAACCGCCTCCGCCCCGCCGCGCCTCAACGCCGCCGACGCACAAGCATCCCCGGACAACCTCTTCGACAAAGACCCCGAGGGAGACTCCGAGCGGCTTCGCGCGAACTACCGCAAGAAACGGCGCGGTCTCGAGTTCTACTTCCGCAACGCCTTCTTTCCGATGCAGAAGCGCTTCGCGCAGTTGTTCGAACTCGACGCGATGCCGCGCGTGTTCCTGCACGGCAACCCGCATCTGGACAACTACGCGAAAACCCATCACGGCGCGGCAATGGTCGATTTCGACCGCTCGCGCGTCGGTCCATACGCCTGGGATCTGCTCCGCTTCCTCGTCTCGCTATCAATCTCTCAGAAGCGCCCGGGGAGCGAATTACTTCCGGAGGCAACCCTCGCCGCACTGCGCGAGGGCTACCTCGCGGGTTTTCGCCGTCCCGAGAAAGGCTATCGCGAAATGAAGAAACTCCGCAAAACCAAGCCGACGCGGGAAGAACGCTCGACCCGCGCCTATGTCGAAGGCGGACTGAAATGGGTCGAAGAGATGCGCGCGCGCCCGTTAGCGGTTGACGACGCGCGCGTCGCCGCGCTGCTCGCCGGCTACGCCGCAAACCGCGGCGAGCCGGAACTGCTCGAGGATTTCTTCATCGCCGAGGCCGGGCTCGGAGTCGGCTCCATGGGCGAGCGGGAGCGCATCGTCCTTTTGCTCAAGCCCCGCGACGCGCATTCCCGCGCCGACTGGATTTTGCTCGATTTGAAGGAAAACCGAAACGATCCCGACGACCGCTGGTTCGCGACTCCCTTCCCCTCCGATGGAGAGCGGATGCTGCGCGCGTCGGAACTGTACGCCCCCGGCTGGGCCGACGGACCCGGCTGGACCCTTTATGAAGGAAAGGTCTGGTCCGGACGCCGGATCCCGACGCAGAACGCGAAGCTCAAGCGCGCGCTGGGAGCGAAGGAACTCGCCGACCTCGCGGGCGCGGTCGGCTCTCAACTCGGCCGGGGCCACCGGCTCTCGCTGCAAAGCGCAGCGCCGGACTTTCTCGAAGCGCATCTGCGGGATCACTGGGACGAACTCGTCGCCTCCGCGGCCGCGATCAAGCGCGAATTGACCGCCGCGCACCGTCGCTATTTGCGTAAACTTTCTTCCGAGGAGAAAACCGATGACTGAAGCCGCGCTGCTGGGAGCCGTTCTCGCCGGATTCGCGGTCTTTCCGGGAACGGCGACCGATGCGCTCGGCGGACGCCTCGGCGGAATCTCATCTCTGCGTTGGGACGCGAAACGCGAGCTGCTCGTCGCGCTGCCCGACCGCGGCCAGGACGACGGGAAGAAGGCGTACGCCCCCCGCTTCCACGAATTCCGCGTCCATGAAACCGGCGACGGCGGGGTGTCGCTGGAATTGGCCTCCACGACTCTCTTCCGGGACGCGGAGGGCCGGCCGTTCAGCGGGCTGATCGACACCGATGAAAGCAAGCTTGACGCCGAAGGACTCGGGATCGCCCCCGACGGGACGCTGTGGGTCGGCGACGAGTACGCACCGGCGCTGTATCATTTCTCACGGGACGGGAAACTGCTCGACCGGATTCTCCCTCCGGATCATTATCTCCCCGGCGAGAACTCGGGCCGCACGAACAACCGCGGCTTTGAAGGCGTCTGCTCCAGCCCGGACGGTTCGCGGCTTGCGGTGCTCCTGCAGAGTCCGCTGAAACAGGACGGCGGCAAGGCCGGCGAATTCTCCCGAATGCTGGTTTACGAAACCGCCGACATGAAAAAGTCCCCAAAGGATTTTCGCGTTCCGAGACTCGACCCCGCCGCCGTCGACGCCGAGCCGCCGCTGAGCCGCAAGGACCTGGCGTTCAATGAGTGCGAGGGTGTTTCCAATACGGCCTTCCTGCTGCTCGAACGCGACAACCGGGGCCTCGGGGCCGATCCCGGCCGGAGCCGGATGCCGGCCTACAAGAGCGTCGTTTGGGCGGAATTGAAGAAGGGAAAGACCGTTCGAATCCGCTCCCTCGATCTTCTCGCGGTCCTGAAAACCGGGGGGCTCGACCCCGAAACGCTGCCCGTCAAATTCGAATCGATCGCCTGGGGCGTCCCGGCCCGGGGCGGGCGGACGCTTTGGGTCGCCGTCGACAACGACTTCGAACCCGAAGTCCCGACCTACTTCTTCCGTTTGCTTTTGCCTTAGCCTACGCCGGACAAGGCACGAAGCGGCTTTTGACCAGCTCGTAGCTGCGCGACGCCAAACGCTTCGCGTCCACGCTTTCGCCGCGCAGCGGCTCGAACGCGTTGAGCGTGACGGTGATCTCGCGAACGGAAACGAGCTCCCACAGATGCGGGAGAAAGGTCATGTCGCCGTACCAGTAAACCCGATCCCGATTCTCCACGTCGAGCGAACGGCCGTCGATCGCCTCGTAGTTCAGGCATACGGGCTGCACCGGACGGCGGCTCTTTACCGCGCTTTCGTAGAGCGCGCGGCGAAACGGCATAACTCCCGCGCCGTTGGTGCTGGTCGCTTCGGGAAATACGGCCACGTCGAGCCCCTCTTCCAACGCTTCGGCGATTTCGGCGATCTCGTTTTTCAGATTCCACATCCGCCTGCGATCTACGAACAGGCAGCCGGCCGCGCGGCACAGATGACCGATGCCCATCGTCGCCCGCATGTCCATGGAAGTGACGAAGCAGCTCGGGATCTGCGAGGCGATGACGAGCATGTCCACGTAGGACAGGTGATTGGAGACCAACATCACGTTGCCCGCGCGCGGACGCAGCGTCCCGTCGACTCGGACCCGAATTCCCATCACGCGGCAGGCGAACGCCGAGTAGCGGTGCGCGAGCACCGCCAGCGCGCGCATCCGGCGCCACCGGCTGCGCATCCACAGCGGCAGCAGCGCCGCGTGCGCGGCGAAGACGCCGATCGTTCCCAGAACGACGACAAACTTCGCCGAACGGCGGATCACGCGCGCTCCTTCATGAAGCGCGCGGCGAAGCGCGGGGTCATATTCTCAAAATCCAGCACCGTGAAGAAATCGGTGCTCTGGAACGTCCGATCCAGCGCCGGGAAACCGTGCACCCGCGCCCCAATTCGAGCTTCACGCCGCCCGCCGCGAGAAAACCCTCGATCTCGAATTCCGTCTCCGAGTAGAACCGTCTCGCGAAATTCGAGCAAAGCATCCGGTAGGTCGCGATCAAGCGGTTCGCTTCCTCGTCGACGACGATCAGATGATCGGCGAACAGGTCGAAGCGGTCGAAGTCGATCTCGCCGGGAAGCGTCCGTCCCAGCCGTTCGCGAAAGAATACTTCGTGGCGCAGGCGCAGAGCGGCTAAAAGCTCGCCCGGGGACTCCGCGGTCTTGATGCGGTAACGGCCCACCGTCGCGTCGACGGCGCGCTTCGGACGAAACGAGTCGAACTCGACAAAAACTTCGGCCTGCTTGAGTACGGACGGTGTCACGTCGGCGGCGATCGTCATCCTCATGGGTTTCTCCTTTAGACCGTCATCTCGGCTTCACGCGGGTAGTTCGCGCTCAGGCCCAATTCCTCGACCGTGGCCTTCAAGCGTTCGGGCCGACCCCAGTCGCACCACAGAACGCCCTCCATCGGGAGCACCAGCGAGCGCGCCGGAACCCGCTGCAGGACGTCCCGGGAGAGATCTACTTCCGGCAGGGTCCGGTACAAAGCCGCGAGCGCCTCCCCGTCCACGCGCCCGCCGCGCACGCCCAACAAGGGGTCGAATCGGCCGACCACCCACGGGTGCAGCTCCTCGAAAAGCTTCCAAAAGGCGCGCCCTCGGAACGCGAGCACCATCGTGTTCCATAGGCAGCCTTCCTCGTACATCGCACGCGCGCGGGCACGGCCCGGCTTCTCCAGCATCCGCGCGACGCCGCGCGCTCCGGGGTAGCGGCCCGACACGATCCGACCGCGCGGTTCGATCCATCCGTACTCGGTTTCCGCGCGGTCGGGACGGGCCGCCATCATCACCAGAGACTCTTCCCGGAGGTTTGCCAGGTCGACCGCGGCCGCCGCGTAATCAAGGAAGCGCGAGGACGAGTGGACGAAATGGTCCGAGGGAAGCACCAGGATGTCGGCCTCGGGGTCCTCAGCCAAAATATGCGCGAGACCCAGCAGCAGACCGACCCCGGTGCCGCGATTTTCCGGCTGTTCGACGATGCGCCCCGGCACGAACAGGCGCCGCGGTTCATCGAGCCAGCGCCAGTGACCCTTTCCGATCACCGTCACGACGCGCGTCGAACCGGCCGCCGCGACCGCGCGCTCCATCGTATGCTCGAGCATCGTCCGTTCCCCGGTGAACGCGCAGTACTGCTTCGGACGCGCCTCGCCGAGCCAACCGCGGATCCACGGCTCCATGCGCTTGCCTTCCCCTCCGGCGAGGACCAATGCCCATATTTTTCTGCTTTGCGCGTGCTGGTTCATCCCATCCTCCTTTTTTTCCATTGTAGCCGCCGCTCTCGGCGCACGCGATGGAGAGGGGGTAGTGATCTCTTGGCTGATTTGTGACGCTTTCGTCACGCCGTTCTTACAAAACGCTGACCCGCCCGCAATGGGTCCCCGCCTGCCTTTCCTTTAAACTAAGGTCATGAACGGACCGGGAGACGCGGCGGAGGACTGGCGAGGAGGACTGATCGACCTGTTCGTCGGGGTTCTCATCCTCGCTTTGGCCGCCGCGCTGCTTTTGGTGATCCCCGGCCGCAAATAAGAGGAGGGAGGCCGCATGCAGACCACGCCGAAGCGCTACCGGACGATCTGGCTCTCGGACATTCATCTGGGTACTCGCGGCTGCAAGGCGGACTACCTGCTCGACTTCCTAAAGAACAACGAATCCGACCGCCTCTACCTCGTCGGCGACATCATCGACGGCTGGGCCCTCAAGAAAAGCTGGTACTGGCCGCAGGCTCACAACGACGTGATTCAAAAGGTGCTGCGAAAGGCGCGCAAGGGAACGAAGGTCGTGTACGTCCCGGGAAACCACGACGAGGGCATGCGGGATTTTCTGGGATTGCGCTTCGGCGGCGTACGCGTCGTCAGAGAAGCGGTCCACAAGACCGCCGACGGACGGCGGCTGCTGGTCATCCACGGCGACCAGTTCGACGGCGTCGTCGCGCACGCTCGAATACACGATACACGAACTGCGCCGGAGAGGGCATCTGGTCGAGGTCGTCGAGCCCGGCCGCTTCGCGTCGCGTCGCTTCCCTGTCCCGGCTACCCGGAAATCCGATTGGCCGTCGCCCCCCGCCGCCGCCTGGAACGTATTCTCGACGCGGCCTCTCCGGATGCGGTGCATCTCGCGACTGAAGGCCCTCTCGGCCTCGCCGCGCGTCGGATCTGCCTCGACCGCGGCGTCGCGTTTACGACCGCGTTTCACACCCGCTTTCCCGACTACGTGAAGCGCCGCACCGGACTTCCGGTCGAGGTCGGATTTCGCTTTATGCGATGGTTCCATCGTCCCGCGTCGCGCGTGCTCGCCGCCACTCCCTCGCTGATCGCCGAACTCGAGGGGCGCGGGTTCGAAAACCTCAAGCTTTGGAGCCGCGGCGTCGACGCCGTGCTGTTTCGCCCCCGGCCCAAAGGTTATTTAGACCTCCCCCACCCGATTCTGCTCAATGTGGGACGCGTCGCGGTCGAGAAGAATTTGGAAGCCTTCCTGGGTTTGGAGTTTTCGGGGACGAAGGTCGTCGTTGGAGACGGCCCCAGCCTTCCTGGACTCAAGCGGCGCTATCCCGGAGTCCGGTTCTTGGGGGCAAAGCGCGGCGAGGAACTCGCGCGATGCTACGCCGACGCCGACGCGTTCGTTTTTCCGAGCCGTACCGACTTCGGCCTCGTGCTGCTGGAAGCCCTCGCCTCCGGGGTCCCGGTGGCGGCGTTTCCGGTCGCCGGCCCGCGCGACGCGGTCACCGACCCGGCGGTCGGCTGCCTCGACGAGGATCTCGGGCGCGCCGTGCGGACCGCTCTGAGCTTGGACCCGGAGCGCTGCCGGGAGTACGCGCTTTCCTATTCCTGGGCGAGCGTCGCGGAACGCTTCGCGGCGCTGCTGGAGCCGCGCCCCTGGTACGCGCCGCCGGATCCCGACGCGCTGGCGCTGGCCGCCTAAGCGGCGTGTTAACTTCCGGATTTTGGAGCGGCGGCTCTCGTCTCGTCGCCGACATCGTCGACGGGCACGACGCCGTGGCGGATGTCCTGGCCGAGCACCATGAAGATCACGTCCTCGGCGATGTTGGTAGCATGGTCGGCGATCCGCTCCAGGTTGCGCGAAATCAAGATCATGTCGAGCGCGCGCTGGATCGTCGAGGCGTCGGACTGCATCAGAGAGCGCAGTTCGTTGAAGGTTTGACTCTTCAGCCGATCTTCCTCGTCGTCGCGCCGGATCACCGATTTCGCGAGTTCCACGTCCTTCTTCGCGAACGCGTCGAGGCTGTCCTTAAGCATCGCCACGGCTAGTTCGGCCATCCGCGGCACGTCGCCCAGCTTCATCTGCGGCAGATTCGAAAGGAAGCAGCCCGTTTCGGCGACGTTGACCGCCTGATCGCCGATGCGCTCCAGGTCCGAGTTCACCTTCAGCGCGGCGGCCACCAGGCGAAGATCGCCGGCGGCCGGGGAGTGAAGCGCCAGCAGGTTCAGGCACAACTCGTCGATCTCCAAATGAAGCCCGTTCACGCGGTCCTCGCGCTCCGTGATGCCGGGGAGCAAGGAGGGGTCGCTTTCGATCACGAGCTTCACGGCGGAGTGGATCATTCCCTCGCAAAGCCCTCCCATGCGCAGAATCGCCTCGCGCAGTCCGTCCAAGTCCCGGTCGAAATGCCGCTCCACGCTCACCCGAACCTCCCGGTCACGTAGTCCTCGGTCCGCTTGTCGGACGGGTTGGTAAAGATTTTTCTCGTATCGTCGTACTCCACGAGTTCCCCCATCAGAAAGAAGGCGGTGCGCTGGGACACCCGCGCCGCCTGCTGCATGTTGTGCGTGACGATGACGATCGAAAGCCGCTTGCGCAGCGCGTGAATCAACTCCTCGACCCGGGCCGTTGCGCTGGGGTCGAGAGCCGAACACGGCTCGTCGAGCAAAAGAATCTTCGGCTCAACGGCCAGCGCCCGAGCGATGCACAGGCGCTGCTGCTGGCCGCCCGAGAGTCCGGTCGCGGGACCGTCGAGGCGGTCCTTGACCTCATCCCACAGGGCCGCCCCCCGCAAACTCTCTTCGACGCGGCCCCGGACCACGGCCTTGTCGCGGACGCCGTTAAGCGTCAATCCCGCGGCGACGTTTTTGTAGATCGACATCGTCGGGAAGGGATTAGGCTTTTGAAACACCATCCCGACCTCGCGGCGCAGCTCCACTGCGTCCATGGCGAAAATGTCCCGCCCCCCGAGCAGGACTTGCCCGCGGCATTCCGCGCCCGGGGCGACCTCGTGCATGCGGTTGAGACACCGGATAAAGGTCGACTTCCCGCAGCCGGAAGGACCGATGATCGCGGTAACGCTTCGCTCGGGGACGGCCAAAGAAATGCCGTGCAGCACGTCCCCGGACCCGTAGCCCGCGCGCAATTCCCGCACGTCCATCACCGGCTTCCCTCCGGAGACCGGCGCGCTCCCTGCGGCCCCCACCTCGGGACGGCGAAGCGACTTTTCGGTTTCAATCGGCTCTATCATCGTCATCTTCATCCTTGCGCGGCTCCTCCGCGCGGACGCAGCAATGTCCTCGCGGTCACGTTCACGGCGAGCACGAACATCAGCAGGAGAAACGCCGCGGCCCACGCCTGCTCGTGCCAATCCCGGTACGGAGATATCGCGTAGTTGTAAATCGTCAGCGGAAGCGCCGCGATCGGGTGCGTCCAACCTTCGTCCCAAAAGCGGTTTCCAAACGCGGTGAAGATCAAGGGGGCGGTCTCTCCGGCGATGCGGGAAACGGCCAGAATCGCGCCGGTCATGATGCCGCGCGACGCGGTCGGAAGAACGACGAACAGGATCACCTTCCACTGCGGAACGCCGAGCGCCAGCGCGGCTTCGCGGATGGAACCCGGCACCATGCGGATGAACTCCTCGCTCGAACGGGTCACCATCGGAATCAAAATGACCGCGAGCGCGACGCTGCCCGCGAGCGCGCTGAACCCCTTGAACGGAACGACCACCAGCGCGTAGGCGAATATTCCCATCACGATCGACGGAATGCCGTTGAGCACGTCGGCCGCGTAGCGAACCAAGAACCCGAGCTTATTGTTCCCGTATTCGGCCAGATACACCGCCGCCAGAACCCCTACGGGAATCCCCAACAATGCGGCCAACCCGACGACCTTGGCCGAACCGACGATCGAATGCGCGATCCCGCCGCCGGTCTCGCCGACGGGCTTGGGAAGCTGCGTCAGAAATCCCCAGTTGATCGCGGCCGCGCCTTTCCAAGCGATGTATCCCAAAATCGCGAACAGGGCGGACAACGAGAGGAGAGCGCAGACGCCGGTCAGCGTGAGCATCGCCGCGTTCACGACTTTACGGCGCTTCACGAGGTTTTTCTCACGGTTTTATAGATGAGAAGGCGGGCGAGACCGTTGACGATCACCGTGATGCCGAACAAGCACAGTCCGATCGCGATCAAAGCCTTCACGTGCGCGTCTTCCACGGCTTCCGCGAATTCGTTGGCGATGACGGCCGCCATCGTGTAGCCCGGATCGAGCAGGGACCACGAGACGCGCACCATGTTGCCGATCACCATCGTCACGGCCATCGTCTCGCCGAGCGCCCGGCCGAGCGCGAGGAACACCGCGCCGAGGATCCCCGCCCTGGCATGAGGGAGGCAAACCGTGACGACCATTTCCCAGCGGGTCGCTCCGAGCGCCAACACCGCCTCCTTAAGAGGGCGCGGCACGGCGAGCAGGACGTCCCGCGCGATGCTGGTGATGAACGGCAAAATCATGATCGAAAGAATCAGGGCGGCGGCGAACATGCCGACGCCGTACGGCGCGCCCTTAAACAGCGGGATGAAGCCCAGCGTCTTGTTGATCCACGGCTCGACGGAGCGGATGGCGGGAACGAGAACGAAAACGCCCATCAGTCCGAGCACGACGCTCGGGATCGCGGCAAGCAGTTCGATCAGGAAGGTGCAAACCGCGGATACGCGCTTCGGGGCGAGTTCGGCGAGGAAAATCGCCGAACCGACGCCGAGCGGCACCGCGATCAGCAGCGCGAGCGCCGAGGAGTAGAGCGTCCCGAAGATGAACGGCCATGCGCCGAACCGCCCCTCGACCGGATTCCATTCTGAACTCGTAATGAACGAAAGTCCGAATTCGTGCCAGGTCCCGCGCGACTGCAGGTACAGCATTGCGGCGAGGCCGACCGCGAGCGCGACGACCAAAAGTCCGAAACCCGATATCATCCAGCGAAAGAAGCGGTCGGCGGCCCGCTCGGCGGGGACGGTCCGCGCGGAGGGCGCGGCGCGGACAATGGCGAGCGGGGCGGAGGACTCGGCGACGGGCATCGCCTGATTGTACCCCGGGGCTGCGACGGCCGCGCGAACCCTATTTGACGGTTTTATGACGAAAAAGGGCCGGCCGAGACGCCCGGCCGGCCCCCGGAAGGAGGTCGATTTCTTCCGAATTTATTTAACTTTCTTAATCGTTTCCTTCACCATCGCGCGAACCGGCCCGGGCAGTTGGGAGTAACCGAGTTCCGGAGCCAAAGCCTGCCCGTCCTCCACCATCCATTCGAGGAAATTTCGGATCAACTCCCCCTTTCCGTCCCGGTTCTTCTCGTATACGAGAAGCCAGGTATAGGTGGAGATCGGGTAGGCTCCCCGCCCGTCGGCGTCCGCGATCGAGACGCGGAAATCCTTGGGCATCGAATTCGCCGAACCCGCCGCCGCCGCGTTGACCGAGGCGATCGAGGCCTTCACGAATTCCCCCGCCTTGTTCTTCATCGACGCGTACGGGAGATCGTTTTGAATCGCATAGATCGCTTCGAGGTAGCCGATGGAGTTGGGCGTCTGAACCACCAGCGCCGCAACACCGGGATTTCCTTTGCCGCCCAGTCCCACCGGCCACTGCACCGAGGTGTTGCGTCCGACGGTCTTCTTCCAGTCCTTGCTGACCTGGCTGAGGTAGTCGGTGAAGGCGTAGGTCGTTCCGGAGCCGTCCGCACGCCGGATTACGATGATCGGGTTGCCCGGCAGGCCCACTCCCGGATTGAGATCCGCGATTTCCGGATCGTCCCAGTTTGTGATCTTGCCCAGGAAAATGTCGGCAAGAACCTTCCCGGTCAGCTTCAGGTCGCTGACCTTATTGCCTTCGGCGTCCTTCAAGTTGAACGCAGGCACCACGCCGCCGAGCACCGTCGGGATGTGGTGGATCTTCCCGTCGATCTGGTACATCTGCTTGTCGGTCATCGGGCCGTCGGACGCGCCGAAATCGACGGTCTTCTTCGTCACCTGACGGATGCCGCCGCCGGAACCGATCGCCTGGTAGTTGATCTTCACTCCGGTCTTCTTATTGTACGCGTCGAACCACTTCGAGTAGATCGGAAACGGGAAGGTCGCACCCGCTCCGTTGAGCCGCTGTTCCGCCGAGGCCGCGCCGGCGGACCCCGCGGCCAAGAGCAGCGCCGCCAAGATGGATTTCATTGATTTCATGTTTTAGCCTCCGTTCCGATTAGAACTTCACGACGAGGTCGAGCTGCGTCCGGTTGATGTCGTCCTTGCCGGGCGCCAACATCTCGTCGATTACCTTCACGTAGAAAAACTTCGCCTTGATCTGCATCCAATCCAGAGGGCTGTACGCGATCCAGCCGAGATGTCCGCGGCGGTTCGTTCCGCCGTCCCCGAAGTCGGAGTCGGCTGCGTCGGCGACGGTCGCGTCGGTTTCAAGCCACTTGTAAAAGTAGCCGAACTCCCAGGTCTTCGCGAGGCTGGCCTCGCCGAGAATCGCACCGACCTGATAGCCCATGTCGTCGCGGGCCGTGTCGCCCGCGCCGAGCCGGGTGGAAACGTGCGCGGTGTTCTTGATCCAGGTTCCCTGCGCCCGCAGCTGGGAGCCCCTCGGCCACGCGGTAAACTCCCCGCTGATCTCGGCGACTCCGAAGTCGTTGGCGAGCGCGCCGGCGTTCGGAGCGGTCGTGATCCGCCGGTTGCCCTCGTTAAGCGCGGTCTGTCCGAGCGTGGAGGCCCGCTCGTTGACCCATTCATGGAACGCGCCGGCGACGCGCAGACGCGTCTGGAACGGCAGGCGGTATTCGGCGCCGATTTGGGTCGAGAACAGGTACTGGTCCGCTTCCGACGAGGAATCCTCGTCGACGGCGGTCTGCAGGGCGTTGGCGAAGTAAATTCCGCCCAACGGCGCGACGAACCACTCGATCGACTGGGACATGCCCTCCGGATTCCAATCCCCGTCGAACACCGCGTCGGCCGAATACGGCATCCACATCGGGTTCTTGATCTTTCCGGCGGCGAAGCTCAGGCTTCCCTCGTCGGAAAGGTAGGGCTTGTACTTAAGGTAGAGCTGATCGATGAAGATTCCCTTTTGGCTGCCCAGGTCGTCGAAGCTCTGATTCGTCGACACCTGCTCGCCGACTCCGCTGGCGAGCTTGGCGTTGACGCTGAAGTAGTAAGGAAGCGCGACCGCGCTTCCCAAACGGAAGCGAAAGCGCTGGCGCTGGCGCGCCGCGTTGGTTCCCGTTCGCTTATTGAAGGTTTCGTGGCGAAGCCGGACGTCTCCGGACAACTTCACGGATTCGATGAGATTCTGGCGCTGGTCGTTGATGACCGTCGTTCGCAGTTTCAAGACTTGAGCGTCCGCGCGGGACGATCCGATGAAAAGGATCGCGCTCAGCGCGGCGAGGACTCGGTGTTTCATTGCACCCCCATGATGTGTTCCGATTACGGCGAAGCGACTTTAGGATAGTTTGCGGAGCTCGGGGTGTCCGCCGGGCAACGATCATGTGTTGAAAATATAGTTGACGGCGATCAACTTTCGGCGGGAACGACGAAGTGGAAGGTGGAGCCCTTCCCCTCGGAGCTTTCAGCCCCGACCTTGCCGCCGTGGCTCTCGACCAGATGCTTGACGATCGAAAGCCCGAGCCCCGTGCCGCCGAGCTCGCGGGAGCGCGCCTTGTCGACGCGATAGAAGCGCTCGAACACCCGCGGAAGGTCCGCCCGGGGCACGCCGATGCCGGTGTCCTCGACGGAGACGCGCAGCCGCGCACCGCCGTCCTCGCGCACCGCGCGCAGCGTCACCGTTCCGTTCCTGCGGTTGTACTTCACCGCGTTGGCGAGAAGATTCTGAAGCACCTGATGCAGCGCCCCCTTGTCGAACCAGACCGCAAGCTCCCCGGCTGCTTCGTTGACGAGCGAGACCCCGCGCTTTTCCGCGATCGGCCGGATGCTTTGCCAGATCTCGTCGGCGAACGCGCGCAGCGCGACGCGCTCGCGGCGCAGGCCGCGCTTGCCGGATTCGATCGACGCCAGCTCCAATAAATCTTCGACGAGCCGGGTCAAGCCGTCCGCGTGCCGCTCGATCGTTTCGACGAATTCCATTCGATGCTCCGGGTCGTCGACTCCGCCGCGCCGCAGCGTTTCCGCGAAACCCTTGATCGACGCGAGCGGCGTGCGCAATTCGTGCGAAACATTCGCGACGAATTCCTTGCGCACCTCCTCCAAGCGGCGCAGGCGCGTGATGTCGTGGAGCACCAGCACCGCGCCCTGAAGGCCCGCTTCGCCGACGATCGGATTGGCGTGCGCCTCGAAAGTGCGCTCCTCGGGGGTAAAGAGCGTCCATTCTCCCTGTTGGGGGGTCCGGAGTTCCAAGGAACGCTTCAGGAGGTCCTCCAAAGGGGCCTGCCGCACGATCTCGACGAAGCGCTTTCCCCGGGCGGTTCCCGCCTCAACGCCGAACAAGCGCTCCATCACCGGATTTAAGTCCTCGACCCGGCCGTCGACGGCGACAAGCGCGACGCCTTCGACCATGTTGTCGAAGGTGGCCTGCAGCTGCATCTTTTCCGCCGACAGCGCGGAGATCGTTTCGGACACGCGCCTGGAAAGCGCGTTAAGCACTTCGCCCAAGCGTCCGATCTCGTCACCGGTCCCCGACTTCGCGCGAGCGGCGAAATCCCCGCCGGCGATGCGTTCGGCCGCGGCCGCGAGATCTCCGATCGGACCATGTATCGAACGCGAAACGTAAATCGAAAGCGCGAGAGCCCCAAGCAGGCAAAACGCCGCCCACAAAGCGATCGTCTTCTGAAGTCCGCGTATCTTCTCCTCGACTCCGGAAAGCGGCGTCGCCAGACGAAGGGTTCCGATTGCATTTCTCCCGTCGACCACGGGAATCGCCGCGTAAAGAAAATCGGTTCCGAGCGTCGCGCTCCGGCGGATCGCCGTAGCGAAACCGGACGCCTGCGCGCCTCTGATTTCCGGACGCGCGGCATGATTCTCGACCCCCTCCAACTCCGGAAGAGAAACCTCCGAGTCGCCGAGCACCGTTCCGTCCGGCCCCGTGATCGTGACGCGCTCCCCGACGGCTGCGCCCAGACCGTCGGCGAGCGCATCGACGCCCTTCCTGTCCCCGGCGCGCAGCTCTTTTGGAGGGACCCGTCCGACCAAAAGCGACCCCTGGGAGCGCAGCTTCGCCGCGGCCTCATCGATCAGATGATTGCGGGCGATGCGGGACGCGGCGACTCCCACGAGACCCGCCGTCACGGCGGTCAACAGCGCCGACGCCAAAATCAGCCGCGTCAGAAACGATTGCCTCGGGCGCTTGATCAAGGCGTTCTCAGTCCAGCTTGATGCGGTAGCCGGCGTTGGTCACCGTCAGAATGCGCTGGCCCTCGGAGCGAAGTTTTTTGCGCAGGCGCGCGATGTGCTGGTCGACGGTGCGCGTGTCGATGTCCATCGACTTGTCGTAGCCCCAAATCCGCTCGAGCAGCGTGTCTCGGGAAAGCACCTTGCCGTCCGCACGGAACAACAAGCGCAGAAATTCGAATTCCTTCGGCGTCAATGTCGTCGGCCGCCCCTTGATTCGCACCTCGTGCCGCTCGGCATCCACCTCGAGTTCCCCCGCCCTCAGGACGGCCGCTACCGGCTCCTTGACCGCGGCGGAACCCGCCCGTCGGAGCACCGCCTCCACGCGAGCGATCAACTCCCCGACGGAAAACGGTTTCGTCACGTAGTCGTCGGCGCCGAGCTTCAGGCCCAGAATTCGATCCACCTCGCTCTTCTTCGCGGTCAAGAACAGGATCGGGACCTGAGACTCCTGACGGAACGTGCGGCAGAATTCCAAGCCGTCCATCTTAGGAAGCATGATATCGAGAATAATCAAATCCGGCTTTTCCTTGCGCGCGAGCGCCAGCCCGGACTCGCCGTCATGCGCGGCGACCACCTTATGCCCGTCCTTCTCGAAGTTGTACTTGATCAGGCGAACGATATCCTTCTCATCCTCGACCACCAAGATCTTGTGTCCGCTCATGCGCCCATTGTACCGAAATGATCCGCCCTCGTCCTCGTCGCAGCATGACGATTTCATGACGCTTTCGTGACTAATCGGACTAAAACTCGGCGGAGTCGCCGAGCAGGGCTTCGAGGCGTTCGGGGTTGAAGAAGTCCTCGGGGGTGGGGAAGCCGTCGGGCGGGGTCTTCGGCGTCATCGGCTTCCAGCCGGTCCGGTGCAGCATTTCGAAATAGGCCGCGAAGAAGGCCACTTCGGGAGAATCGTAGTAGAAGTTCGCGTTCTCGTAGCTGTTGACCTCGGCGTTCTTCGTGTAGTTGTAGGAGCCGATTTCCATCAGCTTGTTGTCCACGATCATGAACTTGTTGTGGTTCTTTTCCCAGAACACGTTCCCGAACGGATTCGGGCCGGCGATCATCTTCACGTCGAAGCCGTAATAGGCGAACCAATTGTCGAGCTTCATCAGCTTCGACTGCATCTTGTCGAACACCAAGCGCACCGCGATTCCGCGGTTTTTGGCGATCAGCAATTCCTCGGCGATTCGGGCGGAGTAGAAACTAAACATCGCGATATCGATGGTCTTGTCCGCGGCGCGGATGGCCCGTAAAATCGTCTCCTCGATCAATCCCTCGGGCGAAAACGCCTGGCGCGGGAAGCGCTCACCGTTATGCTCGATCGCCATGTCCTCGTCGATCGGCCCGTGCGCGGGGCGCTCTTTCGACCAGGGATGCTCTTCGGCCTCGTCGACCTCGACCGCATAATCCCAGAGCCACTCGTACATGCTCTTGTAGAAGTCGACGCGCGGCTTCTCGTCGTCGAACATCATCGATTCGAAGTGGCTTTGTTCGGCGGATTTGGCCCAATTGTAGGAGCCGAAATTAATCATCTTGCCGTCGAAAATCGCGATCTTCTGGTGCATGATCCCCTGAGCGCGCACGCCCCGCAGCACCTTGATCTCGTATCCCTCCGCGATCAGCGCCTCGACGTTGGCCGAACGGCGGGCGTCTTCCCCGTCGGACCGCGTCCCCTTCGGGAATACATGCTGGTAGTCGATCACCACGCGAACCTTGACGCCGCGCGCCTTTGCGCGGCGCACCGCCTCCATAAGCGGCTCCAGATTGAACTCGTAGAGGGCGAGGTCGATGCTCTCCTTCGAAGAGTCGATCGCCTTGATCAGGATTTCTGAGACGGGATTTTGGGGGCGGACCAGCGCCGACGGGAACTTCTCGCCGTTGAACTCGATCGTGCGCGCGGCCGGCAGCGCGTCCCAAACCGGGGGCGCGGGGATGGGCGTCGGAGGACCGCGCAGGCTTTCGACGAGTTCGTCGTCATCGCCCAGTTGGGGTTCGGCGGTCGGCGGAACGACCCGCGCGGCGCGGCCCATCGCGAACATGTCGCCGTAATAGGCCTCATAGGCCTTCGCGTCGGTTTTATGGTCGAGCAGGAAAATATTCTCGTAATTGGTGTAGGCGGCGCTCTTGGTGTAGTTGAAGGAGCCCGTATAGACGAGCTTACCGTCGAGCACCATGAACTTGTTGTGGTTCTTCTCGGCGTATTTCGGACCGTCGGGATTGGGGCCCGCGAGCGTCTTGACCGGAATTCCGTGGAACGCGAGATACTCGGCGTAGGGCTTCTGATAGCTGCGCCCGGTCTGGGATTCGTCCAAGAGCACGCGAACCTTCACCCCGCGCTCGTGTGCGGCGACCAGCGCCTTTGTGATCTTCGGCGAGGTATAAGTAAACATCGAGAGATCGATCGACTTCTTCGCCGCGTCGATGCCCCGGATCACGAAGTCTTCGGCCTCGGGGTTCGGCGTGAACATCCAGGCGGGCAAATCGACGCCGTTAAAGCGGATGTCGGGCGCCGGCGGAGCCGGCGGCGGCGGCGCTTCGCCGGTCCACGGATGCGTGAGCGCCTCATCGAAGGGAACGGATACGGATTCCAGATGCGCCTGAACCGCGGCGAGCGCGCCGACGCGCCTCTCGTCATCGACGAAATTGATGTTC
Source organism: Elusimicrobia bacterium CG_4_9_14_3_um_filter_62_55 (assembly GCA_002790095.1). GTDB lineage: Bacteria > Elusimicrobiota > Elusimicrobia > UBA1565 > UBA1565 > UBA1565. The sequence continues at coordinate 12,972 of PFUL01000018.1, read as the reverse complement.
TCAAAGTGGTTGTGCTCGGCATAGCGCGTGAGGTTGTAGGAACCGAAGAACCCGAACTTTCCATCGAACACGCCGACCTTGTTGTGCATGATGCCGTAGCGCCAAAGTCCTCGCACGACCTTCACCTCGAAACCGCGCTCCATCGTCAAAGACTGGAGTTCCAACGACCGCTGCGGCCAATAATCGGAATCCTCCCGTTTAAACGGGAAGGCGTTCGAGAAATCGACGAGCACCTTCACCGCAACGCCGCGGTCCCGCGCGCGCCGCAGCGCGTTGAGGACGTCGCGGTTTTTAAACTCATAGACGGCGAGCGTAACCGAGGTCTCGGCCGCGTCGATCGCCTCGATCAGATGATCCTGCAGCGGCCGGTCCGGGCGAAACCCGACCGAGGGGAAGGTTTTCCCGTTGAACTTGACCCGGCGCGCGGAGTAGCGGGGGGTCGGGCGCGACTTCTCACGGCCCTTGGAGACGGCGCCGCGTCCTCGGGCGCCGGCGGCGGCTTCGGTGAAGAAATCGGAGGGGCGCAGGGGCGCCGAATCGGCGGCTTCGACCGCGTCGATCGCCTCTTCAAGCTCCCGCTGATCGCCGAAACCGGCCTTCAGGTTGAAGAATCGTTCGCTCGCCTGCCGCGCATCGGCGGCGTTGGAATCGGCGGAGGGCGCGGCGATTTTCGCGCCGAGCGCCGCGAGTCCCGGGAGTTTTTGGGCGGCCTTCGCCGCGCCTCCGAGCGCGTCGGAAACCAACTTCAGCGTCGTCCGCTTCGGGGCGGAAGGGGCTTCGGGGGAGGCCGGATTGGCCGCGCGCGGAGCGACCGGTCGAAGGACGGGCGCGGACGTCGCGGCCGATTCGGCGGGCGAGGGGGTCAACGGAGTGAGAGACGGCAGCGACGGCAGTGCGGAATCGAAGCTCGGCGCGGCGAGGGCCGCTCCGGGAACAACGATGCCGGGAGCGGAGACATTCAAAACGGGAACGGTCTGGACGCCCACTTGCCCGGCGGGAACGTTCGCCGAACGGACGACAGGGCCCGCCCAAGCGGGCGGCGCGGCAATCAGCACCGAGAGAAGAAGAGCGACCTGGCGCATCCCCATCATGGTATCGGGGCAAGCGGTTTTTCACCTAGGGCAGAGGACCCACAGGGGCGTTGGTATAGGGCCCAATTCAGTCTGGGTCCGGAGACTGAAATAAATATCAGTATTTACAACATTTTTTCTATACTGCCTCCGATGGAAACGGTTCCGGAGAAAATAGAGAAGGTCAACGACGACGCCCTTCGAATCGTCTGGTCCGACGGAAAACGGGGAATTTTCCCCTTCCGGCTGCTTCGGCAAATATGTCCCTGCGCGCTCTGCAAGGACGAATGGTCGGGAAAGCAGATCCTCGATCCCGAGACGGTCCCCGCGGGACTAAAGGCCGACAAGGCAGAACTCGTCGGAAACTACGCGATGGCCTTCCATTTTTCCGACGGGCACAACACCGGGGTCTACACCTTCGAACTGCTCCGCAAGGCCTGTCCCTAACGGGACGGAAGTCCCGTTGTGCCGGTCTTCGTGGGGGCTGCTGGAGGACCGGCCCGAAACGCCTCCTTCCTCTTAATACTCTCCCGGTTGACAGCCGGAACCGGCCCGGCTACTCTATGCCCGTGACGGCAAAACGCTGGAAAACCGCCTTCGAGCCCTATCGCGCGAAGACGATCGAACCTCTCGGAAGCAGCACCGCAGCGGAACGCGAGGCTTTGCTCAGGGCCTGCGACTACAACCTATTCCGCATCCCGGCCGAAAAAATCGTCATCGATCTGCTGACCGATTCGGGAACCTCGGCGCTCTCCGCGGAGCAAACCGCCGGACTCGCCCGCGGGGACGAGTCCTACGCCGGATCGAGAAGCTGGACTCGCCTTGAATCCGCGGTGCGCGACCTGACCGACATGCGGGAGATTATCCCGGTTCACCAAGGACGCGGCGCCGAACACCTGCTGTTCTCGGAGTTCGGCGGAGAGGGGAAACGCATCGTTTCCAACGGCCTTTTCGACACCACTCGGGCGAACATCCTCGCCTCGGGGGCGGAACCCTTCGACGTTCCCGTCCTCGAATCGCTCGCCTTCGAACGCAGCGATCCGTTTAAGGGAAATATCGACACGCTTTCTCTGGAAGCCGAACTGCGTCAGCACCCGGAGCGCATCCCCTTGGTCGTGATGACCGTCACGAACAATTCCGTCGGCGGACAACCCGTGTCGATCCGCAACCTGCGGGACACGTCGGAAATCTGTCGGCACTACAAAGTTCCGTTCTTTCTCGACGCCTGCCGCTTCGCGGAAAACGCCGCCCTCATCCGACTGCGGGAACCGGGCGCGCACGGCCGAACCGCCGAAGACATCGCCCGGGAAACATTCCAGTTGGCGGACGGGTGCTGGATCAGCGCGAAGAAGGACGGCCTTTCCTCCATCGGAGGAGTGATCGCGCTGCGCGATGAAGACCTCGCGAGCCGCTTGCGGGAACGCCTCGTCACCGTCGAAGGCTACCCCAGCTACGGGGGCCTGGCCGGGCGGGATCTGGAGTCGATCGCGATCGGATTCACGGAAGTCCTGGACCCACGCTATCTTGAACACCGGATCGGACAACTCGAACGCTTCGCCGAAGCGCTGCGCGCCGCTGGCGCCCCGATCGTCGAACGCCCGGGCGGGCACGCCGTCTTCGTCGACGCGGCGCGCGTGTTTCCCGATCTTCCCGTCGACCTGCACCCGGCGGCGACGCTCGCCTGCGAGGCGTTCCGTTCGGGCGGCGTGCGGGGCGTCGCGATCAGCGCGCCGCTTCCCCGCCGACGCCCCGGGTCCGCCGAATCGGCTAGGATGGAATGGGTGCGCTTCGCCGTGCCGCGACGGGCCTACTCCCAAAGCCATCTCGACTATGTCGCCGAGGTCGTCGGCGACATCCTGTCCCGCTCGGCCGGCATTCCCGGCCTCCGGCGCCTCGACGGCTTCGAGCATGTCAATCATTTCGGCGCGCGTTTGGAGCCTGCGCGATGAAATCCCGACTGATCGTCGTCACCGCCGATCCCGCCCTCTCGGAGGTCCTGACGAAAACCGCGGAGCGGCGAAAGATCCTCTGTTCCATCGTCAAGACGCCCGTCGAGGCCCGGAAACTTTGGACCGACGAGGAAACCCGGCTGCTCGGCGTCGTCGGAGACGCGGTATCGTTGAACCCGCAGCAGAAGTTTGAACTCCTGCAATATCACTGCAAACCCGGAGCCCCGAAACTCATCACGCTCGATCCGCCCGGGATCCCGGATCCGAGAAGCCCGATGGAAACCGTCACCCGCCTGCGCTGGCCGCTGAGCGCCGAATTTTTGGCCGCCCTGCAGACCCTGCAGAACGAACCGCTGATTTTCCTGGCGGACCAAACCCTGTTTTTAACGGGAATGCTCCAAGCCCGTTTGCAATCGATCGGCATCGCCCCGATGATCGTGGAGTCCACCGTCGGTTTGCCGGAGATGCTCGCGCAAGCGCAGAGCAGCGAGGCGGCGGGCCGCGCCTCGGACGACGCCGGATCGCTGTGGTCGAAACTGACCCGCAAGAAAGAGGAACCGGAGGCCGCCCACGCGCCGCAGGGCGTTTACGGAAAGAGCGCCATCGTCCTCTGGAAGGGGGATGCGTTCGACGCCCAGCCGGTGCAGCAGCGCCTCGCGGCCCAGATTCCCAACTGCCGGGTGTTTTTGATCTCCAGCGCGAGCGCCGCGCACAATGCCGAGCGCGCTCTGCGCCTATCGCGGCCGGCGTTTTTGTCCCGAGACCTCGCCGAGCACGCCATCCCGCTTTTGACCGGCCGCGAGGTGCTGTCGGGGTCCGTCGGCGGACGCGTCCTGCTCGTCGATAATTTCAAGCCCATGCTGATTCAGCAGACGGCCGCGCTGATCAGCGAAGGCTACGAAGTCTCCGCCTGCATAGACGTCGAGGAAAGCCTGCAGGTCGTGCAAAGCGACAAGATGCACATCGCCGTCGTCGGAGCCGCCATCGCCCACGCCCAGCATACGGGCGGAGAACTGGCCCAGAAGATGCGCGAGATGGACCCGGATATCCGCATCATTTTGATGATCGACGCCTTGGGAATGACGCTCAACGCCGCGATGCAGGGCGTGAGCCAGGTCATCGAAGTCGGACTCGACGACTGCTTGATCAAGCCCGTCGAGCCGTCCCGGCTGCGGTTCTCGATCAGCCGCGCGCTCGAACGCCGCCGCCTGCTTATCGAAAACCGGCAGCAGCGGGAAGAACTCGCGGAAATGAACGAGGAAAACGAACAGCTGATCGCGTTTCAGCAGAAGTTCTTCTCGATGGTCGCCCACGACGTTAAAAACCCGCTGACGGCGATCCGCGGCTACGCCGAGCTTTTATCGTGGAAGATCAAGCAGCCGGATCTGCTCAAGTGCGTGACGCATATCCAATCCTCCTCAAAAACGCTGGAAGGGCTGATCTCCGATCTCGTCGACCTCGCCGCGATCGAGAACGGCAAACTTCGCGTCAACCTCGAGGACTGCGACCTGCTGCAGGTCGCCAACGACGTGTTCTCGCGCGTGAAGGTCGCGGCGGACAAGCGCGAAATCAAGCTGCACATGGAACTCCCCCCGCAGTTGCCGATCATCCAGGGCGATCCGCTTCGCCTAGGGCAGGTGATCCAAAATCTCTCGACGAACGCGATCCAGTACACCTCGGAAAAGGGCTCCGTGTTCATCAAGGTGGATGCCGGCCCCAAGATCATCAAAATCAGCGTACGCGACACCGGCATCGGCATCTCGAAGGAAGATCTGCCCCGCGTATTCGAACGGTTTTTCCAAGCGGAGAACGCGCAGAAGATGCGCCGCGCCGGCTTCGGTCTCGGCCTCAAGATTTCCCAAGAGATCGTGAAGGCCCACGGCGGCGGCATGGGCGTCGACTCGGAACTCGGGAAGGGTTCGGTGTTTTACTTTACCGTCCCGACGCCGAAAACGCCGCCCGCAAGTTCGCAGCGGGCCGCTCAAGGCGCTCCCCAAGGCCAAGCCTTCACTCCCCCGACGGCTCCGTCCCGCCCCCGCGCGCAAGCCAACGGGCCGATGACGCCGACGACGACTCCCAGTCCGCATACGCCGGTGCCCAGGCCCCCCCAGGCCGGGCGTCCCGATAGCCCCCATGAAGCCCGGCACGGCGGGGCTCCGCCCCTCCAGTGATCGAATTCCATACGCTGCGCGAGAGGCTTCGCGGGGAGCTCTATACCGGCGAGGCGGAACTGCTGACCTACGCCTACGACGCCGCGCTTGACCGCTCGCGCCCGGACGCCGTCGTCGTCGCCCGTTCGGCGGAGGATGTCCGCCGCACGGTCGCCTGGTGCGCCGAACGCAAGGTCCCCTTCGTCGCCCGAGGCGCGGGGACCAACCTCTCGGGCGGCTGCGTTCCCCTCCGCGGGGGCGTCGTCGTTTCGCTGGCCAAGCTCGATAAGATCGTCTCCATCGACACCGAAAAGAGGGAGGCCGTCGTCGAACCCGGCGTCGTCAACCTTCATCTGCAGAACGCGCTGGCTCCCTTGGGTTTTTTCTACGCGCCCGACCCGGCGTCGTTTAAGGTCTGCACCCTCGGCGGCAACATCGGTGAGAACGCCGGCGGACCGCGATGCCTCAAATACGGGACCACGACCCATCACATCCTGGGTCTCGACGTCGTGCTGCCCGACGGATCTTTGGAGCGGTTCTCCTTGGAAGATCGGGGACCTCAACTCGCCAGCCTGATCACCGGCGCCGAGGGGACGCTCGGCATCGTCACACGGGCGCGCGTTAAGATTCTTCCGCTCCCGGAATCGATCACGACGATCCTCGCCTCGTTTGATTCGATCGACGCGGCGATGGGCTGCGTCTCCGACATGATCGCCGCCGGCGTCGTTCCCCGCGTCCTCGAAGCGATGGACCGCATGACGATCGATTCCATCGAGGCTTATCTTCCGTGCGGACTTCCCTCGGCGGAGGCGGTGCTGCTCATTGAAGTGGAAGGCTCAAAACGGCAAATCGAGCGCGAACTCGAAAAAGTCTCGAAGCTCTGCGAAGCCCGCGGCTCCGGTGACCTGCGGCTCGCGACCGATCCGGCCAAACGCGAAAAGCTGTGGGAAGGCCGCCGCAGCGCCTACGCCGCGCTCGCGCGTCTCGCCCCGAACGTTCTCGTCGAAGACGGGGTCGTTCCGCGCGATAAACTGCCCGAGGCGGCGCGGCGCATCAAGGAGATCGCCAAGCGCCACTCGATCGAACCGGCGCTGCTCTTTCACGCCGGGGACGGGAACCTGCACCCGAACGTGATCTTCGACGAACGCGACGCCGAATGGACCCGGCGCGTGAAGGCCGGCGGCTTTGAAATTCTCAAGATGTGCGTCGAACTCGGCGGCTCGATCTCGGGAGAACACGGCATCGGCATCGACAAGCGCCGCGCGATGGCGTGGCTGTTCTCGGAAGAGACGCTCGCGTTGTTTAGGCGCATCAAGCGCGCCTTCGATCCCCGGGACCTCGCCAACCCGGACAAGCTCTTCCCTCTTGAAGGCGAACCTCCCCCGGAAGGACTGATCCGTCCCGCTCCGCCCGCCCCCTCCGACGCGCAAAACGCCTTCGTCGAGCGCGTGCGCGAGAAGGCCGCGCGCGGGGAGGCGCTCACGGTGATCGGCTCCGGTACGAAATGTCCCAAGAACCTGCGTGGACGAGGCGAAGTGCTGTCCACAAAAGTGCTCGACCGAATCGTCGCGCTCGATCGCGGCAATTTCATCGTGACCGTCGAATCGGGCGTCGCCGTTCGCGCGCTCAAGGCCGAACTCGAAGCGGAAGGCTTCTTCGTGCCGATTCCCCTGACCCTCGGAACCGTCGGAGGCCTGCTCGCGACCTGTCCGTGGCTGCCGCTTCGCGAAGCGGTGCTGGCGATGAAGCTGCTCTTGCCGACCGGGGAAGTCGTCGAGGTCGGTTCGAAGGTCGTGAAGAGCGTCGCCGGCTACGACGTTGCGAAACTGCTGCTCGGCTCCTGGGGAACGCTCGCGATCATTCTCGAAGTCACGCTGAAGCTGTTGGCGGCGCGGCCCGACATCCCCAACGAATTTCCGATTCCCCCGAAGCCGACTCCCGGTCCCGTGTTCGCCCGCCTGCAAAACGCCTTCGATCCGCATCGCCTGCTCAACGGCTGGATTCTCGAGGACTCGGATGCTTGATCGGTTATTGACCGATCTCGGCGAGCGCAGCGGCTACGACGCGGCGAGCCAGTGCTCCCGATGCGGCTATTGCGAACAGGCCTGTCCCACCTACGTCGCGACCGGCCGAGAGACGCACTCGCCCCGAGGGCGCAACCAACTGGTGCGGCTGCTGATCGAAGGAAAGATCGAGGACCCGGGTTCTGCGTTTGAGGCGTTGTCCTCATGCCTGCTTTGCGGCGCCTGCACGACGGTGTGCCCGGCGCATGTGCCGACCGCCGATTTAGTTCTCGAAGGCCGAAGATTCTTGCGCCTCGATTCCCCGCACTGGATCCCCCGGCTCGCCTCGAAACTTCTCGTTGAAAACCCTCCTCTATTCCGATCCTTCGTGCGCTGGGGGAACCGAATGATCCGCTGGGGCGTCGCCGGCCTTGTCGCGAAAACGGGAATTTTGAACTTCCTCGGACTGGGCGCGCTGGAGCAGGCCGCCGCTCAACTCGACACCGCGCCGGATTCTTTGCTCCGGGACCGGCTCGCCGCCTCCCCCCCTCCGCGCGGCGACGCCTGGGGCTATTTCACCGCCTGCGGCACCGACCTCCTCTTCCCCGAAGTCGGGGAGGCGTCGCTTCGCGTGCTCCATTTTACGCGCGGAGCCGGGAAAATCCTGGAAAACCCCTGTTGCGGGCTGTTATCCTTCAACTACGGATCGCTCGACGACGCCCGCGCCCTCGCCCGCCGGAACATCGAACGCTTCGAGGCCGAAACCCTCCCGGAGGATTCGCCCGTCGTCGTCGACTGTTCGTCGTGCGCCGCCTTTTTGAAATCCTATCCGCAGCTCTTTTTAGGGGAGCCCGAATGGCGCATCCGCGCCGAGCGCTACGCGTCCCGCGTGCTGGATTTCGCCCAGACGCTCGACCCCGAGGCGCTGCCCGGGGGCGCCGGGGCGGGGAACGGCGTCGTCGTGATCCACGACGCCTGCCGGGCGAGGCACGGCCAGGGAGTCGTGTCCGAGCCCCGCGCGGCGGTGCGGGCGCTCGCCGGGGACCGATGCCGGGAGCTGGAAAAAGCCGGAGACTGCTGCGGGGGAGCCGGCGCCTTCGCCTTCGCCCATCCGGAGCTTTCCGACGAGCTTTTGCGTTCGAAGATCGCCTCGATCGCCGACGCCCAGGCCCGAACCGTCTTGGCCTCGTCGACCTCCTGCCTGCTTCAGCTTGTGCGGGGACTGAAGGTTTATTATCCTGATTGCAGGGTCGTCCACCTGTCCCAATGGGTCGACGAGTCCCTGCCGAAACGGACATAGAAGCCCATGGGACGACGACAGGAACTTGAACGAAGGCAGATGCTGCTGGCCCGCTTCGGCCGCCGCATCGCCCCCGAAACCCGCATCGACAACCTCCTCACGATCATCGCCGAGGAGGTCCGCCACATCCTCAACGCCGACCGCTGTTCGGTGTTCCTGCTCGATTCCGCCAGAAAGGAACTGTGGACGAAGGTCGCGCTCGGCGTCGGTGAAAAGGTGCTGCGCATCCCCATCGGCCAAGGCATCGCCGGCTTCGTCTGCAAGACCGGCTCCGCGGTCAACATCCGCGACGCCTACCGCGACACGCGCTTCACGCAGGACTTCGACAAGATCACCGGCTATCAGACCAAGACCGTGCTCGCCGTCCCGCTCAAGGACCGCGACGGCAAGCCGCTCGGCGTCTTCGAGGTCCTTAATAAAGGAAAGGGGGCGTTCAACGAAGAGGACGAGGGCTTTTTGCGCATCCTCGCGACGATCGCCGCCTCGGCGATCGAAAACGCCCGGCTCTACGAGAACCTGCGCAAGTCCCATCTCGAGACCATCTACCGCATGGCCATGGTCGCCGAATACCGCGATCAGCACGACACCGCCTCCCATCTGCACCGCATTTCCAAATACACCGGCCTCGTCGCCGCCGAGATCGGCCTGCCGCTGGACCTGATCGAGGACCTTCGCTACGCGAGCCCGCTGCACGACATCGGCAAGGTCGCGATCCCCGATTCCATTCTGCTCAAACCCGGCAAGCTCACGCCCGACGAATACGAGGAAATGAAGAAGCACCCGGTCTACGGCGCGCGCATGCTGGAAAACGCCGAGTCGCGGCTGCTCAAGCTCGCACGCAACATCGCCAGCGCCCATCACGAACACTGGGACGGCACCGGCTACCCGGACGGCCTCGAAGGCGAGGACATCCCGCTCGAGGCCCGCATCGTCTCGGTCGTCGACGTCTTCGACGCGCTGACCACGCGCCGGGTGTACAAAGGCGCCTGGAGCGTCGACGACACGTTCTCATACATGCTCGAACAAAGCGGCCGCCTGTTCGACCCGTCGATCATTGAGGCCTTCGTCCGCTGCCGCCCGCGGATCGAGGAACTGATGGCCGATGAAGGCCACATGACCGGCGCCGGCGAGTTCGGCGGCACCGCCTGATGCGCCCGCTCGAGATCGCCAACGCCGACTACGACAAACTCGCGAAGACCCTCCGCCGCGTCGATTTCTTCCAGCCGCTCAGCCTCGACCAACTCGCGAAAGCGATTCCCTATATTCTCCTTTTCGGCTACGACGACGGCGAGCGGGTATTCAAACAGGGCGAGGACGGCGACGCGTTCTTCATCGTGCTCGACGGCAAGGTCGAGGTGCGGGTCTCGAAGTTCCCGCTCGGCCTGTTCGCGAAAACCGTCGCGACGCTCGGCTCCGGAGGCTTTTTCGGCGAGATGGCCCTGTTCTCGAAAGAGAAGCGCAGCGCGACGGTGCGGGCCATCGGACCGACCCGCTTGTTCGTGCTGCTGAAGAAGGAATTCACTAAATTCCTCGCCGAAAACCCCGGCTTCAAGGAAAAGGTCGAGCAGACCGTCGGCCGCCGGGGCTTTCAAAACAAGTAGGCCCCCCAGGACGAAACCCCGCGCCGACGACGGAACCAAGAGCGGGAAGAGAACGACATTTCAGACGGATTTTACCTCGGGTTTAGACCCCGCAGCGGCAGGCGCGGCATACTAAGTGCAGCGGCACGGCCGGTGCGAGACCCCGGCCCCGCCCGAGGGGGCACGGCCATGACGACCACCCGGAACCGCCACATCGCCGTACTGATTGCCGCGCTCCTGGCGGTTGCGCGCTCCTCCCTCGCGGTTTCGAACAATCCGGTCCCACCGCCCGTGCGGGGCGGCGACGCTTCGCGCGTCGGGGAACTCCGGGAGTCCGGCATGGGCTGGGGCGAGATTAAAGCCGCCTTCGCTTTGGCAGACGGCGCGTCGGTATCGCTGAGCGACATCTTCGCGATGCGCGAGTCCGGCATGGGATGGGGTGAGATCGCCCAGGCCCGCGGCATCGCGCTCAACGAGATAATCGGAGCGCAGCGGTTGCCGCACGCCGAAACACTGCGCGACTCCGTCGGCGGCGGGATGGACGCGCCGGAGGCGCCGGAGCTCTCCGCGGCGCGCCGCGCCGACCGTATCGAGGCGATCCGCGCGATGTACGAACTGGACTACGGCTGGGGTGAGATCGACCACGCGCTCGCCATTCGGAAAAAGAACGGCCTCCCGCTCGAGGAGATCACGGCGCTGCGCGAGAACGGCGCGCCCTGGAGCGAGATTGCCCAGGAATCGAAAACCTCGCTCGTTGAACTGCGGCGGACCAAAAGGCCGTAACGTTGCCAACGAACCCTTGTCCGCAAACGAGGCCGACGAACGCCATCGCACCTGCCTGACCCCTCCTCACGACTCAGTGAGCGGCCGGACGGGCGGATTCGGACTGACCGGAGGCGAAGCGTCCGACCCGAACGCCGACGACGGCGGAGCGGTCGATCCCAATCCCCCCGGCCCGCAGTCCGGCGGCACCGTCGAAACCGACGGGCTTGACGGCGGATCCGACGATGAATAAGACTCTCGCGCTCGTCGCCGCGCTCGCGGTCCTTTCCTCTCCGGTTCAGGCGCCCGCGTGCACCACCGCGGCCACGCGCAATCTCGCCCATGTGGGACCGATCATCGTGAAGAGCTACGACTGGGACAACAGCGACGGATACGTCGTCGTCAATCAGGTGCATCTGCTCAAGACGGCGATCGGGGTTCCCGATCCCTTGACGTGGGTTTCCTCCTACCAGAGCGTGACGTTCAATCAATGGGGCATGAACATGCCGATGGGCGGCATGAACGAGAAGGGGTTGGTCGTAGAGATCATGAAGGTAGGCGACTTCAAGGCCGATCGGAGCGCGGCCGAGGACTACCCGCTCGCATCGAAACAAGGGAAGAAGCGCGCGATCAACCAGGTTCAGTGGGTGCAGTACATCCTCGACAAGGCGGACGGTCTTAATGCCGCGGTGAAGCTGGCGAAATCGGTGCACGCCTCTCCGGAATTCCGGATCGGCGGCAAGAACTACTACCAGAAGCTCTTCGACATCGATCCCGTTCACTACCTGGTCTGCAACGCACACGGGACCTGCCGGGTCTTCGAATACCGCGACCACAGGCTCCTCATCAGCCGCGATCATGCGTGGACGAAGGCGATGCCGAAAAAGAACTATCCGAGCGGGGAACTGCCGTTCGGTCCCGACAGCGTGTCCCCCCACCCTGCGACCGTCGACCTCCCCCGCGTGCCGGTTCTCGCGAACAACTTCGCGGCGAGCGACGCGGACTGTCTCGACAAGTATCTGGCGCTTCCTCAGGGGACTGCATGCGTCAAGGGCGAAAACACGAGCCCGGAACAGCAGGCCTGCCGAGCGGCCTGCGGCAAGATCACCGATCGGGTCAAGGACAGCGCCAAATCGACGCGGCGCTTCATCATGGCGACGGCCAAGGCCGAGGCCGCGCCCGACATGAAGCACGCGAAGACCGCCGCGGGCTACGGGTTCCACACGATGGCCAAGGAGGTCTGCAACGACAGCACGCGCTGGCAGATCGTCTACCTTCCCAAGCTCAAGCGCGCGTACTGGAAGGCGATCGACCCGGACAAGAACCCCGACAAGTGCAAGGGGCTGCACAAAGGACACGGCACCGTAAGCCTCAAGCACGAGAAAACGCTCGCCCACAGCTGCCGGGAGCTCAAGAACACGCGCGTCTGGGATCTCGACGGCAAGTTGACGGGGCACGCCTACAATCTAATCGACTACCCGTCGCTGCGCTATCCGACGCTCACGAAGATCAACAGCCAGGCCCTCGTGAACAACTTCGCGCACGCCAGCCGCTACCATGCGTCGACCGCCGAGTATCTGTCCAAAGGCAACGGCCTGAGCATGGCGGAAATGACGGCGTACCGCTGCAAGTTGTTCGACTGACGACAGGGAAGGCGTTTCCACGCCTTCGGCGGCGATTTTGTTCTTTAATTAAAATACGCCCCATGACCCTTCACCCCGATATCGTCGAGCTAATTTCCCTCCTCGAAAAGTGGATCGCCCTGCTTCGCCGCTACCACGGCGAAGGACATTGGGTCGCCTGGCTGGAGGAGGATGTCCGCCTCCTTCGAAACAGCGATTTCCGCGGGGTCGAGCATTTTCGCTCGGCGTTCGGCGGCATGGGGAGCATCACGGATTTCTCGCTGCTGCCCGAATCAGGCTCCTGGCTGAGACGATGGCACGCCCGCTTCGTCAACGTCCGCTACGGACGCTTGGTAAGCCGCGCCCAAGCCCTCGCCGACACGTTGTACCGTGAGGAATCCAAAGGCGGCTGAAGGGCGCAAGCGGCCGTCGCCCACCTCTCGCGCGTCGCTTTTTTTGCTAGAATCGAAGCCTACCGTCGGTTGTCCACGCGGGCGTGGTTCAATGGTAGAACGCTACCTTGCCAACGCGGCGTG
>PFUL01000131.1 GCA_002790095.1 Elusimicrobia bacterium CG_4_9_14_3_um_filter_62_55 | reverse complement strand
TCGCAGCTGGATGTCCCGCCGGAAATCTTTGATCGGACCTGATCCGGTCCGGAATTATTGTCCGCAGGTCGGCGCCGCGCTGACCCAGTCCTGACGGTATCCTCGGCACCGGTTCATGGCCTGCTCTTCCGCGTTTTCCTGGGTGGTCTCCTCTTGGCTTCTGAAGGTCACCGGTTCTACCGGACCCGTCATGGTCTGGCGCACCCATTCTCCGTAGCGGCTGGGACAGGAGACTACGGCCTTTCTCACCACGGAATACTGCGCGTGTCCTATCCACCAACCTGGTCGGTGTGAATAGTGCCCGAGGAAGCATTCGGTCGCCTTGACCAGGCACCAGGTCTCCACGCGGCATTGGGGAGGGACAAAGCTCCCCTGGACGCGCGCTTGGACGGGGGTGCTCTTGGCGCCGGCCTGCACCGAATGGGAGTCCTTTTTAAGTCGTTTCACGACCGCGGGGAGGTTCACTCCCTGGTCGAAATCGAGATCGCTCTCCAGTGCTTGGGCGGTGGACGCCGCGAGCATCACCGCGGCGATGATCCAGGCTAATATCCTCATGTTCATCTCCCTGTATCCGATCGAGTTGCCGGACAATAGGCCTTGACGGACGATGGGGCCTAACGCCCCCATTATATAGACATACCGGGAAGGTTGCATAGAGGGGATTGTGCGTGAGCGCGGCCTTGGGCCTTTGGACTCTTGCCCACCCGGGAAGGGTTCGGGTATAGTGTGTTCATGCCCGCCCCGACGCCCCGACGCAAACAACCGACGCACGCGCAACTCGAGCGAGCCTTCCAGGAGGAACTAGCCCGCATCCATCGGAAGACCTCGGAGAAGCATCGCCTATACGAGAAGGAACGCCTGAAGCACCTGTGCGAGTGCCACGACGAGTCCTGCTCCCAATGCGGGATGTACGAGGGCCTCATTCCCGAAACGGTCGCCCGCGTCCGCGCGGAACGCAAGTTGCGCACGCGGAGGAAATCATGAACAGCGACATGCCGGCGACAAAGGCCGACCTCAAAGAAGTGGAAAGCCGCCTCGACGCGAAGATCGACGGGCTCGACGCGAAGATCGACGGCGTCGAGAAGTCCCTCGGGTCGCGGATCAACGGCCTCGCGGGAGCATTGGTCAAGACCAACTCCAAGATGGACCGCATGGAGGAGCGCCTCAGCGCCTTGATCCGCGACGAGTCGGGGAAAACAGCGGCGCGCATCGACGCCTTCCTGGGCAAGCTCCAGACCTATGAGCTCGAGTCGCACATGTTTCCCAAGACCCTCGACGAACACGGCGCGACTCTCCGAGACCACGAGCGCCGGCTTTCCTCCATCGAGACCTCCCGAACCTCCTGAAAATCGCCCGGCTTCGCCGTTCGGCCTCTCGGGCCTACCAGGCGTCGCCGGGGTCCTGGGGTTTCACCGGGGCCTACCGCAGCGGAACCCCACGAGCTCTTGTCCGCAGGTTCCACGCCCCATCACCTCCATACCCCGCCGGCCAATCCGT
>PFUL01000110.1 GCA_002790095.1 Elusimicrobia bacterium CG_4_9_14_3_um_filter_62_55 | reverse complement strand
CCCGGGTTGAGATCGGGATGGTGCCGCTTGGCCAAAAGCCTGTACGCCTGCTTGATGTCCTCGGCCGAGGCGTCCTTCTGAACCCCCAAGATCGCGTAGTAGTCTTTGTAGTCGATCGGCATAGTCATTAACTGCGGCTCATCTCCGGCGGCTTTAAGCGCAGCAGGCGCGCATTGACGGCCACGATCACCGTGCTCGCCGACATCAGCACCGCGCCGATCGCGGGAGTCAGCAGCACCCCCCACGCATAAAGCGCGCCGGCCGCCAGCGGAATGGCGACGCCCACATTCGCCTACGCCAGCGCCGGGGCATCGTTGACCCCGTCGCCGGTCAACGCCGCCCGCATGCCCCGGCCTTGGATCTCTTTCACCTTGGCGGCCTTGCCCATGAAGGCAAGCCAAACGACCATCGTCATCGCGCCGCCTCCCAAAGCGATGACGGTGAGCCGCATCGCCGCGGTGTCGGCCAGGTTTTGGGTCTTGGATTTGCTGTTCTGGGCCTGTTTGACGAGATCGATGACCTGAGACAAAAACGAGTCCTTGCCGGCTTCATCTCGATCCAGTGCCCCAGTAGCATGATGTCGACGAGCGTGGCCAGTTCCCAGAAGAACATCTTGCCCGTCAGGCCGAACACCACCGCGCTGCTGTAAAGATACGCCGTGGCGACGGCGACGAGCGTCATCATCCCCGGCCGCAGCGCCCTGAGTTCCATTTGGCTGTTCGTCGACAGGGGGCGAAGCGTTCATCCCATAGGATTGCACCATTTACGCCGGTGCGAAGCTAGCGGGCGGAGGTCATGATTTTGTGAAGCCTTTGTGCCTCTGTTTGACTTCGGAGCGGACGGCGCCTCGTGCTCCCTTCAATATCCGGTTATACTTCCAGTTATGATCCGATCTCACTATGTCGGAGCCGCCTTGATCGCGGCGTTGGCAAGCGGGCCGTGTTTTGCCGGACCCTACGCCGGAGTCGGCGCGGCCGTCACCCCCGGTTCCGGCCATCCGTCGCTTGCGGTCGGGTACCGAACCCCGGGCCGCATGTGGCGCGCGGAGGCGGGGGGGCACTTCCTCGACCGGGAACGGGGGCGCACAACGGCGACGGGGGCGTTGGGACCGACGATTTCCGCCGAACGCTTCGACTTGAAAACCCGTTTCTTTTATTCCGATGTCTCGTACGCCTTGCGCCGCCGCGACCGCGCGGAGGCCTCCGGGCTTGAATTCGGGTTGGGCGCGGGTCTCATGCGCGTCGCCAAGCAGACCCGCGTGGAGCTCAAAAACGGGGGGGAGTTCTACCACAACGACGTCGCCTGGCGTCTCTACCCGCTATTTCGGATCGGCTACGCGCGCGAATTGCGCCCGGGCCTCGAACTCGGCGTCGACGGGCGCTACCTGATGACCGGGACGGAACACGGCGGCAAGGGCGTCGGGGGCTGGAGTTTCGGCTTCACCGCGCGCCTGTATCCCTGGAAAGGCTGAGCGCCTCGAACACCGGAATCGCCTCCGAGTATCCCTTGATCATCATCAAGGAAACGAGCCCCGTCTCGATGTCGCCCCGAACGGCCTCCGCCGTTTCCGAACCGAGCAGCACCTGCCCCGCTTTCGCGCGCTTTTCCAGCCGCGCGGCCAGGTTGACGGCCGAGCCGATCACCGTAAACCCGCTGCGCGTCGAGGAGCCGACATTCCCCACGATCGCTTCTCCGGTATTCACGCCGATTCCGGCCTCGAACGGACCTTCCCAGGCGTGCGCCTCGCGCTCCATCTCCAGAGCGCAGTGGACGGCGCATCGCTCGTGATCTCTTAACTTGCGCGGCGCGTTGAAGACGGCCATCAAGCCGTCTCCGGTGAACTTGTCGACGATGCCGCCGTCCTTCTCGACGGTCGCGACCCAGAGCTCGAACAACGTGTTGAGCGCGGCGAAGACCTCTTCGGGTTGGCGGGATTCGGCGTAGTCGGTGAAATTGCGGATGTCGGCGAAGAGAACGCTGATCCGGCGTCGTTCGCCGGTCTGCGCCGCGGATTTAGACGAGCCCAGCACCGCGTCGGCGACGTCCTTCGACACGTAGCGGCCTAGCGTCGAACGCACGCTGCCCAGCACGTTGATTTCGCGCGCGAGCAAGGACAACGCGTCCCGCAGCTGCTCGGGGTTTTCCGCGTCGACGACCGCGCGGCGGCGCGCGAAGCAGCGGCGGATGCTTTGGCGTAGCTGCAGCAGATCGAGGGGTTTGACGAAGTAGTCCCACGCCCCGTACCGGAACGATTCCAACGCGCTCTCCAGATCGGGGGAACCGGAGATGAGAACGACATCCGTCTTGGGACGGTTTTCCTTGATCCATCGGAACAAATCGACGCCGTCCATCTCCCCCGGCATTCGGACGTCGGTGATGACGAGATTGAAGTTCTCCCATGCGAGGCGGTCGCGGGCCGCGGCGCCGCTCGTCGCCAAAGCGACCTCGCGTTCCGGATCGGCCAGCGCCCGGGACAGCACCTCCGCGATGTCGGGATCGTCGTCGACGACCAGCACGCGCTCCCGTTTCGGTTTCTCGCTCATGACAGCCTCACGCCGCTTCCCTGTCGGGGTTTCGCGAGTTCGCGCACCAGCAGAAACCTCACCGACCTCGCCGCCTCCCGGGCGGCTTCGAGCACCCGGTCGGCGTCTTCCCGCGCCGGATCGTCGGGCGCGATGGCCTCGCGCAGCAGCTGCGCCGCCGCGAGCACGACGGTCAGGCGGTCGGCGTCGAGGGCGAGGGCCTCGCGCAAGGAGGGGTCCTCGACGCGTTTCGGCGGGAGCTTCGACGCGAGGCGGCGCAGCGCCGCTTCCAGCGATTCCCGACGATTGCGGGCGGCTTCAAGGGCCGAGCGCTCGCGCAGCGCAGCGCGGCGGATCGTCCACGCCGCGACGATGAGAAATGCGATCTTGACGCCGCACTCGACGAACGGAGCGTCGACGCTTAAGGAGGCGAGCAAGGCGGCCTGAAGAAGCCCGACCGAAAAAGTGATGTCTGGATGCGAGAGTCCGGTCGTGTACAGCGGCAGCAGCAGCAGCGGCCAAAACAAGGAAACCCCGCCGCCGAACAAGGACGCCGAGGCCACTTGGCCCTCGCATGCCGCGCGCAGCGAGAAGGCGGCCGAATCGGCTTCCACGAAGCGCTTCACCTCGCCGGGGCTCAGCGGCTTGGCCCCCCAGATCCAGGCGTCGCGCAGGAAATCGGCATAGCGCTGCCGGAGTTCCGGATCGGTGATCCCCGCCTCCGTGCGCCTGCGCGTCGCGGCGAAATCAAGGCCGTCCTTGCGCATCGTGATCGCCCAATGCCGCGCCTTCAGTTCCAGCACCGAGCGCTGCAGCGCGTTGACGCGTTCGGCATGCGCGGCGCAGCCGCCGGCGCCGGGGGCGTCACGCAGGTCCCCCGGAACCTCGAAGACGGATTCCCGCTCGCGGGAGCGGTGGGCGGAGGGACGCGCCGGGAGGCGCTCCCCCTTTTGGAAGTAGAGAACGTCGCCGACGGCGTCCTCGAGGGAGAACGGCGCGGCCGCGGGGATCACGTCCTCGGAGAAGGCGAACCAATCCCGGCCGGTTTCGGCGACCCGGACGGCCAGGACGGCTCCGGATTCCAGATCGACCAGACGCGCGTTGAGTTCGAGTTCGTTGCCGAGCGTGACGAAGGTGCCGACGATCACCGCCCGGGCCTGCAGGAGGTTCCCGAGCTTCACGGCCCGGCGCGGATCCACCGCGCCGGTTTTCGCGAGCAGATGCTCGCTTATTAAATCGGAGAGACGGCCGCGTTCGACGACCTGAACCCCGCCGCGCTGCGCGATCCGGGCGGCGAGGCGTTCCGCGATGATCCGGCCTTCGCGCGGTTGGGAGCCGTCCATCGGGGAAAACGGCAGGACGGCGACGCGTTCCACCCCGGCGCGGTCGGCGGCCTTCGCGAGAGTCTTCGCGACGGAGCGGTAGCTCGCGGCGAGCAGGGGGGGCACCGCGAGAACGAGGTTTAAAATGACGAGCGTGATTGTTTTCACCGTCCCATCCTCCATCGATAGGATGGAAGACGAGACTCAGCCCCGCTTCACGCAGGGGGCAAGATTCGTTCAGGATGTTTTCAAGAAAACTTCAAGACTCGACGAGCAGGGGAAGAATGAGCCGGAATTCGCTGCCCTTTCCCGGTTCGCTGTCGACTTCCAAGGTGCCCCCGTGGTCGACTGCGATCGAATAACTGATCGCCAGGCCGAGTCCGGTGCCCTGGCCGACCGGCTTGGTGGTGAAGAAAGGGTCGAAGATATTCTTCATCACGCCGGGTTCCATGCCGCAGCCGGTGTCGTGCACCGAGAGGACCGCTTCGGTTTTCGTGTAGGCGACCGATACCGAGACCTTCTTTTTCGGGGAAGATTCCACGGCGTGCTTCGCGTTGATCAGCAAATTGAGAAGCACCTGTTGGATCTGATCCGGGTCGGCGAGCAGCTTCCGATCGTCGTTGGGACTGAGGACCGTCAAGGCGATCCCCCTTCTCTTAAAGTCATAGGCGACCAAGGGGGAAATCTGCTTGAGGATCGAGCCGATCGAGACCTGGGACTTGGCCGGCTGCTGTCCGCGGCTGAAGCGCAGCAAGCCCTGGGTGATGCTTCCGGCCCGCCGCGCCTGGTCGGTGATCGTGTTCAGGTCGGTGCGGAGGGATTCCGGAATTCCCTTTTCTTCCGCCAGGATTTGGGAAAGCCCCATGATGACCGAGAGCGGGTTGTTGATCTCGTGCGCGATCCCGGCCGCGAGGAGGCCGGTGGAGGCGAGTTTTTCGGACACGGCCATGCGGTCTTGGACCATCGTCAACTGCGTGGCGTCGCGATTGATCGCAATAAAATGGGTGATTTCGCCTTTGGAGTCCTTGACCGGCGTGATGCTGGTGTCTTGGTTGTAGAGGGTTTCGTCTTTTCTCTTGTTGATGATCTTCCCGGTCCAGACCTTTCCGGCCCGCAAGGTCTTCCACATGCGCTCGTAGAAAATTTTCTGGTGCTTGCCGCTTTTCAGGATTCGGGGGGTATTCCCGATCGCCTCGGCGAGCGTGTATCCGGTCAGCGTTTCGAACGCGGGATTGGCCAATATGCGTATCGGCCAGTTGACGGTAACCCGCAAGTGCTGGACCGAATGTGCAATATAGGCTATTTCCGGCGACCGGTGCTCCGCAAATCTCGCACTGAATGCATCTATTGTCCGTTTTGCCGCTGAAGCGTCAACTGGCCGATACGCATATTGGCCAAAAGCATCGTCCCCTTAAGGTCGGTGAGGATGATCGCCTCGTCCGCGGCGTCGACGGCCGTCTTGAGCAGCTTGAGGTCGCGCTCCGCCCGGCGGCGTGCGCTGATGTCGTGAATGAGAGCCAAGAGATACTTCTTCGTTCCGACCCTCACAGGACCGGCCAGGAGTTCGACATCCTTCACGAGACCGGAGGCCAGTTTGTGCCGGGAGATCAACCTTTTGGCGTGCCCTTTTGAGAAGGCCGATAACTGAAATTCCACGTCGGAGGCGGGCTCCGCGCTCAGCGACTGCATCGTTTTTTTGAGAAGCTGGGCGCGGGGAAATCCGTAGAAGCGGGTCGCGCCGTCGTCCAAGCCCGAGACGACGCTCTGTTCGTCGATGGCCTTGCCGGAGATGAGGATGACCGGAACGGAGGGATTTCGCTTGAGCAGGCGGCAAAGCTTGAAGCCGTCCATGTCCGGCATGTCGATGTCGGTGACGACCAGGTCGGGCTTGGTCTCCTGCGCCATCGCGAGGCCGGTCGAGCCGTCTCGGGCGGTCAGGACCTGATAACCCCGCGGCTCCAAATACCGCTTGATGTTGGAGCCGACCAAGGCTTCGTCGTCTACGACCAGGATCTTCGGGATCATGGAGTACTCCTCCAGGGGGAGTCTAGCAACTATTCTACCGCTATAATTTCGCAGGAATTTGCAAAAAAGAGGAGGATTTCTTGAGCTCGGCGCGGTATGCTAAGACCGGAGGCCGCCATGGAGCCGTTTAAGGTCCTGATCGTCGACGATGAACCGGGAATTCTGCTGGTTTTAAGGCGCAAGCTGGAAGCCGTCGGCTGCGACGCTCGGTTGTTTTCCAACGCGGAATCCGCCTTGGCCGCCGCCGCTGAGGAACCGTTCGACGCGATCGTCTCCGATATCGTCCTTCCCGGGATTACGGGGTTCGAGGCGATCGAGCGCTTCCGGCGGGTGAGTGCCGCTCCGGTCGTTTTGATGAGCGGGGGCGTCGACGAGGAAATGGTCCGGGACGCCGTCGCGCTCGGGGCCGTCGCCCTCGTCGGCAAGCTCGACGGGTTTGAAGCGCTGATGACGATTCTCAGCGAGCTTCGCTCCGGCAAAGGCCGTTAACCGGCCGCAGCTTCCGAAGGGATGAACATGGAAAATTCGGAGCCCTTCCCGGGTTCGCTGTTTACCTCGATCGTCCCGCCGTGATCCTGCGCGATGGCGTAGCAGATTGAAAGCCCCAGTCCCGTGCCTTGGCCGACGGGCTTGGTGGTGTAGAACGGTTCGAAGATTTTCTTGAGCTTGTCGGGCGGAATGCCGGGCCCCGTGTCCTTCACGCTGATCACGACGCGGCCGTTTTCGCGCCGGCAGGAGACTTGCAGACGCTTCAATGGGGAGTCTGCCATCGCCTGTTTCGCGTTGATGATGAGATTGAGCAGAACCTGCTCCATCTGGTTGAGATCGGCGTGGATGACGCAGTCGTCGCAAGGGGTGGAAAACGCGTATTCGATTCTCTCGCGTTTGAGATCGTAGCCGGCGAGAGGTTCGATCCGTTCGAAGAGTTCCTTGACCGACACCCGGGTCTTTTGGGGTTCCTGCTTGCGCCCGAATTCGAGCAAGGTTCCGACGATCCTCCCCGCCCGCTGGGCGTTGTGCAGCACCTTGAGCATCATCTCCCGAGCGTCGGGGGGGAGCCGCTCGTCCTCGCTTAGAATCTGCGAGAAGCCGACGACCAAGGTCAACGGATTGTTCACCTCGTGCGCGACGCTCGCCGCGAGCACGCCCGCCGAAGCCATCTTCTCGGTCATTTCCAAACGCTGCTGCAGTTCGATCTTCTCGGTCACGTCGCGGCTGATCGCGACGAAGTGGGTGAGGACCCCTTCGGCGTCGTAGACGGGGGTGATTGTCGTGTCTTCGTGCAGAATCGAGCCGTCGCGCGCCTTGTTGGTCAGAACCCCGGTCCAGGGCTTGCCCTTAAGAATCGTTTCCCAGAGGTTCCGGTAGAAAACCTTTTCGTGCCTGCCCGATTTCAGAAAGCGCGGGTTTTTGTCGAAGACCTCGACGAGGGAATAGCCGGTGCGTTTTTCGAACGCGGGATTGGCGTAGCGAATCGCCCCGTCGTGGTCGGTGATCAGGATCGATTCCTCGGCCGCGTCGACGGCCGCTTTCAGCAGCGAGAGGTCGAGCCGAAGGCGGTCTTCGCGGCGTTTCGCGGGGTTCTTTTTAGCCATAAAATGCAATTCCTTTATACAGCGCGATCTCCTATTTGGCAACGCTTCGGCCCGGGTCCGGGCGTATCCTCCGTTTTTGAACAGCAGCAGTCCTATCGGTTGGGCGGTCTGATCGGCTCCGTCCGTGACTCCAAGAGAAGCTAGAATAGCTTCGTGAAGCGATTTCTCTTTTCGGCGCTGCTGCTCGCCGCGAACGGCGCGGCGCATTGCGTGATCGACGCCGAAGAGGCGACCGCCTTTCTAACCTCCGGGACTTAGCGGGCTTCAAACGACGCCAAAAAGGCGTCGAATTCCGCGGAGCGCTCCGCGAACTCCGCTTCGTCCGCCTTGAGGCGAGCGACGAGAAACCCGTCGTATTGCTCGATCACGACGAACCGTTCCAGCAGCGGCCGCATCAAAGCGGAGCCGTCGGCCCGGAGGCGTTCGGGTTGGGCGTAGGCGCGTTCCCAAAGCGTGCGCATCTTTCCCGCGATCCGGCGCGTCCCGCGCGAAACGGGGCGTTCCTCGCGGGGCGCGGCGTCCATCGCGGAGAGATAGCGGGCCGGGGTCGGGTAGAGGCGGTTTCCGAAGGCGTAGGATTCAACGAGAATCGACGCGCGCGAGTCTTTGCCGGACGCCCGCGTGAGCAGGTAGAGGGGGTAGCGGCCCGCCCAGTCTCTGCGCGGGGTCCAGCGCGCACCGGCGCGCGCGCGGAAAACGCCCTCGACGGCATGGGTGCGTTCCGCCGGCGAAGCGGCGGCGAGTCCGGCGATGACCAGCAGCAGGAGTTTCATTTACGCGCGTACCTCGACGAAAAATCTTCAAGATCCTTCCAGTATTCGTTTTCCATCCGGTGGAAGCGGTCCTTCCACGCCGCCGGTTTCCCCGGGGCGGTTTCCGCCCGCTTGAGGCGTTCGATCCCGTCGACCCAGGTCTGCGCGGCACGCGTGGAAGACGCGAGTTCCAAGAACAGCGCGCGGCGTCGATCGTCCCAGACGTTCGCGGTTTCCAGCTTCGCGTCGAGCGTGCGCTGAAACGCAGCGGCGAGTTCGCCGGTCCGGTCCGTTTCGGCGAAAACCGCGGCGCGCTGCTTGGGGTCGGAGTAGGCGAGCATCGCGTACAATTGCTCCAGCCGCCCGTGAAGCCCGGTTTTCGGATCATCGAGATCGGCGTGCGTCGCATGCCACAGGTAAAGCGGGGAACCGAGGCGGTCGAGCCGGACTGATTTCGGGTCGCGGATCGTCGATTCGACGAGGTTCGTCGTCATGTTGTCGACGATGCGGCTGCGCCGTTCACCCCGCATCGCCGGTTTCTGTTCCATCACCGCGCGCGACTGGGCCAGGTAGGCTCGGTCTTCGCCGATCATCCAGCGGGTTTGGGAGGCGTCCGCCGCTTCAAACAGCGCTTTGTCGGCCGTGTGCCGGAATTCATGCACGAGTAACTTGTCGACCGCCCGGCTCGGGTTGCCGTCGCGAAGAAAGTCGGGGGAGATCCTTACCGGAGTCGTGAACGCGGCGGAGCCGTCCTCGTACGCCATCAGCCGGTAGAGGGTCGGTTGGGCGTGACCGCCTTCGAGCGGTCCCGTGCCGCCGAATTCCACGCCGATGCGCGGCAAAGCCCCCTTGTCCGAGGCCTTCAGCCAGATTCGGTTCACTTCGACCTTCTTCTTCTGCTCCTCGATTTTCTTGCGCAGTTCCGCAACCGAGCCGAACGATCCCGGTCCAAGACACGAGATGTCGCCGGGCTTGGGCCAATTGGAGAGGACGGGCTGCGAGCGGTCGGGGCATTTGTCGAATATCCGGTAAGGTTGAAACGGATTGTCCGTTCCGACATAGTGGTAGGGTCCGGGGCCGATCGATTTGACCATCTCCGGATCGTCGGGGGGGCGGCAGGAGCGATCTCCGGCGTGCGGGTGATTGGTCAGCACCGGGGTGTGTCCGTCCGGGCAGTTCGTGACCTTTTCGCCCAAATCGAATTCTCCCAGTTTGTTCTCTTTGACCGCGAAAAGCGCCGGCTTCTCGGTACCGGGCCGGCACGCGCGGTCTCCGGGGTTCGGGAAATCGACCACGACGGGCCGCTGCCCCTTCGGACATTCCTCGAGAGATAGATACGGTTCGACGCGGTCGATTTCTCCCGCAGGGTCCCTGTTTTCTCCGAGCAGGCGCGCGGTCGGCTCCGGAGACGGCTGCTTTTCGAGTTCGGTGCGCGCCCGAATGAGCGTGTCGAGTTGCTTTTCATGAGCGAGGATTTCCCTCTCGATGCGGGGCCGATCCTTCTCGAGTTCCTCGCCCTTCAAACGCCGGGCTTCCTGAAGATCGCGAAGCACCTTCTTGCCTTCCGGGATCGAGTAGATGTGTCGAAGGGCTTGATCGAGAATCTCCTCGCGCCGCCGCCGTTCCCGTTTCGAGACGCGTTCCCCGCCGCTTTCGGGGACGATGCCGGCGGTCAGGCTTTTGAAACTCTCCGGGGCGGGGGTTTTCGCGGCGCGGATTGCGTTCGGGCGCGACGCCGGCGCAGGCAGGCGCCGCCTGTCTTTCAAAGGCGCGGATCCTCCCACGGGGACCGCGCCGCCCTTGCGTCCCGCCGCGTTGTCGAAGGCCTTGTCGAGTCTCGCCGGGTCCGCCTTCCCGCCCAATCGTTTTTCGACCGCGGCGAAGGCTTTGGCGGCGCGGGCGTCGTCGAGCTTCGCTTTTCCGTACGCGCATTGATTCGCGATCAGTCCGACTTTCGCGGCGGCGAGGCGGCCGTGGGCTTCGGCTTCGCCGAGCGCGTGCTCCGTTCCCTCGGTCTCAGGGTCGCCCGCGTCGAGCGCGGCCATGCCGTACGGAAGCAGTTTTTTCAGAATCTCCCGCAAATGGGCCGCTTCCCCGGCCCAATGCTTCCACTTCCCTAGAACCTCAGGGGTTGCGGCGCAAAGTTCGGGACGGCTTTTCATGCCGACGCCGAAGGCCCAATTCGAATAGGCCGTCGCTTTGTGGAAAACCAAGCAGAGTTCGCGGCCGATGGTTTTCGCGTCGGGTTCGCGGGATCGATCTTCTGCGAGCAAGGCGCGGGCGCGGGCCTCTCCCTTGGGTCCCGGGGGGATGATCGAGGAGGCGCATTCCTTTTCTCCGGCTTCTCCCGGGGGGACGGCCGGATTCGATTGATCCTCACCCGGCAAGGGGGCGGGCCCTCCACCGCCGCCGCCGGAACCTTCGGCGAACGCGAGGGATCCCAGAGCGATCAGCAAGGCAATCAGGAACGCCTTCCGGCCGAGGGGCATCTTGGGAGGGTAACCCCCCAAGCGAGCGATTTCAATACGAAAATCGCCATGTTCCAGTAGTTTTGCCTGATCAACGGCGTCTTGTTTCGCGGTTCGTGCGCGATGCTCGAAGATTCGTGTTTTCGATGAACTGTCCCCGGGGACAGTTGCTCTCGATTGAAATTTCCGTTGCGGCATGCACGCGCGTGATGCGCGGGAGCGCGTCGCCTGGAGCCCGCCGGCGTAAAATCCATTATGCCGAGGGCAACTCTCGTATTTCCCCTCGGCGCGCTTGCGCGCCGAGGCCGGACGCCCCCCGCGGGGGCGTCCGCGCCGTTGGGGGCATTCCGTCCTTGAAACTACGGGAACATGGACCTTCCGCGAAGCGCTTGAACGCCGATGCGGAATGCCCCCCGCAGAACCGTCCGGTCTAAAGCAAAATCGGATTTTTTCAAAAAGCGTTATAAAAAAACCGTTTTTTACATATCTCAAGATATGTACATAATCATTTATTTTATTAGGTTTCTCTGAAAATTCGATTTTTAAGTACCGAGAGCTCGGCGCTCGCGGCTGCAAGAGGGGCTTCTAAGAAACGGCGCAGCTTACGCGCCTCGGGCGCGGCGTTCGCGGTTTTCGCGGTCGCGAAAACACGCGAACTCAAACGGAAACGGCTTGGCGCTCCCGCGCGAACGCGCCTTTAACGAACGCCGTTGCTTTGAATTCTTCCGGCTCGACGCGGGCAGGCGAGAGACGCGCGGGAGCAGCCTTTTGCCGTTGCCGTTCGGGCTTCGGGTTTTGGCCGTTCAAAACCAGAAGCATCGGCCCGTCAGGCCGAAACAAATTCCGTTCCTCTCCTCGTTGAAAGTAGAGAAACTTGGAGGAAAATCGCCCGAGGCGTTGACATGTTTCAGCAATTGCCTCATCCTTGGAGCATGTGCCGTAAAAGGCGATTAATTCAATTCCTGAATACGCTATTTTGGTGTTCGGGGGGAGTCGCGCTTTGCGTTTTTGGGGCTCGGGCGGACGGCGCCCTTGACTGGAACGCCTGCGTTCGGGAGGTTTCCGAGAACAATCCGTCTCTCGCTTCGTTTCGCGCCTCGGAGCGGGCGGCGCTGTCCGAGGCGAAGGCCTCGATTCTGCGCCATATGCCGTCGGCGGGCTTCGTCTACGAGAAGGATCAGAGCGAGGTCATTTTTCCAGACGCGTTTCTCAATACCGGCCCGTCCCGCATCGACCGCCACGGCTGGCGCGGCGGGTTGAACCTCTTTTCCGGATTCGGGATTCTGGCGGCCAATCGGGCGTCGATCTCCAATCTGCGGCGGTCCCGGGAGGAGACGCGGCGCGTCTCCGCCCAATTGCGTTTCGACCTGCGGGAAGCGTTTTACCGACTGCTTCTCGTGCAGAAGCGTTCGGAGCTGTTGGCGGAAATCACGCGGCGCTTGGATTCCGACGTCTCGATCGTCGAGATTCGTTTCAACGCGGGTTTGGCGCCCCGCTGGAGCCTGCTCTCGGTGCGCGCGCAGGCGGCGGAGGCGAAATGGCGAATTCAAGAGTCGGAACTCGCGCTTCGGGCGGGGGAGAGGCGGTTGGCTTCGATTCTCGGCGGGGAATCCGGGGAATCGATCCGGGTCTCCGGGGATTTCGACTCGGCGCCGCCGCCGGGCGATGTTGATTCGAACGCCGATTCCCTGCAGCGCAATCCGGAGATCGCCTTTCGGGAGGAGACTCTCCGCCTCGCGCGCGATCAGGTCGCGATCGCCCGAAGCGGCTTTTGGCCGACGGTGAACCTGTCGGGACAGTATTTATGGCAGGACTCGCAGTGGCCGCCGCGAATCCGAACCTGGACGGTGGGGTTGGGGGTTCATCTGCCGGTGTTTTCCGCGCCGAGGAACTATTATCGGGTCTTCTGCATTTCGAGTGGGTAACCTAACCATGAGAAACAGCACCTACAGGGGTAAAGGAGCTTGATAACGGCATTTCAGGGGTCCTTGAAAACTG
>PFUL01000051.1 GCA_002790095.1 Elusimicrobia bacterium CG_4_9_14_3_um_filter_62_55 | reverse complement strand
AACAATCCGTTGGAGACGGTCACGTTCTGCTCGCCGCTCGCGAAGCAGGCTCCCGCAAACTCGTCGTCGCAGATCAGCACGTTGACCACCCGGACGCCCGTCACGGGAAGGCTCGATTCCCGCAGGCGGCCCTGGTAGGTCATCGCGTTCGGGGCCTCGGCGGAGGCGGGAGGCGCGCCGGGGCTTGCGTAGGCGAAAAGGATCGCGAGGAAAATGGAGACGCCGATTCGAGTTTGACGATTCATTTGAATACTCCGAGTGCGTGATTCGAGCCTAAGTTTCCGAATTTCACGCTGAACGACAGACGGTGAGCCGTGCCGAGCTCGCCGTAAGGCAGCAGCGTGTAGTCCATATTCCCGAACTTCGAGCGGAAGCCGGTACCGAGGAACATCCCGTAAAATTCACTGAGACCCGGCGCCTGCGAGCCGAGGGCCTGGCCGAGCGCGGCGCTGCGCTGCTGGGAACTGACCGTGCGGTATCCGGCCCGCAGCGCGAACGGTCCGAAGCCCAGATACTCCAGCCCCAAACGCAAATTCAAAGCCCCGTCGCGCGGCTTCTCAAGTTGAAGGCTCAGCGCGTGCGGGAAATTCTTCGACATCCCATACGTCGCGCCCACGCGCAGCGCGGTCGGCAAACTGAAGCCTTCTTCGATGAAGGTGACCTTTTGGCCGAGATTGACGATCGACGCGCCGAAGGAAACGGGATACGCCTTGAAGCGGCGGAGCACGCCGAAGTCCGCGGCCCACGCGGAGGCGGTGTATTCGCCGATGCTCTGGCGCACCGTTTTTACCGTGAGACCCGTTCCCCACAGCCCGAGCGTCTTGCCGTAGGAGAACCCGAGCATCAGATCGCTCGCGCCGAAATGTCCGTCGGGACGCGCGGTCTCGGTGGTCCGGCGTTCGATCCCGCCGAGTTGCAGATGCGTGAGACTGACGCCCCACGGGCGGGCCATCAATCCCATCTGCGAGAGGCGGATGTCCTGGATGTGCATCGCGTGCGAGACCATCATTTCGTACCGACGGGGCTCCCCGAGCATCGCCGCCCGCGCCGGCAGCGCCAAACCGGCGGGGTTGTAATGCATCGCCGACGCGTCGTCGGCCACGGCGACGAAGGCCTCGCCGAGCGCGAGCGGGCGCGCGCCGAAACCCAACTGCAGGAAGGTCGCCGCCGAGGTGCCGGGGCCGGCGGCGCGCGGCGAAGAGGGGACTGAAACGAGGATGAAAAAAACCAGCGCCGCGGTCAGGCGCAAGGCGAAACGGCTGAAGGGTGAAGCGGCATTTTCCAAGACACTATTAGGGTAATAGCGTCTTCCATTAGGGGTATTTCGGGATTGCGACTATTCCGCGACAAAATTATCAAAAAGGCCTGGAAAATCGCCACGTTTTAGGCTAGCGCACCTGCCATAAGGCGTCCACCGGCATGGCGTGGAGGTTCTTGGCGAAAGGCACCGTTTCTCGCCCTGTGTAGAGGACTACTCCGCGCAGGAAGCGCCTACCCAAGGCTTCCTCGAAGGCTTTAAGTCCCTTGAAATGCGCAACGCCGACCGTGGCGTCGGATTTGACCTCGATGCCGACGCAGCGCCCTTGCGCGTCTTCAAGGACAAGGTCGACCTCACGGCCCGTTTCCATTCGCATGTGGTGCATTCGGGGATTAACCTTGCTCCAACCGATCTGCTTTGCGATCTCGGCCACGACAAAACACTCCAAAAACGGGCCGGTGAGATTGCCGTTCGAGCTCAGGCGGGCTGGCTCGATTCCAAGCAGATCGGCCCCAAGGCCGGTATCGTTGAGGAATAGTTTCGGCATCTTGACCAGGCGTTTGCCGAGATTTCCGCTCCACGGCGGCAAACGCCGCGCCAAGAAAGCAGCTTCCAGCAGTGCGAGATAGCGCTTCAATGTGGATTGCGGCATTCCCATAGAACGGGATATTTCCGCGAAATTCATCAGCGAGGCCATGCGGACCGCCAAGAAATCGAGCAGTCTTGGCAATTGAGCCAGGCCCTCGATATTGGACAGGTCGCGCACGTCCCGCTCCAAGATGGCGGTGACGTACCCCTTGGCCCAGGCTTGCCGGCGCGCAAGGCGGGTGCGAGTTAAGGGCTCCGGGTAACCTCCGAGCGCTACTCTGCGCCAAAGGTGTTCGCGCGATGAGGGTTTGATCTCCGGGAAGCGCATATTCGCCTGAAACAAGGCATCGACGAACCCCTCCTTGATTCCTTCTATTTCTCCTTGGGAAAGCGGCCAAAGCGTGAGAATCTCCATGCGCCCGGCCAGGGCGTCGGCCAAGCGCGGCAAGAAGAGGACATTCGCCGATCCCGTCAGCAGATAGCGCCCGGGGCGACGGTCGCGGTCCACTTCCGCTTTGAGCGCTGGGAACAACTCCGGGGCTCTTTGCGCCTCGTCAATAATAATGGGGCCGTCGAAACCTTGGAGGAAGCCCTTCGGATCATATTTGGCCGCCCCCAAAGTTCCGGCATCGTCCAAAGTCACGTAGCGGGCCGGATGCCGGTCGGCGGCGAGTTCCTGAACCAAGGTGCTTTTGCCGGTTTGCCTGGCCCCATTGAGGAAGACAACGGGGCTGTCCGAGAGCGCATCCTGCAGCGCCGGCATAAGATGGCGAGCGTACATGACTGTATTATAGCCACTATCTGGTTGGAATTCAACCACTAACTGGTTGATTTATGAGGCTATTTTATCGCATTTCCGACCGCCTATTTGACCACCGCCAGTTTTTTTACGACCTTTGCCGATTGCCCGTTCGAGCCCTTCACCTTCACGATAAAGAGGTAAACCCCGGATGCGGCGTTTTCCCCGTTCATGTTCTTAAGATCCCAAACGGCGTGATAGAGTCCCGGAGCCGTGGACGTCATCTGCGAGCCCGGAATCTGCCGGACCAAGGACCCCGCGAGATCGAAAATCCGAATCTCGGCCTCCAAACCGGGCAAGGAACTGCGAAAGCGCACCGTCGTGCTTCGGCGCGCGGGGTTCGGGAAGGCGAAAACCTCCCCTTCGGGCAGCGGGTCGAAGACGAAGGAGACATCCTTGACCTCCCCCTCCAGCAACTCCACTTCCTGCAGCTTCGTATACTCGAACCCGTTGAAGGCCCGAACCCCATATTTCCCGGGAAGAAGATTGCCGATCCGCCATCGCCCCGCCGGATCCACGCCGACGGTCGCGATGCGGCGACTGCGCTGGAACAATTCGATTTCGCTTTGCTTGAAGTTCGTCTGCTTTGCCGCGAGCAGGAATCCGGAGGGAGACGCCGAAGTTTCCGCCAGAGTTCCGAGCGTTCCGGTCAGTTCCGCGAGCGTATAGTCGATCTCCAGGAAGAAGTCCACACCGCCCGTACCCGTCGGAATTCCGTCCAGCCAAACCGAACTGGTAATCTCTTCAGCGATCCATGAGACCTTCACCGTCTGCACGGCCGAAACGGGCAGAGCGTTCAGCGTAAACGTCCCGCTGCCGTCGGCGACGGAGTTCGCGCTCGCGAGCAGTACATTGCCTCCGTCGTACGCCTCGATCAAGACGCCGGTGATCCCCTCGCTGGAGACCTTCATCACATGCCCGCGTATCGTCGTGTCCGGCTGGTTCAGAGCATACGCGGTCGCGCCGTTGGAGATTGCGGACCAGTTGTCGGCGTCGTCGCGCGCGAAGACGCGCAAATAGTAGGTCGTGCCCGAGAGCAATTCTCCCGCGGTATAGCGTTCCAATCGTCCGGGCGAGGCGAGGGCGGTCGAGATCGAGATCTGAGCCGAAGCCGAAGAGAACACCGTTCCGGTAACGGTCGAATAGTGGATCCGATACTCCCCGAGCAGGATCGTTCCCGCGTCGGCGTCGTCGCCGGGGGCGGTCCAGGACAGCTCGATTTCACCGGGCGAGGCCCCGGTCAGGGCCGAGAGCGTCGTGATCGCGCTCGGCGGCGTCGTGTCGCTGAAGGTGAAGGTGGAACCGACCGAAAGGAAGGCGTTCGCGAGCGACGGAACGGCGAGATCCCGCGCGACCACGGCGATAAAGTAGCTCGTCTGGTGCTCCAGGTTCGCCTGCAGCACGGCGCTCGGCGTCAACGACCAGGTGCCCGTCCCGGCGGTGACGCTGGAGACGGGGACGGCCCCCCAGGTTTCCGTCGAGAAATCCCACCAGAGGCCGTCTCTATTGCGCCGCAGGTTCACTTCTAGCGCGGACACGCCGGCGCCCCCGTCCGAAGCGGTTCCTGAGATCAACGCAAGCGCTCCGATCGTCGCCAAAGGCGTCGGGACGCTCACCGATGCGCTCGGTGAAGACGCGTCCAGAGTAAACGACGCCGTGGCATAGGCCACCGCGAAATTCCCGAGCGTGTCCGAGGACCGCGCGACGATTTCGTAGGCGACCGCGTCCTGCCACGGAATGCCGGGACTGAGCGTCCAGGTCGCGGTCCCGGAGGCCGCGATCCAGACGCGGCTGACGCTCAAAAATCCCGCTCCGTTCCAGTAAAGCCCCGAAGGCGGATCCCGCCGCACGCTGACCTCCACGCCTCCGACGCCGCTGGGATCCGACGCCGTGCCGGAGAGCGTCGCGAGCGAGGAGCGGTAGGTGTCGGTCGGGACGGTGATGCCCACGGAGGATGGATCGACATCCTTCAGGATGTAGAACGCGTCGACGATCGTCGTCGAGGAACCGGTTCGGTCGAAGGCGCGGACCGAAATGTAGTTCGTGACCCCGGACGCGAGGGACGCAAAATCGACCTGCCAATCGCTCAGGAAATTCGTCGTCCCCAAACCGGCTCCGAGCGAGGTCCACGCGATGAGAGACGCGTCCGCACTCGCCGGGATCAAGCTCGCGCTGTACTCGAACGCGCTGAAGCCCGATCCGGTATCACGCGCGTCCAAATCGTAGACCGTCCCGGGCGAACCGCGCACGACATCGTCGCCGCTTTGATTGTCGATCAACACGGGCGGGGTCGTGTCCTTGAGCACAAAGAACGCGTCCACCTGAGTCGCCGCGTTCGCCAGTCCGTCGGCCGCCTCGATCGTGATGTAGTTCGTTGCCCCTTCCAACAGGACGTTCCATACCGTCGTCGGCAAAGACCAATCCGCGGTGTAGGTGTTCGACCCGATCGCGAGTTCGACCGCGGTGAAGGCGATCAAATCGGGCCCCGCCCCGCCCGCCACCGTCGAGGCCTTCACTTTGAAATAATCAAGTCCGGATCCTCCGACGTCCGAGAAGTCTACGTCATAGAGTCCGGAATTGCTGGAGCGCCAGACCGTGTCGCCCGCTTGATTGACGACGATCGAAGGCGGGGTCCCGTCCACCGAGCTGAAGGGATACGCCGCGGCGAGGCTCGAGATGGAAACCCCGCCGGCGTTTACCGCGGCGACGAACCGGTAGTAGGTGGCGTTCGCCGTCAGCCCCGATTCGACGAAACTCGCCAAGGTCCCCTTGCCCGTGACCGCCGTAATCGTCGCGGTATCGGCCAACAGGGTATAAGGTCCGGTTGAAATCTCGGACCCATACAACCGGTATCCGAGTTCGTTCGCCGCGTTGTCGAGCCAGGTCCACTGGATCGAGGTCGCGGAAGCCGCAGTTCCCGCCAAGGCGCGCGGCGCGCGTCCGCGGCCGTGCGCGTTGCCGCCGATCGCGCCGGAGACCCCCGCCGCCCAAGACGCCGCCTTAAGCTCGCCGTTTGCGCCGCGGTAGGAAATCCAGATTCCGCCGGTTCCCGTCACCACGATGTCAGGGCCGCCGGAAACACTCCCGAGCGAATCCACGGTCTGCGTGCTCCACTTAACGCCGTCGTGGGTGGCGTATTTCAAATCACCGCGCGCCGCGTCCACATAGGCGATGTGCGGGCGGCCGGATCCGTCGAGCGCCAACGCCGGCAGGTCCATGTCCCCCGCGTCGATCTCTACCGCGTTCCATATGCCGGGTACGGCCGCGCTGGCGAATTTGAGTTCTCCGGTAGCGTTGTCTCGGAAGGCGATGTGACTCCCGTCCTCGGCGTCTATCGCGAGAGAGGACCGCGCGTCGCCGGACCCGGTCGCCGCGACGGTAAAGGTGTTCCACGCGGAGCCGTCCCACGACGCGAATTTCAGGTTCCCGTTGCTGGTGTCCGAATAGCTCACACGCCCGCTCCCCGAACCGTCGAGCGCCAAACGGGGATAGCGTCCTACCTGTGCCGCGCCGGCGTCCACCACGGAGGTTTGCCAAATGCCGCCCTCGTATCGGCCGTGCCGCAGCGTATGCGCGCCCGCGCTCCCGTCGTTGTAGACGATCTGCGCAGCGCCGCCGTCTACGGCGACGGAGGCGTGTCCCTCGCCTCCTGCGAAGGCCGTCGCGGAGTTCCACGGACCCGACGCCGTCCGAGAGGAATAGCGCACGGACCCCTGTCCGACGATGTGAACGCCGCCGCCGCCATCCAGCGCCAGAGCCGAGAATCCGCCGCTTCCGCCGGAATCCGCCGTCTCGGCGCCGCTCCAGACGCCCGAGTCGTAGGTTCTTAGCAAGGACGCTCCGTTCGCGTAGAGAACGACCAATCGGTCCTGTCCGTCGAGGGCCAAAGCCGTTTCCGTCGCGATGGAAACGCCCGCCGCGCTCACCCGGGTGAACGCGAACGGCGATGAATACGCCGTGAAGGTGTCCGAAGGGGCAGAGTAGTTCCCCGCTTCGTCCTCGACCCAAACCCGGAGCGCCGCGTTCGTCGACACGGGAATCCCGGTCAATTCAATGTAAGACGTCGAACCCGCGACGATCGGCCCGGTGGAGGTCTGAATCTGGGCGGAAGCGGTGCTCCACGAAACCCCGGCGGGATCGGCGGTGCTCCATTGCACGAAGAACCTGCTTCCGGCGACGAGGTCGCCCGCGTACCCGTCGTCACCCGAAACGGGTATTTCGATCGACAATCCGCCCGACGCGCCGCTTTGATAAGCGGCCGGGGAGAGGATGCGGCCGGGCGCGACCGCATCGACGCCTGTGAAGGTCGAGGCGACCGCGGTATAGGTGCTCGGCGTCCCTCCGCCGTTGAAGGCGCGCACGCGCGCGTAGTAGGTGCTCGCGCTGATTAGGCCCGCGAACACGGCGCTCGTCTCCTGCGTTGCGCTCGATGCGGCAATCGCGCTGAATCCCGCCGTGGTCGACACCTCCGCCTCGAACAGCGTCCAACCTGGGTTTCCGGCGCCGTTCCAGGACAGAGAAAAGCCTCCCGTTTGAACATTTGAAATCGTCTCCCCGAACGGGACGGCGGCGAGCGTCCAGGTGGACCCGAGCGGGGTGAAAGGACTCGGTAATTTGTCCCATCCCCTTGCCTGAACGCGCAGGTAATAGGAGGTATTCGAGATCAATCCGTCCACCGTCGTCGAGACTGTGGTGCTCCATCCGCTGAGCGCGGGGACGCCGGTGAAGTCGGACGCTGTGGAAAGTTCCAACTGATACTCCGTGCCGGCCGCGTTGCCGGCGGACGCATACGCGGCGGTGATCGAACTCGTCTCCACGACGGTGAAAGTCGACGCGGCGCTCTCCGGGCGCGCGGCCGGGGTAAGAATCTCACCGAAGGCCAGATTCGCGGTTTCGCCGCCCGCGGAATCGCGCGCGCGCGCGCGAACATAGTAGGTCGTGTTCGGGATCAGGCCGACCAGTTCGATGGAAGTTCCGGGGCTCCAATCTCTAGACGAAACCACCGCTGTGAAGCCCGCGTCGGTCGCGGCCTCTCCCAGGTACTGAGTCCCCGTCCACGATGACGCTTCGACGCTCGAAAACGCGCTCGCCCCGTCCGATCCGCCGATCGCGAACAAGCGCGGTCCGTCGAAGGCCGCCGAATGCATGAACCGGCCGGTCGAAAGGGCGCCGGTCTGCGCCCATTGCCCGACCGTCCCGTTCGCGGAAACCGACGCGACGAAGACCTCGCCGCGGGCCGTCGAACCGTCGAAGCCTCCGATCGCGTAGAGGCGTTCGCGGGAGGCCGCCGCGGCGTGCCGGAAGCGTCCCTGCGGGAGAGGGGTCTCCACGGTCCACGCGCTCACCGCCCCGCCCGACAGATCGGCGCGCCACACCGTCGTCTCCAATCCCGCGCCCAAGCCGCCGCTGATAAACACCCGTCCGCTGGAAACCGCGACCGCATGACCGGCCCGCGCGGACGGCAGCGCCGTCTGCGCGCTCCAGGACCCGAGGGTTCCGTCCGCGCCGATTGCCGCCGAGTAGACGGTCGACTGCGGAAAAACCCCGTTGTCGCCGCCGAAAACATACAGAAAGCCGTTGTGCACGGCCGCCCCGTGCCGATACCGGGCGCCGGGAAGCGGTTGCGCCGCGGTCCATTCGCCGACGTTGCCGTTTGAGTCGAGCGTCGTCCAGTAGACGTCGGCCTTGGCCGCGCCTTCGAATCCGCCGATCGCGTACAACCGCCCTCCCCAGGCGAGCAGGGCGTGCGATTCGCGCGCCGCCGGCAGCGGCGTCATCGCCGTCCAAGCCCCGAGCGTTCCGTTATTGAGGATGTCCGCCCGCCAAACCTCCGCGGAAGGCGTTCCCGAGACCACGCCGCCCGCCGCATAGAGCCGCCCACCCGAGATCGCGCTCGCGTGCGCGTGGCGCGCGGCGGGCAGGGCCGTCGCCGCGGACCAGGCGGGGATCGTCTCGCCGCCCCGGTTCCCGTCTCCTGAGAAGTCGAGGCGCATCGAGCGCGGCGCCCGATCCGCGACGATCGGGGCGGCGGGCGGAGACAGCGCCGTGATGGTCGAACCCAAATCCGCGTAGGCGGAGAGCACTCCGCTTAAATTGCGGGCCGCGGCGCGGAAATAATAGGTGGATTCCCCGAGCAGGCCCGTGATTTCCGCGCTCAGCGCGGTCGACCATCCGCTTTCGGACAACACCGGGTTGAAGGCCGCATCGGTCGAAGCTTCGAGCTTGAATTCCGTCCCGGCGGGGTTGGTCGCCTGCGTCCAGGACGCGGAGACGGAACTCTTGCCTACAAAGAGGAAGGGCGAGCCGGGAATCCCAGGGGCGTCCGCGAGCGTGGTCGTCGAGCCGAGGGAGAAGTACTCGGTCTCGACCCCGGCGCCGTTTCGGGCTTTCACACGGAAGTGATGCACGGCATTCGTCGACACCGAAAGAAACACGGTATTCGTGGAACTCACCCAGCCGCTGGAGAAAACACTCACTCCGGCACCGGAGAAAGCAGCGGAAGTCGAAGCCTCGGCGCTGTACTGCGTCAGCGCGTTGTTGCCGTTGTCGCCCCATT
>PFUL01000035.1 GCA_002790095.1 Elusimicrobia bacterium CG_4_9_14_3_um_filter_62_55 | reverse complement strand
CGAACGGTCGGCGCACAAGCGCCACCGCCGGGTCGGCCGTGCTCCCGCCCTCCTCGGATAACGCGATCACGCGCAGCGAGGAGAGTTCGGGCCAGCAGCGCAGCGATTCGCTCAACTCGAACGCGTTGACCGGGGCTTCGTCCCAGTTGACGACCAAAACATCCGGATGCCAGTGGCGGATCCGGTTCACCAGCTTGTCGTCGAGGTCGCAGGCGATGCTGCGCAGTCCCGGACATTCCCGAGACAACGACGATAGCGCGCGCCGACGCTCGTCCGGGTCGCGCGAGGCGACCATCACCTTCAGCGATCCCGATATTCCCGCCGGACTCGCGTCCCGAAACCCGCCTCCTTCGTATTGTCTGTGCATGGCGTCAATCCCCCGCTCCTATGTCGTCGCAATAGGAATCCTGAACTAAACTTCGAATCTCCTCGAAATGCCTCCGCAACCGCGCGTCGAGGCGCGCGAAGCGGGCTCGAAGCTGCGCGTACCCGAGCGGGTCCGACGCGTCCGAGAGGGAGGCGTCGCGGCTCAAGCGGGATGCCTCGCTGCGCAGTTGAGCCCGCTCCCGGCGCAACGCCTCGCCGCGGCCGCTCATGCGCGGGACCTCGCTGACAAGCGCTTCGGGCCAGTCGTCGGGACCCTCCTCGAACGCCAGAAAGGCCGACAGCAAGCCGCTGAGGCGGCGAACCTCACCGCGCATTGCCGGCCAATCGCGCGGCTCAGGCGGTGTCGGACTCCGGAAGCGGCTGCGCAGCCCGTCGAGCGCGCTTTCAGCCTCGCGTCGCTCGCGCAGCCCCTCGGGGGCCGTTTGCTGCGGATCTAGGGTTGTGGTCATGACACCTCCTTTTCGCCTACATCAGCGTCTCCGACAAAAAACCGGCGAGGCGTTTGCGGTGATCACGCTCCCGGCGTTCGAGTCCTTCGAAAATCTCGCGTACGCCCGGGGTCGGGGCCATCGCGGCCGCGCGGCCGAGATAGCCGCAGAGCCGTTCGTCCAAATCCAGCGCCCGGGAGCCGATCGACTCGAAGCCCGTCGGGGGCTCGGTTTCAAGGGCGGCCAGTTCGACATCAAGGGCTTCATCCGGTTCGAACTGCAGCCACGCCTCCCCGAGCGTGAGACGATGCGCTTCATCTAGAGCGCGCAATTCCCGCATCATGTCCTCCTCTTCTCCCGCGAGAAATTGGGCCAGATGCGCCGAGGCCCCGCCGCGGCGGCCCCAACGCGCAAACGCACGCCGTGCGCGCCCGTGGTAGCCCGCGGTTCTCTGCAGCAGGTCGGTGACCTGGGTGAACGCCAAGATTCCTCCCGCGGGGGTCCCCGCAGGCATAGTGTGGAGGGTCCGTCGAAAAGGAGTCTGAACTCGGTCTAAAATGAAACTAATGGGCGGGGGGGCTAAGTCGAGGGTGCGTCCTACGTCGACAGGTAGCGCAGCAGATCGCGCGCGGAGAGCATGCCGATGCCTCCGTCTTCGCGGTGTATCGGCAGGTGTCGAAAGCCGCCGACGCTCATATGGTGGAAGGCGAAGGAGACCGGGTCGTCTTCCTTAAGACAGACGGGGTCGGCGTGCATCAGTTCGGGGAGTTCCGCTTCCTCCGGGGAAACCACCCCGGCGACGCCGGACAGCAGGTCCCGTTCGGTGAGGATGCCGCGAACCTTTCCGCCGTCGACGACGAGGACGCAGCCGGACTTTTTCTCCCGCATCAGCCGAATCACCGAGGGGACCGAGTCCTGGGAGCCGACGATGATCGCGTCGCGCGGCTTGAGATCCTTGATCGTTCCCTCAAGGATGCGCTTGCCGAGTCCCCGGGGGAGGTGCGAGACGGTGCTCATGTCGTGCCCGCATCCGTCGCACACGTCGGCGCCCTGCATGTTGGCGACGCCGCAGTCGGGACACTTCACGCGGCGACCTCCCACGTTTCGGGACCCGCGAGCAGTTTCGAGAGATCGTCGGCACCGGGCTTCTTGGCGGACTCGATCTGCGCGTCCAAAAGGTCGTTGTAGGTTGCCTCTTCGACGGAGCGGAACACGCCGACCGGGGTCGGGAATTCCGGCGGTTCGAGCTGGGTGAGCATGTAGGCGAATTCCGCGCCGGCCTTTTCGTTGTGGACGAGCAGATCCTTGGGAGGTTCCTCGGGCTTGAAGGTCACGACCTCGGGGGTCAGCCCGCCCTTCATGCGGATCCCGTGGTCGCGGTCCTTTCCGAAAATCAGGGGCTTGCCGTGCTCGAGCTTGACGACGAAATCGTCGCGGGTCGCGCGGTTTTCGATGTCCTCGAAGGCGCCGTTGTTGAAAACGATGCAGTTCTGGTAGATCTCGACGAAGGAAGTTCCCTTATGGGTCGCCGCGCGTTCGAGCGTTTCCGCGAGATGCTGCACATCGGCGTCTACCGAACGGGCGACGAAGGTCGCTTCCGAGGCCAGCGCGGTGCGCAGCGGATAGATCGGGCGGTCCAACGAGCCCACGGGGCTCGACTTGGTCACCTTGCCGCGCTCGGAGGTCGGGGAGTACTGCCCTTTCGTCAGACCGTAGATCCGGTTGTTGAACAGCAGGATGTTGATGTCGATGTTGCGGCGGATCGCATGGATGAGATGGTTCCCGCCGATGGAGAGTCCGTCGCCGTCGCCGGTCACGACCCAGACCTGCAGGTCGGGCCGGGCGCACTTGAGCCCCGTCGCGATCGCCGGCGCGCGGCCGTGAATCGAGTGGAAGCCGTAGGTGTCCACGTAGTACGGGAAGCGGCTGGAGCAGCCGATGCCGGAAATGAAAACGATTTTCTCTTTAGGGATTCCAAGCTTCGGGAGGGTTTTCTGGACCTGCGCGAGGATGGCGAAATCGCCGCAGCCGGGACACCATCGGACCATCTGATCGGAAACGAAATCCTTCCGGGTCAGCGCGGGACCCGTCTTCGGCGTGGGAAAGGTGCGGTCGGCCATCATGACTCCTTGTTCTCGAGAAGGGATTCGATCTTTTCCTTGATCTCGGTGATCTTAAACGGCTGTCCCTTGACCTTGTGCAGCCCGATCGCGTCGACGAGGAACCGTCCCCGCAGGATCATCTGCAATTGCCCGAGGTTCATCTCGGGAACGAGGACCTTGTCGAAGTTTTTGAGGATGGCTTCAAGGTTCGACGGGAACGGATTCAGGTAGCGGAGGTGAATCGCCGAAACGGATTTCCCTTCACTTTGAAGCTGTTTGACTGCGGTGGTGATGGCGCCGTAGGTCGAGCCCCAGCCGGCGACGAGGACCTTCCCTTTGGGCTCGCCGAGGACGGTGATTTCCGGGATGTCGGCCTTCATCCGTTCGATCTTTTCCGCGCGCAAATGGACCATGTGCTCGTGGTTGTCCGGATCGTAGCTGACGTTGCCGGTGATGTCCTGCTTTTCGAGACCGCCGATGCGGTGTTCGTAGCCCGCGGTGCCGGGAAGCACCCACGGCCGGGCGAGTGTTTTCGGGTCGCGCGCGTAGGGCTGAAAGTCCTCCGGGGGGACGCCCGGCTCATGCGAAATTTCGAATTTCGGGAGCGTCTCGATTCCCGGAACCTTCCACGGTTCGGATCCGTTTCCCAAATATCCGTCGGAGAGGAAGAGGACGGGATGCCGGTACTTCATGGCGAGGCGGCAGGCTTGAATCACGGCTAAAAAGCACTCGCCGGGCGTCGCCGGGGCGACGATCGCAACGGGGCTTTCGCCGTTGCGGCCGTAGAGGGCCTGCAGCAGATCGCTTTGCTCGGTTTTCGTCGGAAGCCCGGTCGAGGGTCCTCCGCGCTGGACGTTGATGACCAAGAGCGGAAGTTCCGTCATCACCGCGAGGCCGATCGCCTCCGATTTCAGCGCCAGGCCCGGACCGCTGGTGCCCGTCACCGCGAGCAGGCCGCCGAAGGAGGCGCCGATCGCCGCGCCGACGGCGGCGATCTCGTCTTCGGCTTGGAAGGTCTTCACCCCGAAGGCCTTCAGGCGAGCGAGATTGTGCAGGATGTCGGAAGCGGGCGTGATCGGGTAGGTCGAGTAGAAGAGTTGATGGCTCGACAGTTGCTGCGCGGCGACGAGGCCGAGCGCTGCGGCTTCGTTGCCGGTGATGTTCCGGTACTTGCCGGGGGCGATCGGGGCTTTTTTGACGCGGTAGCTGTTTTGGAAAATCTCGGTGGTTTCGGCGAAGGCGTGGCCCGCGTGCAGCGCGCGCGTGTTCGCCTCGACCATCGTCGGAACCTTGTTGAACTTCTTCTTGATCCACGCGATCGTCGCCTCGAGCGAACGACCGTACACCCAATACATGATGCCCAGCGCGAAGAAGTTCTTGCAGCGGGAAACCTGGGTCGGAGACAAGCCGAGTCCTTCGAGGGCGTTTCCCGTCAGAGTGGTCATCGGGACTTCGACGACCTTGTAGGCGGCGAGGCTCTCGTCTTCGAGAGGGTTCGTCTCGATGCTGGCTTTCTTGAAGTTCTGGAGCGTGAAGGCGTCGGTGTTTAAGATGATCGTGCCGCCCTTCGCGAGATCCTTCAGGTTCGCCTTGAGCGCAGCGGGATTGAACGCGACGAGCACGTCGGGTCGGTCGCCCGGGGTCAGCACGTCGCGGGAGGAAAATTGGATTTGGAAGCCGCTGACGCCGGGGAGCGTTCCCACGGGCGCGCGGATTTCCGCGGGATAGTCGGGAAGCGTACTGAGATCGTTTCCGGAAAGCGCGGTTGCGGTGGTGAACTGACCGCCGGTCAACTGGACGCCGTCGCCGGAGTCTCCGGCGAAGCGAATGGTGACCGCTTCGACTTCGCTGGCGTCGGGTTTTCTGTTTTTTGGTGAGATGGCGAGATGGGGGTCTCGTTCGGCCTTTGTCTTGGCGGGCATTATGCTCCCTCTACCTGCTCGGCGGATTGACTCGGTTTCGGAGGCAGATTCAGGACCTCCGAAGGAAAATGGTAGGACAGATAGCGGATGATGCGTCCGACGGTCAGCATCCCGAGAATTCGTCCGGTTTCATCCAGCATCGGCAGGTTGCGGATGTGCTTTTCGTGCATGATCGAGATCGCGTCTCGGATCGTATCGGTGCTTTGAATCGTGACCGGGTCGGGAGTCATCAACGCGGAGATCGGCGTTTTTGGATCCGTTTCCTCGAGCAAGGTCTTCGTCAGGATGTCGCGTTCGGTAAAAATACCGCTGACCTTCCCGTTTCGCGTCAATATGACAGACGGAAGCCGCTCTTCGTGAAGCAATTCCAAAATCTCTCCGTAGGGGGTCGATTCCTTTGCGGCGAGATGGCGAATCGCTTTCAGGGAGCCTAGTTTTTCAATAAACGGGTCTGGGGGGGCGGTCATCGGCTGAATTCGACTATATGGTAGCAAATTGCGCGTTCTGATTGAAGGCGCGCAATTCCGCTTTCGATGGGGAATCCGCGATTTGACTCTTCTTTGAGGGTCCCCCTGGCTCTCTCCCTTCCCATTATCCTAGAATGAGCGCGTTGGACCAACCGCTCGACTCACCCAGGAGAGGGCCCCGATGAAACTCCTCGAATACGAAAGTAAGGACATTTTTCGCGCTTACGGCATCCCCGTTCCCCCGACCGGCGGCGTGATCAAGGACGCCGGAAAATTGCCGAACGCGATCAAGAAGGCGGGAAAGGGTCCTTGGGTGCTGAAGGCCCAGGTGCTCGCCGGCGGACGCGGCAAAGGCGGCGGGGTGAAGCTCGCGAAGACGCCGAAAGACGCCCGCGAAATCGCGAAAAAAATGGTCGGCATGACGCTCATCACGCACCAAACCGGGCCCGAGGGCCTGCTCGTCAAGGAAGTGCTCGTTGACAAGGCTTCCGACATCTCGCGCGAGATTTATTTCTCCATCGTGATGGACCGCAAATCCGGAAAGCCGACGATCATCGCCTCCGCCGAAGGCGGCGTCGAGATCGAGGTGCTCGCGAAGGAGCGCCCCTCGGCGATTTTGAAGATGCCGGTCGATCCGGACCGCGGCCTTGAGGCGTATCAGGGACGCCGGCTCGCGTACGCGCTGGACATCCCGAACGACCGGGTTCTCGACTTCGTGAAGATGGCGACGAAACTGGTCAAGGTGTTCCTCGACCTAGACGCGTCTCTCGTCGAGGTGAACCCGCTCATCATTACGCCGAAGAACGAATTGATCGCGCTCGACGCGAAGATCGTCACCGACGACAATGCTCTCTTCCGGCAGGAGTCGCTCGCCGAGCGCCGCGATCCGGAAATCACCGCGCTCGAACGGGAGGCCAAGGAGGTCGGGCTCTCCTACATCGCGCTCGACGGAAACATCGGCTGCATGGTCAACGGGGCCGGCCTTGCGATGGGGACGATGGATACCGTAAGCCTCGCGGGAGGTTCTCCGGCGAACTTCCTCGACGTGGGCGGCGGCGCCAACGAAGAGCAGGTGACCCGCGCGCTGCAGATCATTCTGAAGGATAAAAAGGTGACCGCGGTGCTCGTCAATATCTTCGGCGGCATCATGCGCTGCGACACGATCGCCAAGGGCGTGATCGCGGCGGCGAAGAAGGTCAAATTGAAGCTTCCTCTCATCGTCCGGTTGGAAGGGACCAACGTGAAGGAAGGGAAGGCCGCGATCCGGAAATCACCGCGCTCGAACGGGAGGCCAAGGAGGTCGGGCTCTCCTACATCGCGCTCGACGGAAACATCGGCTGCATGGTCAACGGGGCCGGCCTTGCGATGGGGACGATGGATACCGTAAGCCTCGCGGGAGGTTCTCCGGCGAACTTCCTCGACGTGGGCGGCGGCGCCAACGAAGAGCAGGTGACCCGCGCGCTGCAGATCATTCTGAAGGATAAAAAGGTGACCGCGGTGCTCGTCAATATCTTCGGCGGCATCATGCGCTGCGACACGATCGCCAAGGGCGTGATCGCGGCGGCGAAGAAGGTCAAATTGAAGCTTCCTCTCATCGTCCGGTTGGAAGGGACCAACGTGAAGGAAGGGAAGGCCCTGCTCCGGAAATCGGGGCTCGCGATGGAGCAGGCGGACAGCCTGTGGGAGGCGGCCCAAAAAGCGGTCGCCGCGGCGGGAGGCGCCCGATGAGCATTCTTCTCAACAAGAAAAGCAGG
Source organism: Elusimicrobia bacterium CG_4_9_14_3_um_filter_62_55 (assembly GCA_002790095.1). Taxonomy (GTDB): domain Bacteria; phylum Elusimicrobiota; class Elusimicrobia; order UBA1565; family UBA1565; genus UBA1565. The sequence goes on along the minus strand of PFUL01000035.1, from coordinate 2,085 downwards.
ATCGTCGTCCAAGGGATTACCGGATCGGCCGGTTCCTTTCACTCCGAACAATGCCTGAAATACGGCAAGGGCATCGTCGCCGGCGCGACTCCCGGCAAGGGCGGCAAGAAGCATCTCGGGGTGCCCGTCTTCAACACGGTGCACGACGCCGTTTCGGCCGAGGCCGTCGACGCGTCGCTGATTTTCGTTCCGCCGCCGTTCGCCGCGGACGCGATGCTCGAGGCGGCCGACGCCGGAGTCAAGCTCATCATCACGATCACCGAAGGAATTCCGGTGCTCGATATGGCGCGCGTAAAGAAGGACATCGAGCGTCGCCGCGCGCTCGGTCAGGAAATCCGACTCGTCGGGCCGAACTGTCCCGGCGTCATTACGCCCGGAGAAGTGAAGGCGGGCATCATGCCCGGCTACATTCACAAGGGCGGCGGTCCGGTCGGACTCGTCTCCCGTTCCGGAACGCTGACCTACGAGGCGGTTTGGCAGTTGACCCAGCGCGGCATCGGCCAATCCACCGTCGTCGGCATCGGAGGAGACCCGATCGCGGGCTCGACCCATACCGACATTCTCCGCTTGTTCGAACAGGACGACGCCACGAAGGCCGTCGTGCTCATCGGCGAAATCGGAGGATCCGCGGAGGAGGAGGCCGCCGATTTTTACAAGCGGCATATGTCCAAGCCGGTCTACGCGTTCATCGCCGGCAAGACGGCTCCTCCCGGCCGGCGGATGGGACACGCGGGCGCGATCATCGAGGGCGGCTCCGGCGGACACGCCGACAAAATCGCCGCGCTCAAGCAGGTGGGGATTCACGTCGTGGACAATCTTTCCGAAATCGGGGAAACCGTCGCGCGGACGATTTCGGCCGCCCAAACGGCGTAGCGGGTGGCCGAATTCGGACTGGCCTTCGGAGCGGGTCTGGTGAGTTTCCTCTCGCCATGCGTGCTCCCGTTGATTCCCGTCTATCTGGCGTTTCTGACCGGCACCTCGTTTAGCGACTTGGAGACCGGCGGCAACCGTCGGCTGACGATCCTGCACGCGCTGTGCTTCATCGCCGGCTTCTCGGCGGTGTTTATCCTGCTGGGGGCGTCCGCCTCTGCGTTGGGCGAACTGCTGTTCGGAGTGCGCGACTGGGTCGAACGGATCGGCGGCGCCGTCTTGATCCTGTTCGGGTTTTGGATGCTCGGCGTCCTGAAGGTCGGGTTCCTTTATAAAGAGGCCCGTTTCCACTACCAGCAAAAGCCGGCGGGATTCCTCGGGTCCGCGCTGGTCGGCAGCGCGTTCGCCGCGGGCTGGACTCCCTGCGTCGGTCCGGTGCTGGCCGGGATTCTTCTTTTGGCTTCCCGGTCGGGGTCGGTATTGAAAGGAGTTTTGCTTCTGGCGGCCTACTCGGCCGGATTCGCGATTCCGCTTCTGATCTGCGCCCTCGCGGTAGAGCGGATGATTCCCGTGTTAAACCGGATAAAGCCGCAGCTCCCCAAGATCGAAAAGGCGACGGGAATCTGCCTGATTCTGGTCGGAATCGCCCTGGCGGGAGGCTGGTTTTCCCGCCTTTCCACGTGGACGCTCTCCTACTTCCCGGGCTGGGTGACCTTTATGGCCCAATTGGGCTTGTAGCTCCCTTGGGACGTGGTCTTGCCAATATTCATAGCGCCTGCTAGCCTATCGAGGCCTTTATGACGGAAGAAAAAACTCCCGCTACCCAACCCCGGCCTTCGGCGCCTGCAAAGAAGGCTGCGGTGAAGACAGCCAGCGACGTCGGTCCCGGCGCTCAGCGCGAGCCTTCGCGGTTTCCGCGCTACTTCACGATCGTTTTCTCGTGCCTGATGTTCGTGGGCGTAAGCGTCGGGGTTTTCGATAATCTCGAGAGTCAGTGGCTGAGCCGGATGTTCCGCCTGCGCGGGATGGAGATGATCGACTCCCGGATTACGATCGTTTCCATCGACGACGAATCCCTTAAGTTCATCGGCGCCTACCCATGGCCGAGAAGCGTCTACGAGCGTCTGGTGAACCAGTTGTTCGAGAAGTACGGCGTCGGCGTGGTCGGGTTCGACGTGCTGTTTATCGACCCCTCCGGACAGCCGAAGGAGGATC
>PFUL01000072.1 GCA_002790095.1 Elusimicrobia bacterium CG_4_9_14_3_um_filter_62_55 | reverse complement strand
GTTTTCGAAACGCCGTAATCGTGCAGCGCCAAAAGCATGGTCAAGAGCTCATCCAGGCGCTCCGGCGAGATGGGGCGATCGGCGGTTCCCTCGAATCCGCGCGTCGCGGCGGTTTTCAGCGCGTAGAGACGGCTTAGGGCGACCCACAGGGCCGTCGCGAGTCCGAAGATGAGGAGAAGGAGAACGGAGACCGCCAGCACAGGGCGATTTTAGCAAAAAGGCCATATGGAAAGGGCGCTAACGGGAAAGTTCCAGTGTTCTTTGAGCGCGCGAACGATTCTCGGCGTCGGGGTCGGAGTCGGCCATCAGGCGCAGCAATTCACGGTAGCGCTCGGGGGAGACCATCGCGCTCAATTGAGTCAACGCCCCGGCGCGCGCGGAGGCGTCCGGATGGGACTGTACATATTCGACCAGAATGGGCACGGCACGCTCGCTTCGGGAAGCAAACAGCGCGGCATCGTAGAGGACACGGGTTTCTCCGGAAGGCATCTTCGACCTAAGTTCCAGAAGGCGATCGAGATCGGAGTCGTCCGCCGCGAGTCCGAGTTTTAGAGCCGCCTGGTGCCGGATATCGACCGGGTAGCGCTCCGTGTCGAGAACATCCCACAGGGCCTCGCGCGTTGACTTAATGGCCTCAATTGGGGGATTCGCGTGCCAGCCCGCGAGAGCCCGGGTTTGGTCCTCGCGTTTTTTAGAGCGGGACCAGCGCAGCAGGCGCGGCAGAGCCGCCTTCCAGTACCAGGTTGAGGCCACTTTAGCCACATCCGGGGATTCTTTCACTCTTTCATTAACAATATCAAATACTTTTTCGCCTTGCCAGGAAGCGAGAACATCGAGAGTCTGATACTGGAAAAGCCATTCGTTGGCGGGCCTGGGAGCGGTATTGAGAGCGGGTTTTTCCAGTTGAAATGGAGTGCGTGCGGTTTTGAGTAGGCTGGGGAGCGCCTGTTCAGGACGCAGGCGGTCGACCCCGATTAGACCGAAAAGACGGACAACCGGATCCTCATTTTCCAGAAGGTTCAAAAAGAAGGGGGCAAATCCTCTCTCCCTTTCGGCGTCGATTCGGCGCAAGCTGGTTTCGGCGGTCGCCCGAGCGTTTTGGTCTTCTTTCATGAAAAGGCCCATCAGCGCTTGTAAGTCTGCAAGGGACCGGGGTCGCCGTCCGGCAGTCGCTTCCAGCAGGCGAGCCTGATCCTCCGGTTTATAGGATTCCCGGTACAGCTGCATGAGAACTGTGATGGGTGTGTCCCGAGTTACCCTATCGAGCGGGCTCGCGAGCGCGATCGAGGGTTCCCGAGGCTCCGGTCGATCCACAATCTGAACGCTGACCTCCTCTCCCTCGTTGATCACCTGGTAGGAGGGGGATGTTGAATCAGCGGCGAAGAGGAATGTGGACAATATGGACACGAGTGCGAGGCCGACAAAGACGGGCAGTGTTCTCATGAGGTCATTCTTTGGAGAGCACGTAGAGTTCGTAGGATGCGTTGTAAACGGCGAAGACGCTGTCTTGAACTGAAACGACGGTTTTCAGCAGATGCATTCCGGCGTAGCGGAAAAATTCATCGGCCATCCAGGTTTCCTTTCGGATTTTGAGTTCGACCGCGGAAGTGTCCGCGTAGAGGGCGTTCAGGCGCAGTTGGACTTGCTGGACCTGGGCAATGACGAGCTTCGCGTTTTCGGTCAATTTAGGGTCCGGAAGGGCCTGGGTAGCCGCGATTCTCAGCCGGACCGTGAGAAAGAAGAGATTGTTCCGAATCTGCTCGGAGCCCTTGGAGAGGGTATTGAAGTTATTTTGGATGACGGCGAGGCTGGGTTCCGGGTCCTTTTGGCTGAAAGCATATTCGAGGTTGTCGACCTGCCCCTTGGTGAACGCGTGAATTTGCCCGAGGTTGGCGGTCTGCTGGGCGACCTGGTAGGCGATCTGTTTGACGACCTCGACCAACCGGGGATCGGCGGAAACTCGAGCGGCTCTGTCCCGGGCCTGCAGGAGAGCGTCCCACATATAGCGTTCCTGCCAAAGCCGGGCGGAGGAGAGGTCCGAGGCCTGGACGGGGGCGGCTAGGCTCAACACGAGAAGCAGGATCGGGGTGCGCATCGCCAGAGTGTAACAGGAAACGGGCGGCCGTAAAAGGTCGGGAATGTTTCAATCGGACGCCGCATTTGATAAATTCATTTTCCCCGTTGGAACGAGGATCCCTAAACACTATGAGCAATACGCCTTACGTCGGACTCGCCAGGAAGTACAGGCCTCAGCGCTTCGAAGACGTCGTGGGTCAGGAGGCCGTGGCCGTTACGCTTAAAAACGCGGTGGCTTCGGATCAGGTCGGGCACGCGTATCTCTTCTTCGGCCCCAGGGGCGTCGGAAAGACGACCTCGGCGCGCCTGCTCGCCAAGTCGCTGAACTGCAAGACGGGGCCCACGCCGATGCCTTGCGGGAAGTGCCATCCCTGCCAAGAGATTGCCGCGGGCGGTTCGATCGACGTTCTGGAACTCGACGCGGCTTCCAATACTCAGGTCGATAAAATCCGGGAAATGATCATCGAGACGGTTTCTCTCGCGCCGAGCCGGGACCGCTACAAGATCTTCATTATCGATGAAGTCCATATGCTGTCGACGAGTTCGTTTAACGCGCTGCTCAAAACCCTCGAGGAACCGCCCTCTCATGTCGTTTTCGTTTTAGCGACGACGGAGCTGCAGAAAATTCCGGCGACGATCGTCTCACGATGCCAGCGCTTCCGCTTCCGGCCGGTTTCAAAGGAGGCGACCGCGGCGTATCTCCAAAAAATCGCGAAGGCCGAGAAGGTGAAGGCCGAGGCGCCGGCGCTCACGATGATCGCAAAGGCTTCCGGCGGCGCGCTTCGCGACGCGATGAGCCTGTTCGATCAGGCCTGCGCGTTCCTGGACGGGACGGTCACGGCCGAAGGCGTCGGCGAATTGATGGGCACCTTGCCGTTGGAGCTCCAGCGGGGTCTTGTGGAGTCGGTGCTGGCCAAGGACGCCGGGACGCTTTCCTCTTGGATCGCGAAGGCGGCCGAAGAGGGATTCGATCCCACCCAATTATTGCGGGACCTGCGGGAGCGGTTTCAGGAACTCCACCTGTTCAAGCTCGGGATCGAAATCGAGCTGGAGGATGCCTGGAAGGAGCTCGCCCAGCCGCACACGGCGGAGACGTTTTCGTTTTTGCTTGGTCGCGTGAACAAGACGCTTGAGCAGATGCGCGGCACCGATTCCCCGCAGATCGCCTTCGAGTTGGGGGTTTACGGCATGATTGAGGCGGCGTACGATTTGCGCGCGCTCGTGACGCGTTTGGAGGCGCTGGAGCGGCGGCTTGCCGGCGGCGCCGAATTGCCGCCTCCGGCTTCGGTCGCCCCGCACGCCGCCGATCCCGACGCGGTTCGTCGGCCCGCCCCGGGCCCCGAGCCCCGCTCTTCGGGAGCGGGGCTCCCCGTTGCCGAGGGCGTGTGGCCTGCCGCACTCGAGCGCCTCGAGGGCGAAAAGCCGGCGCTCGTCGCGGGGCTCGGCTCCGTTCGACTTTTCCCTTCCGGCGACGGGCCCTGGCATTTGGTCTTCGGCCAGGCCTTCAACAGGGACCGGGCGAAGGCGCATCAGGCCCTGATCGAAAAAGTGCTGACCGAGGTTTCCGGAAAGAAGATCGTTCTCAGCTTCGAAGTCGACGAGAGCGCGGCCCCCGCAAAGGGAGCTCCCTCGGGACGCGCGGGCGACGCGGACTGGTCCGGCGACTCCGAGGGAGACGGGCCGGACGGCGACAGCGGCGTCAAGAAGGTCCTCGGCGTTTTCGGCGGGCGCGCCCGCCCGGTCAAGAAGAAGCCGGGATCGTGAAGAGTTTCGAGCGCCTGATGCAGTCTTTTCGTCGGCTTCCCGGGATCGGGCCGAAGCAGGCCGAGCGCCTCACGACGCATGTGCTCCGGATGCCTTCCGCCGACGCCGACGCGTTCGCTCAGGCGCTCCGGGAGGCGCGGGCTCGCGTGAAGCCGTGCGCCGAGTGTCTTGATTTCACCGAGAGCGAACGCTGTCGTCTGTGCTCCGACCCGGGACGCGATCGAAACCGCATCTGCGTGGTCGAGCAGCCGGCGGACGTGGCGGCGCTGGAGCGTTCCCGCGCGTATCGAGGGCTGTACCACGTTCTGCACGGCAGGCTTTCCCCGCTGCACGGGATCGGACCGGAAGGAATTCGCATCGATGAACTGATGCGCCGCGTCGAAAGCGCTGGAAGCGCGCTGCGTGAGGTCGTTTTGGCGACTGATCCGGACACGGAAGGAGAGGCGACCGCGCTTTACCTCGCCGGTCGTTTGCGGGATTCGGGCGTGCGCGTGACGCGCATCGCCCAGGGGGTTCCGCTCGGCGGACACCTCGACTATATGGACGAACAGACGCTTTCATGCGCGCTTCGAAGCCGCCGGGAGTTTTCGGAAACCGGTGAGCCCGTCTCCGCGGAGGAATTATGAGATACGAAAACATCCTGGAAACCGTCGGCAACACGCCCTTGGTGCGGCTGAATCGTCTTGCCGAGGGGCTCGCGCCGAAGATTTACGCGAAGGTGGAGTATTTCAATCCCGGGGGCTCGGTCAAGGACCGGATCGCGGTGTCGATGATCGACGACGCGGAAAAACGCGGCAAGCTCAAGCCGGGCGGCACGATCATCGAGGGGACTTCCGGAAATACGGGGATCGGTCTCGCGCTCGTCGCCGCCCAGCGAGGCTACAAGCTGATTTTTACGATCACCGACAAGCAGTCGCGCGAGAAGATCAATTTCCTGAAGGCGCTCGGCGCCGAGGTCATCGTGTGTCCGACCGCGGTGGAGCCCGAGGATCCGCGCAGCTACTACTCGATCGCCAAAAAGCTGTCCCAGGAAATTCCCAACGCCTACTACCCGAATCAATACGATAATCCGGCCAATCCGAAGACGCATTACGAGACGACCGGTCCCGAGATATGGAAGGACACCGAGGGAAAGATCACGCACTTCGTCGCGGGAATGGGAACGGGAGGAACGATCAGCGGCACGGCGAAGTTCCTCAAGGAAAAGAACCCTAAGATCAAGATCATCGGCGCCGATCCGATCGGCTCGCTGTATTACGAGAAGATTCAATTCAATCGCGTCGGAAAGGCCGAGCCCTATGTCGTCGAAGGGATCGGAGAGGATATTTTCCCGTCGACGATGAATCTCGACATCGTCGACGAATGCCTGCAGGTGACCGACAAGGACTCGTTCTTGATGACGCGCAAGATGGCGCGCATCGAGGGCCTGTTCTGCGGCGGGTCCTGCGGTTCCGCCGTGTGGGCCGGTCTCGAGGTCGCCAAGAAGCTCAAGAAGACCGACCTGATGGTGATCCTTCTTCCCGATACAGGGATGCGTTATCTCTCCAAGATCTACAACGAGGAGTGGATGAAGGAGCATCAGTACGTCGAGGAGAGCATCCGGCTGAAGGTCGGCCAAATCGTGAAGATGAAGAAGAAGGGGAAGGGAGAGCTCGTCCACGCGGCGCCGAAGGATACGCTGATGGCCGCGTTGCAGACGATGCGGGATATGGACATTTCCCAACTGCCCGTCTTCGAGAAGAACAAGATTTCCGGCGCGATATTCGAGGACGACGTGATGGGCTTTTTGCTCCGCGGCAAGGATTTGAAGAAGCGGATCGTGCGCGAGGCGATGCGCGAGCCGCTGCCCGTGGTCGGTCCCGAGTCCCGCGCCGACCAGGTGATGCAGATGATCTCCGGCGGCAAGCCCGCGGTGATGGTTCAGTTCGGCAAAGGCAAGTACGACATCATCACCAAGTACGACATCCTCAACGCCGTAAGCCGCCTCGCCGAAAACTTCAACTAGCGAAATTCGGGGTCGGTCCTCAAGTTGTTCAAGTTGTTCAAGTTATTGAACCCGCGAGTGCAGCAGTAAACTGACGTTCGCGAGGGTGCAGTCGAGGAACTCTGCGATTCTTCGTGTCGAGTGGCCCGAGAGGATCGCTTCTCCGACAAAGATTCGTTTGGCGGCGACGATTTCTCTGCGCCGTGAACCCGAGCCGATAAGATTCGCGGCGATTCCGCGCTTCGCCGCGACTGCGGCGGCGATTTTCACAAGGGAAACCGGGTCGGAAATTTCTTGTCGAATGAGCGGCGTTGTGTCCTCTTCCAATTCCACCATCGCATAGGATTGGAGCGGGTCCTCCGTGACGGGCTGCTCCACGAGATTCCGGTAACGCCTTCGGGCGCTTTTTAGATCAGGGCCGAAGAAGGAAAGCCCGACTTCCGCGTCGGCGAGCGGTCGTTTGGAGGTTCCGAGATAATCCGCGTGCGTGGTCCAGGGCCATTCCCCAAGCGATTTTTCGAGCCCGGCACGCTGTGGATTTTGATGGATATAGCGAATGTGGGTCACGAGATAGGATTGGTCGACGCAGAGATAGGACTTATACCGGCCTTGAAAAACGTAGCCGGAGTGGTCGTACCGCTTGTTAAAGTACGTTGAGTACGACGTTAAAATGCGGTGCATGATGCGCGACAGCGGGGATTGGGATACCCGCCATGAGAGATGGGGATGATTCGGCATCAAAGCGGCTGCGAGGAGTTTCGCGCCTTCTTCGTCTCGGACGGTGGCGATGATTTGGAACATTTTTTCATAGTCGGCGCGGTCGAGAAAAACGGGCTTTTTATCGATTCCGCGAGTAACGACGTGATAGATCGCTCCGGGGAAGTGGATTCGGGGTCGGCGGGCCATAACCCGTGTACGAATGAGTCGCCGAAAAGTTCCCCGTACAAACAACTAGAATAACTTGAACAACTTGAGGATCGACCCCTGGATTCCGGCACAGATCAGAAGCGGCTCTTGGGCAGGACCTTCCGGGGATCGACGGGACCTTTCGAGCCGCGGATTTCGTAGTGAACATGCGGGCCTGTGGAGCGCCCGGTCGAGCCGAGAAGCGCGATGACCGTCCCGCGGGTCACTTTCTGACCGACCTTGGTTTTCAGTTTCTTGTTGTGCGCGTAGAGCGTCGTCGTCTTCTGGTCGTGCTGGAGGATCACGACGTTTCCGTAACCGGTCAGTTGATCGCCGGCGTAGACGACTTCGCCGTCCGCTGAGGCGTAGACCGGGCTGCCCATTTCGGCCGCCAGGTCGAGCCCGTGGTGGTTTTTTCCCCAGCGGGGGCCGAATTCGGAGCTGACGACTCCCGCCTTGAGCGGCCACATCCAGTCGCCCTTATACACGGGTACGGGAAAGGTTTTTGCGCTGCGCTTGGGTTTTTGCGACGCCGGCAGATGCGCCGGACGCGTTTTGATCAGTCCGAAGTCGTAGAGGACTCCCACCACCTCCCGCTCATCGAGATTTCCCTTGTCGTGGTAGGTTTTGAAGATTTTCGCGAGTTTCGAGTATCGATCCCACTCCTTCAGGTACTTGCGTCCTCCCGGAGTTGCGCGGGCCAACTCGCGGCCGACCGCCTCGGCCGTGCGGCAGGCAGAGAAAGCTGCGGCCGACAGCGGCACGGCCAGGATTAGCGCCCCCAATCGCATGGCTCTAGTTTAACTTTCGAGTTCGGATAACTCAAATAACTTGAACAACTTGAACAACTTGACGAACGACCCCCTGGGGGGTATGGTTAGGGGATGCTCTCTCCCGCCGAGGCCGAACGTTTGTTGTTCGTCAGCGTCGCCGCGATCGCGGTCGGCGCGCTCGGCGGTCTGATCCTCGTTTGGGTGAAATTCCGGATGTACCGCCGGGCCTTCGAGGGGGGGATGCCGCCGTCGGCGAGCCTCGAAGAACGCGGGAAGCCTTCTCTCTACGACATGATCCGTCGTCAGCACCAGCGGCGTCCGCTGGCCCCGCTTGAGTTGGACCGGTTTCCGATGATCAAGGCCCCCGGGGGGGACGGGATGACCTACGCTCCGGGTTTGAGGGACGTGCTCTCCCGGCGCGTTCCTCAGGAAAAGGATTGGAAGCGGGTTCGCCGCGTGGTCCGTCAGGTGTGTCTCGGGGAAATCTCGCAGTGGGAGAGCGTCGAGGCGGAGCTGCGAGGGCTTCCTGCCGCGGCTTCGGCCGACGCGCTGCTGGAGCATACGACTTGGGAGGAGGCCACCGCCGCCGTTCGAAAGGTCTTCCTCGAAGTCGCGAAACGCAGTACGGATTATGAAGCGGTGAAGTGGGGGATCGTCGTCGGAGGATTGCGGGCGACGCGCTCGCAATTGGAGGACTTGCTGCTGTTGGCCCGCCATCCCGAGTTTACGCCCTACTGCGTGTGGCTGATTCAAACCGCCTGCGAGGACGCTCCCCAGTTCAAGCGGTCTTTGGTGAATCTGCTTTCGGAGTCGACGCAGTGGGGCGTGGTGACGCTGATCGACCAATTGATCGAAGACGACGAACTCGTTCGCGATCCCGACGTGCAGCGCAAGATGCTCGTGCACGGGATGGAAAACTGCGAGGGGCTCGAGATGGAACTGGCCTTCACGCTCGCAAAAAAACTCAATTTGAAAAGATTCTTCAGCGAGGCTCGGCGCGACGAGAGGGTGTTCCGCCGCGTGGTCGACTTGATGGCGACCTTGGCGACGGAGCCCCAGCCGCTCGGGGGGCTGGCGGATCTTCCGGACGGAGAAAAGGTGTACGCCGGTTTTTTGGCGACGCTGAGCGAACGCGAGCCGGAGATCAACGCGCTCTACGCGATGGACGCGCTTCGCGATTTTCTTCAGGAGCAGGCCGGCGGATGGGAGTCGCGCGACGAGCGGCTCGCGGACCTGAACGCTCGTTGGGAGCGGGCGTTTTCCTCCGAGCGTGTCCGGGCGGGGTTCGACGACGAGGATCGGAGCTGGTTCGCCTATGACCTCGTGAAGCGTTATGAGTTGACCGACCTGCTCGACGAGGTCCGGACGCGTTTCCGGAAGGACCCCGAACTCGGCGCGATTTCGGTGCTGGCGCACTTCGCGAGGAAAAAGGATCTTCAGGCGCTGATGGATTCGATCGGGCGCGTGTCCGATATGGAGTGGCGTTCCCGCCACAGCATCGGAGGACCCGCACCCTGGGGCCCCCAGCACGAGCGCAGTGTGGAATACGCCGAGATCGTCGGCGCGCTCGGTCCGCTCGGCACCCCGGAGGCCGTCCGGGTCCTGGCACGAGCGATGTGCGACTACGAGGGAACCGTTCGCGCCGCCGCCCTGCGCGCCGCCGCCGCGCTGCCCACCGGCATGCGAAACGGGGAATTGCTCGAGCTCGTGCGCGAGCGCCTGTGCGACCCATCGGATACGGCGGCGCTCGAGGCCGTTCTCGCGGCTAAGAAATTCGACATCCGTCTCGATGGGGAGGAGTTCGCCGCCGTGGTCTCGGCCCGGACCGAACCCGCCGCCGAGTTCCTCTCGGCCTTGCGGGCCCTGCGCGCTTAATCGTATCCTGACCCATCCTTCCCGACGGGAGAGAGGTGTTATGGGCGCTGAATCCAACGGCAAGAAAAGGGCGTACGAAGATCCCTACAAGCACTGCGGCCTCGCGACGCGGGCGATCCATTCCGGGCAGGAGCCGGATCCCGCGACCGGCGCGATCATGACGCCGATTTACCAGACTTCGACCTACGTCCAGGAAGCTCCGGACGTTCATAAGGGGTTCGACTACGCCCGCACGAACCATCCGACGCGCTTGGCGCTTGAACGGAACATCGCCGCGTTGGAAAACGGAAAGTACGGACTGTGCTTCGGCTCGGGTTCCGCGGCCGCCTCGGCGGTCGTCCAGTCGCTCAATCAGGGCGATCACGTCGTCAGCTGCAACGACCTCTACGGCGGGACCTATCGCATGTTCACGAAGGTCTACGAGCGCTTCGGCGTCTCGTTCTCCTTCGTCGACGCCTCCGACATCGGCGCGATCGACAAAGCGATCACGCCCAAGACGAAGCTGCTTTGGATCGAAACCCCGTCCAATCCGCTGCTCAAGCTCTGCGACATCCGGGCGGTCGCGAAGCTCGCGAAGGAACGCGGCGTCAAGCTCTGCGTCGACAATACCTTCGCGACGCCGGTTCTCCAGCAGCCGCTGGAAATGGGCGCCGACATCGTCGCGCATTCGACGACGAAGTACATCGGAGGGCACTCCGACGTCGTCGGGGGAGCGGTCGTCACCAACGATGAGGAGATTTACGAGAAGCTGAAGTTTTTGCAAAACGCGACCGGCGCCGTGCCCGGTCCGATGGATTGCTTTCTGGTGCTGCGCGGCACGAAGACTTTGCCGTTGCGCATGGAGCGGCATTCGGCGAACGCGCTGCAGATCGCGCGCAAGCTGCTCGAGCATCCGGAGGTCGCTTGCGTGAACTACCCCGGCCTGCCGACGCATCCGCAGTACGATCTCGCGAAGGCTCAGATGCGTTTGGCCGGCGGGATGATCTCGTTCGAGTTGAAAGGCGATCTGGACCGCGCGGTGCGTTTTCTGAAATCCTGCAAGGTGTTCTCCTTGGCCGAAAGCCTCGGAGGCGTCGAATCTTTGCTCGGGCATCCGGCGACGATGACGCACGCGTCGATCCCGCGCGAGGAACGCCTGAAGGCCGGGCTTACCGACGGGTTGATCCGCCTGTCGGTCGGCATCGAGGACGAGAAGGACTTGATGGCCGACCTCGAGCGGGCGATCGCGAAGAGTCTGGACCCGAAGGCCGGCGCGGCGGCGTAGGGGTCGCATGCTGCGATTCGATCACGCGTATACGTCGGACCGGGAGCATCGCTTCTTTCGGCGATTGATCTCTGCTGGATTCATGCTACATCCTCATGTAACTCACCATCCGGGGCCGCATGAGAACCGATTCATTTTCTTACCGGGCGCGTCTAAGGCGAACCCGTTTTGTCTTGAATTCATCCATCATGGTCTTCGCGAGAAGGTAATCCCGGGATTTTCATTGGCGGCCTCCGGGCCATTACGGCGATATTTTGAGAGCGTCCGCGAGAACCGTTTCTTGAAAGCGCGTTATTGGCATCGGAACTATGAGTGGAAGACAAAGGGTAACAAGAAGGGGCTGCCGGGCTGGAATTTCGTTGAGTACGGCACTGCGTTCCCTGCCGCAAACGTGTGGTTGACCGAGTTTGAACGCGGTCCAGGGGTCAAAGGCAGGAGGACGCCGATCGCGGCAAAGTTTCTTAAGCATGCCAACACCGTCACTGGGATTCACGGCTTCGAGTTCGACGTCGCTCCCGCCGGCCGGCGATTCTTCGAAGAGGTGCTCGGGCGCAGGATCGGGAGGTCGACGCGGCTCGAATGCGGGACGCGTCTTTATCTCAATCCGGCCGCGAGGACGCGGTTCCGGAACGCGATTCTCGAGGCAGCGGATTTGAAGGAGTTTGAGCGATGGGCGCATCCGGACGGGTGGACTCGGTTTTTCGGGAGGAAGGCGGCGGTGGTCCGGAATCCCTCGCGGTTTTGGGATATTCTCGTGATCGGAAGGGAGTCCGGGCGGTGAGTGATCGCGGCTTCACGGTCGGAAAAGCCGGGGGTTCGGGGCTCGGATTGACACACGCCAAGGAATCGGTCGAATTATGGGGCGGCCTGATGCGTATCAAATCAGAGTTGGGAAAGGGGACGACGGTTGAGCTGCGTCTGTCCGGCGGTGAATAGCTACCATGCGATCTCCTCGGCGCCTTCGAAGGGCACCGCGCCGTGAAGTCGTAATCGCCGCGGAGGATCGACGGCGAGCGCCGCAGGAAACCCCGTGAGGATCGGGGTGGGAATCTTGAGTCAGCGGCGATCCCTCGGCCCCATAGCAACCCCCGATGTCCTATTTTCCGCCGTTCGCTATTGCGAGATTTTGAGTTGCGGGCTACCATCCCGAAACCATTTCGTTTATGGAGGGATGAATATGGCGGCTTGTCCTCAATGTCAGGGTCCGCGCGGGCAGTGGGATCAGCAATGCGCGAAATGCGGTTTCGATTATGCGGCCGTCGACAAGGCCGCCGCTCAAAAGGCCGCGTTGGCCGCGGAAGCCGCCGCGGGTTGTCCGTCCTGCGCAGCGCCGAGGGCCGCGGATGCGGTGGAGTGCGCGCAGTGCGGAGTCAACTTCGCGAAATTCAAGGAAGCTCAGAAGCGCAAAGCGGAGGCGAAATCCGCGCCGGTCTCATCTCCTGTTTTCAGCGACGAGGAGCTTCGAACCGCGAATCTTGCCCACAGCGGCAAGGTGATGGGGACGATCATGCTCAATCTTCTGGCTCACACGGCCGTGATTTTTCTTGGAATTGCGACCTTGGCGTCGAGTCGGGACGCGACGACGACCCTTATGTTCGTCGGGCTGAGCGCCGCCGTGATCGTCTGTACGATTGGGATCATCCGATGGAAGCGCTGGGCCCTGTACGGATTCCTGTTTTTCGCCTTCGCGGATTGTCTCGCGCTGTTGACGACAGCGACCGACATGAAGTCCGTTTTGGGCGTCGGGGTGCCGCTGTTGGCGTTCATCAGCGTATTGCGGCCCGAGTACTACTACTACAAATAGAGCGCGGGGCTCGTTTAGGCGCCTATCAAGTTCCGCCGGCGATCCCGCTTCGGTCCGATAAGCCGTCGCGCGCATATGATGCTTTCACCGAGTTCCGATAGGGAGCGCAAATAGGCTTCCGATTGGGACCCGGCGAATCCCGTTCCGGAATGCTTGAAATCCTTTCTCGACCGGGTCGATGTGACGGTAGTGGTGCTTCCTGCGCTCGTTCGTGGAGGGTGGCTGTAGGTAAGGATTTCTCCGGGAGGATTCCGGAGAAGGAAGCGAGTCAGGTTCGTTAGTCTAGCCGAAGCGCCCAAGCTTGTATCCCCCAGTTGTATGAGATCGATTCGTCTCGAACGATGCCGGGGGCGATCGCGACGATTCCGGGGAAATGGGCGAGAGGTATGATGTGGCCGGCCTCGAGGATGTCGGTCTCGATTTTCTTAATTTCCGCCGTAAATCGGCTTTCGTCATCCAGGATGGCAACCTTAGCGATGCGGTCCTGAGGAACTGTTTTTGCGAACTCGGGATTTGTTGTTGAAAGGAAGGAAAGATGGCTAAGCGGATCGGCTTGGGAAATCCCCAGGGGACTGAGTAGAATCCCGGTTTCTTCGGAAAAGAGACGTTCGATCTCCGTCGACGAAACAAGTTCGATCTCGATGGAGAGTTCGCTTCTTAGGCCTTCGATCACTTCTCGAAAAATCGGGAGATTCGCCCATGAGTCTAAAGTCCGGAGTTTGAGCCCGCGAGTCAATTCGCGGGAGGGGTTTTTGGCGTTAAGTTTGAGTGCCGCGTATTCCTCTTGGGAGAGACCGAACGGACCATCCGAAGGCGGAATCGAATAGGCGGCCTTGGCGAGGGGGGCAGCGTTAATGTAGTTCGATCGCTGCGCGTCCAGAACTTCACCGATGCGTCGTCGATCTCCCAATTTCACCTGAGGTCCGAAGCCGACGTAAACGAGCCACTCTCCCGGGTACTGCTCACAGGAGTAGTTTTTTTGTCCTAGTCGGTCGAGATCGTCGAGGGTTACAGCGTGGCCGTAAAGATAGATCGCATCGTGGGTTTTTGCATCGGTCTTTTCTATGAGTTCTGACGTCCGGTGCGCATCGTAACGTTCGAGGCTTACACGAGGAACTGTGTTTGCTCGTAAGGATGCGGGGTAGTTCGGATTGAGCTTGAAGTCAATTCGATCTCGACTCATTAGAACAGGTTCGTACGGCCCCGTCGTCGGTTGAAGAGCGGCTTCGGAAATCGGCAGTTTGCTGCGATCGAAAATAAAAAGATCGGGGATTGTTAGGAGATTTTGGATGTTGGAAGGGATCGACGTCATCCGAATCCTTATGCCCTTGCCGTCGATGCAATCGACGCCTTCTAGGATGCTCGTATACGGGGCGTGCCGCGTTCCACTGAGGACTTCCTTCGCTGCCGAACAGATCTCATCTGCTGAGATGTCGCTGCCGTCCGAGTTCCGTAGGGGAAACCGGGGGATGATTTTGATTTCCCCGGTTTCTCGGTCGATCGTAACGTCCGAAAAAACGCGCGTGAATCCGTCGCGAATAGATGCGCGCGAGTGCGCCGCGAACGCGTGTTCGCTCGCCACCTGATCTCCGACAGTTAGAACACGGAGAGGATCAAGATTCCCGGAAAAAGTAAACGGTACGTGGATGCGAATGGTGCTGTTGACCTTCCCCCAATCTTTCATCCGGTTCCAATGACAGTCTGGGCGTTGAAGCCGCGCTTCTGCAAGTCCAGGATGAAGCGGTGATTTCGATCCTCGGTGTAGCAGTGGTCGAAAAAAGGCGCTCGCCGCTTCACCGGACCCCCACCCGCCGCGCCGCGCGTTCGATCGCGCTCGCGTCAGCGCGATAGACCCGCGGCGACCGGTAGAAGTAGTCGCAGAGCGGATCCAGGTCCTCGGGGCGGAAGTTCCGCAGACGGACGTCGCCGGATTTTACGCGCATCCGTCAAGCGCCTCGAGCAGCGACCGCGCCTGTTCCTTCATCAGCTTCAAAAACTCCGCGCGTTCCTTTTCGTCCGCCCCGCGCAGCAGCGCCGCCGCGCTTTTGAGGCTCGCGCATTTGGAATTCACGTCGTGGATGAGCTTCGAGAGCGCCGCGTCGTTCATGGTGATTTCTTCCCGGTTCGTTCCAGCGACGCATAGAGCATCCGCGTCGAGATCTTAAGTGTTTTCAGCGCCTTTGTCTTCTTGCCGCCGTTTTCGGCCAGGCAGCGCGCAATCGCCGCGTCGACCAGCCCGTCCACCGCCGCGGAGAGCCCCTGCGAGACCGCTTTGCGGTACTGGGACTCCGTCAGCGCCGGGTCCTCTTCGGCGGCCGGCGCCTTCGCCCGCGCCTCGCCAAGGTAGCGGCCGAGCGTCGCGGCGGTGACCATCCCTTCCGCCCCGGCCGCGAGCAGTTCGACCAGGCGCTTGAGTTCCCGGACATTGCCCGGCCAGCCGTGCGCGCGAAGGCGCGCCTTCGCGTCGTCGGCGAAGATCACGCGCCGCCCGCCGGCGCGCATGAAATGCGCGATCAGCGGCAGCGCATCGTCCGGGCGCTCGCGCAGCGCCCGAAGCGTCACCGTCAGCCCGTGGATGCGCTGAAAGAAATCAAAGCGCAGCTTGCCCGCGCGCACGAGTTCCGGCAAATCCTCGAGCGTCGCGCTGACGACCCTAAAGGAAGAACCTTCAGGTTTGTCCGAGCCCAGCGGGTAGAAGATCTTTTCCTCGATGGCCTTCAAGAGCTTGGTCTGCATCGCCAGGCTCATCGAGCCGATCTCGTCTAGAAACAGGGTTCCGCCGTCGGCTTCGAGCAGGCGGCCGCGGCGGCTGTCGTCGGCGCCGGTGAAGGCGCCCTTGCGGTAGCCGAACAGCTCCGCTTCGAGCAAGTCCTCTTGGTAGGCGGCGCAGTTGACCGCGACGAACGGGCCTTTTCGACCGGAGCGTTCGTGCAGAACCCGCGCGAGCATCGTCTTTCCGGTCCCGGAGGGGCCGAGGATCAGGATCGGGAGATCGGAAGCGGCGAATTTCAACGCCTCGGCGATCGCGGTTTGGGTCGCGGGGTCTTGCGTGACGAAGCGATTCGTGAAGACCTGTTCGTCCTCGGGCAAGGCGCGGTGGCGGTCGAAGCGGGTGAGGACTTGTGCGACGCTTTCGGTCTCGCTTCCCTTAGAGTAGAAGTCGTGGCAGCCGAGTTCGTAGGCCCGGGAGACGATCTCTTCTTCGTCGTGACCGGACATGATCACGGTGTAGGCACCGGCCGAGGCGGCCGGGGCTATCAGGCGCAGGCCCGCAAGAGGGTCCTTTGCTCCCAGATCCAAATCGAGGAAGACGAGATCGAACTTGCCGGTATTGATTTTCGCGAGTCCGGCGGCGGCGTCCGCGGCGCTTTGGAGCGCGTGGCCTTTGAGTTCGGTCTCCAACACCTTTCGGGCGAGAGGGTCGTCTTCCACGAGGAGGATTGAGAGTTTCTTCATCGTTAGGGAAATCTTGCCGTTTCCTTTCCGGTTTCGTCCAGGACGACAATCGACGGTTTTCCCGTCTTCTCGACCTGCATCTTGATGCGCTCTCGCCCGAGCGGATCGCGAAGGCTGACATAGGCCGCATCATCTTGACCGGCGACGATGTCTACGCGATTGGCAATCGGGTGGTTCCGTTTAAACTCTTCCCAGGCTGCTTCGCGTTCGGATTTCGGGAGGGATTCAATCCGATTTGCGATGTGTACAAGGTGCTCGTCGCGGGCGCCTTTTCGCTGCTGGAAGCGCATGAAGGAAGAGGTTCCATGCTTTGATTCTCTCGCGCCGATTGTTGTGATCTGGTCGTCAAAAAAACGGTCGAAGGAGAGTTGGCCTCCGGCGGTGATCGTCCCATCCTCCAGTTTGCGTCCGTCGTAAATCAGTCCGCCGATTTCGGTTCCCTCCGCGTCGAGGAAGAAAATGCCTCCGGAGTCGCGATTGGGATGGGGATAAAACTTGTTCTTGACGGGAGCCAGACGAAAGCGTTCGGCGTTCGACATGATGATGCGGTAGGTTCCGTCCGACTCAACGATGTTCAGGCGTTCGACGGTTAGTTCGTCAAATCTCCCCGATTTTTCCGACTTCGCACCGGAGAAGAGAAGCACCGCTACCGATAGTGTGAGCAGGCCGGAGTAGGCGGCAAGCAATTTATTCGTGGAGGATTGGGTCATATTGCCTCTTAGAAACGTTCGACCGCGGTTTCCCTGGGGTCTCTCGCAAAATCATGCATTTTGAAAAACTATTCTCATAAGAGGCTATAATAAATTTCATATGAAAATAATAATAGCTTAAAATCAATTGAAGCTGATTAATAACTGGCATAAGAATTGATCCTGTTGTGTTGTATGCCCACAGGAATCGAAACGAAACCACGCCCGAGTCCGATGCCCTCCACCGGCACGGTGCTGGCCTGGAAGCCCTCCCGCTACACCGTTCGGGTTCAGGATGAGAGCAAACGCTGGCTCGTCTACAACAGCATGACCGGGGCGATCGGCGCAGTGCCGAAGGACCGTGAAGGCGAGATCCTGCCGCTGCTGCGCGATGGATTTAAGGGAACGCTCATGGGTCAGGCGAAACAACTCGCCGACCGTGGTTTTCTCGTGCCCGAGTACGCCGATGAAGACCTGCGGGCGCAGTTGCTCAAGCAGCGCCGACAGTCGGCGCGGGGCCTGCACCTTATATTGATGCCGACCGAGGAATGCAATTTCCGCTGCAACTACTGCTACGAGGATTTCGCCCGGGGCGCGATGGACCGCAATACCCGAAAGGGCGTGAAGAACCTCGTCGCGAAGAGTCTCGCTTCCCTGGACCGCTTGGACGTGAACTGGTTCGGCGGGGAGCCGCTGGAGGAGATCGGCATCATCGAAGAACTCTCCCAGTACATGATCGCCGCGACCCGGGCGAAGGGCATTCCATATTCGGCGAACATCGTGACCAACGGTTACCATTTGGACCGGCGCAATCTGCGCACGCTCGTCGACTGCGGCGTCTCTCGCATTCAGGTGACCGTCGATGGGCTGCCGGACCAGCACGACGCAAAGCGCGTGCGCAAGGACGGTGGCGCGACGTTCGCCCGCATTTGGGAGAACCTGCGGGCCGCGAAAAAGGCGCCGTACCGGTTTCACATGGCGATACGCGTAAATTTCGATCCCAAAACGCTCGCAGACCTGGAGCCGTTCCTGCGGAGATTGGTCGATGAGTTCGCCGGAGACGACCGGTTCAGCGTATTCTTCCGTCCGGTCGGCCATTGGGGCGGGGACAACGACGAGAACGTCGAGATCTGCACGGGGGTCGCGGCAAATTCGGCCGAGTACGAGTCCACACGCAAGGCGCAGGCGATGGGCCTGCAGAGCGCCGGGACCTATCCCTTCCTGCGTCCCGGCGGGTCGATTTGCTACGCGGCGAATCCGAATTCCTTCGTGGTCGGCGCGGATGGGACGCTGTACAAGTGCACGGTCGCGCTGGACAAGGATTTCAACAAGATCGGGCGGCTGCACGCGGACGGGACGATGGTGATCGATGACGACAAGTTCGCGCTGTGGGTAACTTCAGACGATTCAAAAGACGCCGTCTGCCAGTCCTGCGTTTTCCGGCCGGCCTGCCAAGGGGCCTCCTGTCCCCTCGTTCGCATCGAGAGCGGACGGCGTCCTTGTCCGACGCCGAAAAAGCAGCTGCGCCGGTCGCTGATCACCGTCTGGGAACACTTTGAAAAATTCGGAAGGCTCGAGCCCGCGAACGCATCCGGACTCGGGATCGCCGACTAAAAAGGAGAAGGAACATGGAATGGGCTGAAGCCGAGAACGAAGAGCAGGCGACGGACACGAATGTGAAGTGCGACACGAACTACGTGTGCATCTAAGCGGGACGCGATAACGACGATGAAAACCGCATACGCACTGAGCGAAGTCAGGAAAACCTACAAGGGCGCCGATCGCCCGGCGAACGACGGCATTTCGTTCGAGGTTCCGTCCGGGGAGGCTGTCGGGATCATCGGTCCCAATGGCGCCGGGAAGACGACGCTGGTGCGTTCGATGCTGGGACTCCTGAGGCCCGACGGCGGGCGGATGAGTCTGTTCGGGATAGACGTGACGGAACACCCTGAAGCCGTCTCCCGCTTTGTCGCCTACCTGCCCCAACAGGGGTTCGGCAGGGCGCTTACGGGGCTGACGGTTCGGGAGGCCGTCGTCTCGCTCGGCCGCCTGCGCGGATTGGACCGCAGGGCGGCCGAGCTCGAGGCGGTCGATTGGATCGAGCGGCTGCGGCTCAGTGGGAAGGCCGACGCACCGCTGAAGGCGCTTTCAGGCGGCCAGCGCCGCCTGGCGGCGTTGGCGTGCGTGCTGATCGGGGGGCGTTCGGTTCTAGTATTGGATGAACCGACCAACGACCTCGACCCGGAGAGCCGCCGCTGCGTTTGGGAACAACTGCGGAGGCTGCGGGAGGCCGGAACGACGGTAATAGTGAACACGCACAATCTGCTCGAAGCGGAGTCGCTGCTTGACCGGGTTGTTTGGCTTTCCGCCGGACGTCTCGTTGCGTGCGAACCCGCCGCCGCGCTGCGCTCCCGCCTGGAGCGCGTGACGGTGGACCTCTGGAGCGACCACCCGATCCCCGAGGAAATCGAACGGGAGGCGGGTCGGTCGGTCGGAACCAGCGCTGATCGGAAGCGCATGCGCATCGCCGTCGACCCGGACTCGATCGCCCGTCTGGTCGGCGTGATGCGCGCCGCCCGCACGGAGGGACGGATCCATTGGTCGGTGCGCACTCCCACGCTCGAGGACGTTTACTTTGAGCGCGCGGCCCTGGAGGCTCCGTGATGCGTCGATCGCTGTCGAGCTGGCTTCTGCTCTACGGGATGGAACTGCGCTCCTGGAGGGAGGGGTGGATGTGGGCGGTCGGGCTCTCCGCGCTCTCGCCGCTCTCCCTGCTTTGGTTCCTGAGCTTTACCGGTGCGGCGGGGTCTCCGGAACGGGTCGCACACGCGGTGACCGGCAGCGTGATCTTCGCGGTGGTTCTGAACACGACTCTGAGTCTCGGCCAGGAGCTTTCCGCCATGAAGGCGAGCGGCAGCCTGGACTTCTACGCCACCTTGCCGGTGCCGCGGAGCGCGCTGGTCTTCGCGATTCTGGCCCGCGCGATCACCTTCGCGCTTCCATCGGTCGTGACCGTTTTTATCGTGGGTTCACTCACGCTCGGACTTCGACTCGGGAGCGTGACGCTCCTCGCGGTTCCCGTTCTGCTGCTGGCGGCCTTCTCGCTTGCGTCCGCCGGTGCGGCCGTCGGATTTCTCGCGCCGAGTTCACGCGCCGCCAATTTCCTGACCCAGATCGGGTACACTGTCGTGGTTTTCTTTACGCCGGTGATGATTCCGGCCGACGCGCTGCCCCAGGGGCTGCGCTGGTTCGGGACCTTGCTCCCGACGACTTACGCGGCCCGTGCCCTTCGGGCGCTGTTGGCGCCGGCGTTGGACAGGCCCGCGCTTGCCTTCGATCTTTGCGTACTCGCCGCGTTTGCGGCGTTGTCGTTGATTTTGATTCGGAGCCACCTCGCGTGGCGCCAGGAATAATATTCGGAGGAAGAATGAAGATGCAGAACAAACAATGGATCGCGGGGGTTTTCGCGGTTGCAATGATGATGGGATCGGTTCAAACGGGCCGCGCGGCCGCACTCAAATCGCAGTCGAATTCGATCGCGGTTGATGCGGGGCGGGAGATCAAGATCGCGGTTAACCGCGGAGAACTGACGATCGAGGCCGGATCGGAGTCTGCGGTTTCGTTCGCCGTGGGATTCAAGGCGAATCAAGACGGATGGTTTGCCCGCAAACCGAGCGAGGAGGAGATCAAGAAGAGCAGCGTCTCCTTCAATTCGGGCGACGGCGTTCTCGCCGTGTTCGCGGGTGAGCGTTTGACCGCCCGGGGGACGGTGACCGTTCCGACGGGGTCCGCGCTCACGCTGAACGTCGAAACCGGCGTTCTGACGATCCGCCCCCGCAGCGGGCGCACGGACGCCTACATCGAGACCGGTATCGTCACCTACGACGACGGTGGTTCGGCCGGGGATTCGTGCGTCGACGCATGGGTGAAGATCGGGGTCATTGAGGGCGCTTCCGGAAAGCGCTGCGAGAGCCCGAAGGCCTCGTTGCGCGTTGAGACGGGAACCATCACGATTCTCTGACCGGGGTTCGGTTCCGGCGTCGGGACGGGAGGAAGCCACCTCCCGTCCCGCCCAGGGAACCGAATCGACCCTTCGTTCGTACGAAGGGGGTGCCCCTTTCTCACTTCCACCGGCCTCTGGTCCTGATCGCGTTCGCCGCGGCGCTCGCGGTCGCCGCCCTGCGCCGCCCGATCCTGAGCGTTGAGCCGCCCCCGCGCCTGACAGCCTTCGCCCGCATCCCCACGACGACGATCGAGGCCCGGATCGTATCCCACTCCTCTCCTAAGCACGGGGGAGAACGGTTCTGGGTCGATTCCGACCGGACGGGTTCCCGGGAGCACGCCCCGTTGCGGGTGCTCGCGTATCTGCCGCGTCGGGACCCGACGACGCGGACGCTGCGTCCGGGCATGAAGGTAAGACTGACCGGACGGCTCCGGCTCCCGATGCGTCCGCGCGGCGACGGCGGATTCGACGAGCAGGGCTTTCTTGCGCGGCGGGGCGCGGTATTCGTGATGCACGCAAAACACGTCGAAATTTCCACGGCGTCGATTCCGGCGAGGTGGCGTCCCCGGGCGTGGGGGGAGACGGCGCACCGGGACCTTCAAGCGTTTCTCGCCGCGCATTTTTCGCCGTATGCGGCGGCGGTTTACGAGGGACTGCTGCTCGGTTTCCGAGGACGCATGAAGCCCGCCGAGTCGCGCGCGATTCAAAACGCCGGCGTGATGCATCTGCTCACCCCGTCGGGGGCGAAGGTGACGGCGGTCTGGGCGGCGGCGTTGGCTCTAGGCGCGTTGTTCGCGTTGGGCCCCAACGTGCGGTGGGCGCTGGCGGCGTCGACCGCCACGGTTTTCGTTTGCGCGGCGACCTTGGAGCCGCCGCACGCCCGGGCGTATCTGATGGGCCTGGCCTTAACGGCCGCGCGGCTGCTCGATCGGCGGCCGGGGCCGGTGCACGCCGCGGCGCTGTCGGCGCTGCTGTTGTTGGCGGCGAACCCCCGCGCGTTGTTCATGCCGGGGTTTCAACTCACCTATTTGGCGATTTTGGCGATCCTCATCGCGATCCCGCGTTGGGGCGCGAATCCGCTGTCCTTTGTGCTCGTCGTTCAGTCGGCGCTGATTCCGCCGTTCGCGGAGTTTTTCGGCGTCATCTCGGTGGCGGGATTGCTGACGAATCTCATCTGCGTCCCGGCGTCGGTCCCGCTTACCGCTCTCGGATTCGGGGCCTGGGGGGTTTCTCATCTTCCCGGAGGCTTGGAGACTCCGGCCGTGCGGGTGTTGGAGCGGGCGGCGGGGTGCTTCGCGGGTCTCTGCGCGTGGGCGGCTTCCCGCTCGTGGGCGGTCGTTCCGGTCTCCCCGTTTTCGCCGTTGCAATGGGGGGCGTATTACGCGGGGTTGGCGGGGCTGTTTCTGATTCCTCATCGGCGCGGACTCGCCGTCCTGCCGGTTTTGGCGGCGATCGTTTTCTATTGGGCGGGCAGGGCTCCGGAAACGGGGTTCGCCGCCGAATTCAGGCGTCGTTTCGAGGAGGAGCCCGCCCGTCGGAGCGTGCTCCGGGCGGGGGCGCTGAGCGTGGCGTTCACGCCCTGGGGCGCCGTCGTAGGGCTTGGAGGGAAAGATGTATACTGTGTCCGCACCGCTCCGTCGGAAAAGGACCTGCTCCGCTGTCCGATGCGCAGGACTTTTTCCGCCCTCCGGGAAGGGGCGATCCGGTTGAACTTCGATGGGCGCGAAATCCAAATCCAAAACGCGAGAACGGGCGACCCGCTCGGTGGTTTTGTTCCATAACGCGAATAAGGGGCATGCCGTGAAGGCCCTGAAAACCGTGCGGGGACTGCTGGAATCCCGCGGCGTGAAGGTGACGTTGGCCGAGAGCAAATCCGCGGAAGCGGCGCTGGAAACCTGCGACTTCGCGATCGCGCTGGGCGGCGACGGGACGATGCTGCACTGTTCGCGCCGCGTGCTGCCGCATTCGGTTCCCCTGCTCGGGGTGAACATGGGCGGTCTCGGGTTTATGAGCGCCGTCGATTTTCCGGGCTTCAAAAAACAGATCGAGCGGATTCTGGCCGGCGAGTTCAGGGCCGAGCCGCGCTGGATGCTGTCCGTGGAGGTGAGACGCGGCACGCGGGTCGTCTTCGGTCCGCATCAAGCGCTCAACGATTGCGTGATTCGCGCCGCCGAGCAGGCCCGTGCGGTGACCTTGGACGTCGACTGCGGCGGCCATTCGGTTTCTTCGTATTTCGGCGACGGCATCGTCTTCGCGACGCCGACCGGTTCGACCGCGTACGCGCTGGCCGTCGGCGGCCCGGTGGTCATGCCGGATGTCAACGCGTTTTTACTGGCGCCGATCAGTCCGCATCAGTTGACGGCCCGACCGCTGCTTGTGTCGACCGAGCAGCCGTTGACCGCCGAATTGCGGCGGCGCAATCCCTACGACCGGCCTCAGGCCTTCGTATCGGTGGACGGGCAGATCGATCATTCGCTCAAGCTCGGGGAGGCGGTGTATCTGCGCCGGTCCGAGAAGCCGTTCACTTTGCTCGTCCCTCCCGAGCGCACGCATTTCGACTTGCTGCACGAAAAGCTGAAGTGGGGGGTGCGTTGATGCTGAGAGCGCTGTCGATTCGAAACTTCGCCGTAATCGAATTACTCGATTTGGAATTCGAATCCGGATTGACGGCCTTTACCGGGGAAACCGGAGCCGGAAAATCGATTTTGATCGAGGCTCTCGGATTTCTGCTCGGGGAGCGCGGCTCCGTCGATTGGGTCCGGGACGGCGCCCCGGCGTTGTCCGTTCGCGGAGTCTTCGCGGGACCGGAAGGATCTTTTACGATCGAGCGTTCTTTGGACGCGAAGGGACGTTCCAAGGCCGAGCGCGACGGCGTCGCGGTGAAGGTCGCCGAGCTTCAGGCATTGGGCGAACGGCTCGTCGATTTTCACGGCCAGCACGAACACCAAACCCTCCTGCGCAACGCGATCCAACGCGAACTTCTAGACGATTTCGGCGAATTGGCGAATCCGCTCGCGGCGGTCCGAGAAAGTTGGAAGGAATGGAAGGGCTTGCGGGCGCGCCTGGAGTCGATGCGGATTTCCGAGGACGAGCGGCTGCGCCGCGTGGATTTGTATCGGTTTCAGGCGGAGGAAATCGACGCCGTCGATCCGAGACCCGGGGAGGAGGAGGCTCTGTCCGCCGAGCTCCCCCGCCTTAAGAACGCCGAAAAGCTGCTCACCCTCGCCGCGAAAGCCTACGCCGCGCTCTATGAAGAGGAAGGCTCCGCCGAGGAGCGGTTGCGGGAAGCGGAGCACGCACTTGAGGAAATGGCGCTGCTCGACGGGGGTCTGCGCGGCGCGGTCGACGCGCTCGCGCGGGCCCGGGAATCCGCGGGGGAGGCCTCCTCGGCCCTCGCCGCCTACCGGGATGGAATCGGAGAGGATCCCGAGCGGGTCGACGAGTTGATCGGCCGGCAGGACAAGCTCGCCCGGCTGAAGCGAAAGTACGGCGCGACGCTCGACGCCGTTCTCGAGCACCGCGCGCTCATCCGCCGGGAGCTCGAAGCGCTGGAAAATCACGTCGAGCAGACCGAAGCGCTCGACGCCGCGATCGCTCAAGCGGAAAAGAACCTCGCGAAGCGCTGCGCGGCGCTTCATGACGCGCGCATGGCCGCGGCCAAGAAACTCGGGGCCGGGGTTCAGCGCGAACTCAAGGACCTCGGCATGGAGAAAGCCCGGCTATCGGTCTCGGTTGAGATGGAAGAAGGCGAGTACGGTCCCGATGGTTCCGACCGCGTCGAGTTTTTGATCGCGCCCAATCCCGGCGAACCGATGAAAGCGCTTCGCTCCATCGCGTCGGGAGGCGAACTGTCCCGCGTGATGCTGGCGCTTAAAACCGTGCTTGCGCGCGCGGATCGCGTCGGTTTGATGGTTTTCGACGAGGTGGATACCGGCGTCGGCGGCGCCATAGGGCGCGCGGTCGGGGCGAAGCTCGCCGAACTGGGCGCCCGCGGACAGGTTTTCTGCGTGACCCATCTTCCGCAGGTCGCTTGCTGCGCCAAGCATCATTTTCACGTGGCGAAAGGCGTCGCCGGCGGGCGGACGGTGACCCGCGTCGAGCGGCTGGCCGACAAGGCCCGCGTCGAGGCCGTCGCCCGCATGATCGGCGGGCGCACCGTCACGAAGGCGAGCTTGAAGCACGCCCAGGAGCTTTTGGAGAGCGCATGAGCGAGAAGATTCGAGTCCGTTTCGCCCCGTCCCCGACGGGAAGCCTTCACATCGGGGGAGCCCGAACGGCTTTATTCAACTGGCTGTTCGCGAAGCGCTATGGAGGAACCTGCGTCCTTCGCATCGAGGATACCGATGAGGTTCGGTCTACGCCCGAGACCGTCGACCAAATTCTGCATTCGTTGTCGTGGCTGGGATTGGCGTGGGACGAAGGTCCCGTTCTGGGATCCGACGGGACCGTGAACCTCGCGGGAGAAGGGCCCTTCGCCCCGTACCATCAAATGGCCGAAGAGCGCCGCGCGCATTACGCGAAATACGCCGCGCAATTGCTCGACGGCGGCAAGGCGTACAAGTGTTGGTGCACGAAGGAAGACATCGAAGTGCGCCGCGTCACGAATCCCGAACTGCGCGGCTACGACGGCCGCTGCCGCCGCCTGTCGGACGAGGAAAGGAAGAAGAACGAAGGCCGGCCGTTTTCGATCCGCTTCGCGATGCCCTTCGAGGGGACCACCGTCGTGGAGGATCTGATCCGCGGAAACGTCGCCTTCGAGAATAATCTTCTTCAGGACTTGGTCATCCAAAAAACCTCCGGAGGACCGACCTATAATTTCGCCTGCGTCGTGGACGATCATTTGATGGACATCACGCATGTGATCCGCGGGGACGACCATCTTTCGAACACGCCGTCTCAGATCCGGCTGTATTCGGCCCTCGGCTGGGAACCGCCGAAATTCGGCCACTTGTCGATGATCCACGGACCCGACGGAAAAAAGCTCTCGAAGCGGCACGGGGCGGCTTCCGCGGGAGAGTACAGGGAACTCGGTTTCCTGCCGGAGACCGTGCGCAACTATCTGGCGCTGCTCGGGTGGTCGACCTCCGACTCCCAGCAGGTCTTCGCCGAAGGGGAGCTCGAATCGAAGTTTTCGATCGAGGGTTGTTCCAAGAGCCCTTCCCGCTTTGACCGGGAAAAACTCGAGTGGATGAACGGAGAGTATCTGCGCGCGAAGACTCCCGAGGAAATGCTGCGCCTCTCGCGGCCCTTTTTGGACGCCGCCCAAATAGAGGCCTCCGACGAAGCCCTGCTTCCGCTGCTTGCGATGGAACGGGAGAAGTTTCATTTGCTGACCGATGTCCCCAAGCGTTTGGATTTCTTCTTCAAAGACGTCGAATACGACGAAAAGTCCGTGAATAAGGTCCTCAAGAAAGAGGGCGTCGACGCGATCCTCGAAGCCGCCGCGCCCATGCTGGAGGCGCTTGCCGAATGGACCGAAGCCAAGCTCGAAGAGGCGATCCGGGGCTTCGCGACGGAAAAGGGGTGGAAGATGGGACAGGTATTTCATCCGATTCGCGTCGCGACGTCGGGGCGAACCGACGGGCCGACGTTGTTCGGGATGCTCGAGCATCTGGGCAAGGACAGGGTGCTCGCGCGGATCGCCGAGGCGAGAAGGCGGTTTTGCCGCGAAGGACAAAGCGCATGAGCCCGGAAGCGAAGGAAGCCAAAGCGGAGTCGCTCGATTTTGTGCGCCGGATCGTTTCCGACGATTTGGCGGCCGGAAAAAATGAAGGGAAGGTCGTCACGCGCTTTCCTCCGGAACCCAACGGCTATCTTCACATCGGGCACGCGAAATCGATCTGTTTGAATTTCGGCATCGCCGCGGAATTCGGCGGAACCTACAATCTCCGTTTTGACGATACGAACCCCGCGGCCGAGGAAGTCGAATACGTCGACGCGATCCAAGAGGACATCCGCTGGCTGGGTTTCGATTGGGGAAACAGGCTTTTCTACGCATCCGACTACTACGAGCGTCTGTACGGCTTTGCCGTCGAATTGATTGAAAAGGAGCGGGCGTTTGTTTGCGATCTCTCGCTCGACGAAATCGCAGCCCGGCGCGGCGACACCGAGGTCCCCGGACAAAACAGCCCGTGTCGAGACCGGTCCGTCACGGAAAATCTTGACCTCTTCGCTCGCATGCGCGCCGGCGAGTTTCCCGACGGGACGAAGACCCTGCGCGCGAAGATCGATATGGCGCATCCGAACTTCCACATGCGCGATCCCGTGCTCTACCGCATCAAGAAGGTTCCGCATCATCGGACCGGCGACGCCTGGGTGATCTACCCGATGTACGACTTCGCGCATCCGCTTTCCGACGCGCTCGAGGGGATTACGCATTCCATCTGCACCCTCGAGTTCGAGACGCATCGTCCCTTGTACGATTGGCTGATCGCGAACGTCAGCGTTCCCGCCCGGCCTCGGCAGATCGAATTCGCCCGGCTCAACCTCGAGGGGGTTTTGATGAGCAAGCGCTACATGCTGCGCTTGGTCAAGGAGAAGAAGGTTTCGGGCTGGGACGATCCGCGGATGCCGACGCTGCGCGCTTTCCGCCGCCGCGGGGTCACGCCCGAGGCGATCCGGATGCTGTGCGAAAAGGTCGGGGTCTCGAAGTTCAACAGTCTCACCGAGAATGCGCTGCTTGAGCACTGCATCCGCGAGGATTTGAATAAACGCGCCCCTCGCTTCTTGGGCGTGATGAAGCCGCTGAAAGTGACGATCATGAACTATCCGGAAGGAAAGGTCGAGGAATTCGACGCGGTGAATAATCCGGAGGACGATCGCGCGGGAAAGCGCAAGGTCGCGTTCGGGCGGGAGATTTTCGTCGAAGCGAGCGACTTCATGGAGAATCCTCCGAAGAAGTTCCACCGCTTGGCCGTCGGCAACGAGGTTCGGCTTCGCTACGCGTACCTGGTCACGTGCCGCGAGGCGGTGAAAAACGACCGGGGCAAAGTGATCGAGCTGCGCTGCACCTATGATCCCGATTCCCGGGGAGGGAACTCTCCCGACGGCAGGAAAGTCCGGGGAACGATTCATTGGGTTTCCGCCGAGCACGCGGTCAAAGCGGAAATCCGCCTCTACGACAGGCTGTTTGTCTCGGACGACCCGGCCAAGGAGCTCGATAAGGACTTGGATGAACTGCTCAACCCCGATTCCCTGATCGTCAACCGCGAGGCGCGGGTCGAACCCGCTCTCGAGGATTTTGCGCCCGGCGTTACCTTCCAATTCGAGCGTACTGGCTATTTCTGCGCGGATCCCGATTCCAAACCGGGGGCTCCGGTGTTCAACCGGACGGTCGCCCTGCGCGACAGTTGGGGAAAAAAGCAGCAGAATTCGCCTTGAAACTGTAACACCCTGCGGGCACACTGGGAGGGATGCGCTACTGGGTCTACCAGGACTCCCGCATCCTCGGCCCCTACGGCAAAGAGGATCTCCCCACCGTGGAAGGACTCCACGCGGGCAGCCTCGTTTGTCCCGATAACCATTCGGGAACCCAGGAAATGGACTGGGCCCCGCTCGAAAGCTACCAGGAGCTGAGTGCCGTTTTCGGGACTGCCCGAGAGACCGTTGCGGAGGCCGCGGCGGCGGTCGGCAGCTTCGACCGGTTTGCCACCGAAGCGCATGCTTCTCTCGAGCGGATCGGGACTTCCGAGAATTGGATGGATACGATCCAAAAGGATCCGCGCCTGTCCGACCTGTGGGGAACGCTTCCCGAGGATTTGGGTCCCGAAAAGCACTGGGAATTGCGCCAGAGCGCCGGGTTGGAAAACCGTCTGGCCGAACTGCAGGCGAAACTCGAGGTGCAAGAGAGCCGGCAGAACGAGATCCTCGATCGACTTAACGAGAAGGATCGTCTGATCGCGGATAAGGATCGGAGGATCGCTCAGTTGGAGAGCCGCCTTCGTGCGGGCGATGCCGATCCGGCGCCTATGGCGTTTAAATCGCGTGTGGAGCCCCCCGCGCGAGTGGAACGCGAAATGCGCTCACCCGCCGCGCCCGAGATCGTTCCGTTCGCCGACGACATGGATGCTCCCGAACCGGTCTCGCGCCGCGAGCCCGTCGAGTCGGGGGACGCCGTCTCCGAGGGACCGTTGGAAGCGCCGCCGATCGAGACGGACGGACCTCTGATTCTTGACGAACCGGTTGAAGTCCCCGGAATTCCGAATATCGTCGAAACTCCCGTCGAATCCGAGGGCGCCGCATTTTCCGCTCCGGTGCTGGAAGAACCCGTCTCGGAGCCGCTCGCCGCCGCTCCCGCGTTGGAAGCGTTCCCCCCGCCGTCATCCGATCCGGTTCCGATGATGGAGGATTCCGTCGGCGTTTCGGAAGCGGTTGATGCATTGGGAATTCCCGAGGCGACGCCCTTGAAGTCCGTTTCCGAAATGCCCCCGCCGTTGGAGTTTGAGGCGCCTCTGCCGGGAGAGAAGGATTCGTCTTCGCCCGAAGTCGCGGCGGGGGGACTCGCCTTGGGGACCGCCGGCATCGCGGCGTTCGCCGAGGAAGAGCCCCCGGCGTTGGAGGCCCCTCC
Organism: Elusimicrobia bacterium CG_4_9_14_3_um_filter_62_55; assembly: GCA_002790095.1. GTDB lineage: Bacteria > Elusimicrobiota > Elusimicrobia > UBA1565 > UBA1565 > UBA1565. The sequence goes on along the minus strand of PFUL01000072.1, from coordinate 28,595 downwards.
GCTGGAAGCTCCTGAGCTCGACGCGCCCCTGTTCGACGCGGCGGACGGTCCGCCGATGCCGCAGTTTGCCGTCTCGGGCGCGGACGATATTCCTTTGGAGCCGCCGCCCGGGGAGAAATTCTCCGGGCCGATTGCGACCCCCGAGACCATCGATCTAAGCGCTGCCTCGGAATCGGTTCCGATCGAGCAGGCCCAGGCGCCGTTCGGCGACGATCCCTTTGCGGCTCCGAAGACGATGATGATGGGCGGGATTCCCGGATCCGCCCCTCAGGAGATGTCCGGGGGCGGTTTGAATTTAACCCCTCCGCCGATGCCCGCGGCAGGGTCCGACGGAGGTTCCGGTTTGGGACCGATGCCCGATTACCCGATGGGCGCGACTCCGGAGCCGATCCCTCTGGGCGAGGGCGGGATGATGGGGACCCCGCCCCCCACGCCGATGCCGTCGATGGGCCAACCGGATTTGCCCCAAACGGTGATGGCCGGACTCGGCGTCAGCGGGATGCCAACCCCGATGCCGGGCCAATTTCAGACGCCGCAGCCGACTGCGGGCGGCTTTCAGGACATGATGGGCGGTCAGGGCGCGCCGACGCCGCTGCCTTTGATCCCGGGGGCGGAGCCCCCGTACGGCGGACCCATGACGATGACGCCGAATCCCGCCTATACGCCTTCCCCGACGGGAATGCCGGAGGCTGAACCGGCGACGGTCCCGCCCTCCGGCGCTCAGGCGGCAAAGCCGTCGGTGGTTCAGAAACTCAAAGCGAAGGTGGGGAAGGTCGGCGGAAAGAAATTTTTGATCGGTCTGGTGATCGCGGTCTTGGTGCTTGCCGGGCTGCTGGTCATGTTCCTCAAGAATCCGAAAGAAGTCGTGAAGATGGCGGAGATGGGCCCCGAGCAGAAAACCCGGGGATCTTTCGACGTGGATCCCGACGCGATCTCCGTCGCTCCCGGAGGGACGCAGAATCAGGCGAGCACGGGCGGGTCCTCGCCGTTTGACAAGGCTCCGGGCCAGGCGCAGCAGGCCGCCCAACCGTTCGCGCAGCAGGCGCCCCAGCAGGCGCCTGCCTTTACCCAACGCGCGCCCGAACCGGAGCCGCAGGCACAGCCCCGGGAAGAGGCTCCCGCCTTGCCTCCGGTTCAACCCGCCTCGCCTCCTCGCCGCGAATTTATCCAGGATCAGCGAATCGAGGCGATCGAGTTTGTGAAAGGCTACCGGATTTCGGGGGGCAAGGAAGTCGTCGCCCAGAAGCTTCAGTATTACTTCCTCGGCGGAGACAACGTTCCCGAATGGCAGGCCGGTGCGGTTGAAAAGAACAAATGGATTGTGGAATACAACGTTTTTAAGGGCCGCGGCGGCGGACGCCGAAACAAGCCCACGGTGACCTATCAATTCGAGGTGGATCTGGCCGGAAAGTCGGTGAAGGGGCTCAACAGCCGGGCCCGGGACCTGATAGGAAGCAATTCTCGCGCTCCGAAGCGAGTTTCCCGGCGCAATACCCGTCGTTCCGGGCAAACGCCGCTTCCAAGCGACGACGAGCTCTCCTCGGCGGGCTCCTCCGGCTCCGGCGGCTTCAACAACCCTGGGGAGTAGCTCGCGTTCGGCCGATATGTGACTTGGATCCCTCGGCGGGAGTCCGGTTGACAAAAAACCCTTCCCCTGTTATCAAATACTTGAACCCGAAGCCCCTGTGATGTCTCAACAAACGACGATGTCGAACCCGGAACCTCATTCGATATCGCTGAGCCTGCCCAAGCGGCTCGGCGATATGATGGTCGACAGCGGGGTACTGCAAAAAACCCAGCTGGAACAGGCGTTGGACTATCAAAGGAAGAACGGCGGCAAGCTCGGTTCGATCCTCCTCCATCAAGGCTATCTGGATGAAGATACCCTCCTGGGATTTCTCGCGGAGCAATGCGGCATCCAATACGTCAAGCTCGCCGCTTTCGGGGAGATCGACCGGGAGGTCGTCGAACGGGTTCCGGAATCCATTTGCCGGCAGCATAATCTGATCCCGATCGCCTTGGAGACCAAGTCCAAGACCGAATCGACGCTGACGATCGCGGTTTCCGATCCGCTCAACGTGCTCGTTTTCGACGATATTAAAATGATGACGGGACTCGAGATCGTGTCGGTTTTGGCGTCGGAAAGCGACATCATCGGATGCCTCGAGAAATACTACGACTCCGAATCCGCGGAAGACGTGCTTAAGGACATCCTGGAGCACAGCGGGGCGAGCGAAAGCGACACGAACCTCGACGTCGTCGACAAAGAGACCGAAGACGCGGCCGCCGGCGACGACATCATCAACCTGGAACGGGACGGCAGCGATACTCCCGTCATCCAGTTGGTCAACCTGATCATCTCGTCGGCCATTAAGGCGAAGGCTTCGGACATTCACATCGAGTCGTTCCCGAAGGAACTGCAGGTGCGATTTCGCATCGACGGCGTATTGAGTCTGCAGAAAGCCCCGCCGAAGCGTTTTCAGAACGCTTTGGTTTCCCGCATCAAGATCATGGCCAACCTCGATATCGCCGAGAAGCGTCAGCCGCAGGACGGGCGCATCAAGCTGAAGATCAAGAAGAAGGAGTACGCCCTGCGCGTGTCCTGTCTGCCCTGCGTCAACGGGGAGAAAGTCGTGATGCGCGTGCTCGACTCCTCCAATTTGGACGTAAATCTTCAGAATTTGGGATTTGAGCCCGAATCCCTGGCGATCGTGAACAAGTACATCCGGGCGCCCTACGGCATCAATCTGATCACCGGGCCGACCGGATCCGGAAAATCAACGACCCTCTACTCGGCTCTGGGCGTACTCAATGAGCCCGGAGTGAATATCTCCACCGTCGAGGACCCCGTCGAGTTTCCGGTGACCGGCATCAATCAGGTCCAGGTCAATGCCGAGGTGGGCCTGACCTTTGCGGCGGGACTCCGGTCGTTTCTTCGCCAGGACCCGGACATCATCATGGTCGGTGAAATCCGCGACCTGGAAACGATCAAGATCGCGATTGAGGCCGCGCTGACGGGGCACTTGGTTTTCTCGACGCTGCACACCAACGACGCCCCCGGGGCCATCACCCGCATGGGGATGATGGGGATCGAACCGTTTTTGATGAGCAACGCGCTTCTGATGGTCGTGGCGCAGCGCCTGGTGCGCTCGGTTTGCAAGGATTGCCGGGAATCCTACGAGGTCGACGAGGATTGGCTGATCAAGCTCGGCATTAAAAAGCATCAATTGAATATTGAAAACGGCAGGGTCGTGCTCGCCCGGGGCAAGGGATGCGATACTTGCGCCGGAACGGGCTATAAGGGCAGAGCGGGGTTGTACGAAGTCTTGGAGGTCACGGACCCGATAAGGGCGCAGATCATGGAGGTCGCCCCGATCGATAAGATCCGCGAACAGGCGCGCAAACAGGGGATGCTGACGCTCCGGCAATGCGCGATCCGAAAACTTTTGGGAGGCGTGACGACGGTGGAAGAAATGATCCGCGTCACGGCCTCGGAATAGGGAGACAGTATGGTTTCGATGAGCGAGCTTTTCCTCTTGATGCACGAAAAAGGGGCTTCCGATCTGCACATCACCGCGGGAGCGCCTCCGACGCTGCGCATCGACGGCGTTCTGCAGCCGACCCAGTTTGAAAAACTCAACGGGGAAGCGACGCAGGCGCTCGTGTTTTCGATGATGACCGACGATCAGCGTCAGCGTTTCGAGGCGACCAACGAACTCGACATGGCCTTCGGGCTTAAGGGCATCGGCCGCCTGCGCATGAACGTGTTCCGCCAGCGAGGGGCCGTGGGCTGCGTGATTCGTTCGATTCCTCAGGCCTTCATGACGTTTCAGGAACTCGGCCTCCCTCAAGTGATTTACGACATCATGAAAATTCCAAAGGGGCTGGTGCTGGTGACCGGGCCGACGGGATCGGGAAAATCAACGACGCTGGCCAGCATGATCGATTACGTGAACGAACGGCGGAACCTTCACATCGTGACCATCGAGGATCCGATCGAATACGTTCACCGGCACAAGAAGAGCATCGTCAACCAGCGCGAGGTCGGCCAGGACACCGAGGTCTTCGGCGCCGCGCTGCGCCACGTGCTTCGCCAAGACCCCGATGTGATTCTGATCGGCGAGCTGCGCGATCTCGAGACGATTCAGGCCGCGTTGACGATCGCGGAAACGGGTCATCTGGTCTTCGCGACCTTGCATACCAACGACACCGCTCAATCGATCAACCGCATCATCGACGTGTTTCCTCCCCATCAGCAGGAGCAAATTCGGGTGCAGCTCTCGTTCGTGCTGCAGGCGATCCTCTCCCAGGTGCTGGTCCCGCACGCGAAAGGAACCGGACGCGCGATGGCTTGCGAGGTCCTGATGGTGACCTCCGCCATCCGCAACCTTGTGCGCGAGCAGAAAGTCGAACAGATCACGATGACGATTCAAACCGGCGGAAAATTCGGAATGCAGACCATGAACCAGTCGTTTGCGGTTCTTTACAAAAAGGGCAAGGTTAGCTATCAAGAGGCGATGCTTCGCTCCACGGATCCGGAAGATCTCAAGCGTCTCATCCAGCGAACGGCGATGCCGCAGCCGGGGGCGCCGCAGTCGCACTGACGGGGGGTTTTATGCCGACATTCGCGTATAAAGCAAAAGAGGCAAACGGCAGCGTCAAGGAAGGCTCCATCGACGCCGGCAAAGAGTCGGAAGCCGTCAGCAAGCTTCGCCAACAGCGGCTCACCGTCCTGGAGATCAAGGAGAGCGGCGGCGGCGGCGGTCTGATGGAAAAGATCATGGGGAAACCCGCCGTCACCTCCAAGGATCTCGTGTTGTTCTCGCGCCAGTTGTCGACCTTGGTCTCGGCGGGCGTTCCGATCGTCCAGAGTCTCAGCATCCTGGAGGACCAGCAGGAAAACCCCACTTTTAAAAGCGTGCTCGGCGACGTTCGCGGCGACATCGAGGCGGGACTTTCCATCTCCGACGCGCTCAAGAAGCGCCCCGAAGCCTTTCCCGAAATTTATACCGCGATGATCCGCGCCGGTGAACTCGGCGGTATTCTCGACACGATTCTCGAACGCCTTTCCGGATTTCTCGAGTCCGCCGAGGCGCTGCGCGCGAAGGTGAAGTCCGCGATGATGTATCCGGGCATCGTCTTGACGATTTGCGGCGTCGTGACGATCTTCCTGCTGACCTTCGTCATTCCGACCTTCAAGGCGATCTTCGAGAGCTTCGGCAAGGAACTGCCGATGCCGACCCAGGTGCTCATCAACATTTCCGACTTCCTGCGATCGAAGTGGTACATGATCCCGGCGATTCCAGGCGGCGGCTACTACGCGTTTAAAAAGTATTACGCGACTCCGGCCGGCCGGAAGTGGGTGGACGGAAAGACGCTTCAGCTGCCTGTCTTCGGGATCCTGCTCAAGAAGGTGGCCGTCGCGAAATTTACGCGGACGCTGGGGACGCTGATCAAGTCGGGCGTTCCGATCATGCAGGCGCTTGAGACGGTCGGCGCGACCGCCGGCAATGTGGTGATCGAGGAGGCCGTCCTCAGCGCGCGCGAGTCCATTCGCGAGGGGGGACGCCTCGCCGACCCGCTCAAAAAATGCGGACTGTTCCCGGCGATGGTCACGCAGATGATCGGCGTCGGCGAGGAAACCGGCGCTCTTGACCAGATGTTGTCCAAGATCGCGGACTTCTACGACCAGGAAGTCGACGCGGCTGTCAAGGGACTCACGTCGATGATCGAACCGATCGTCATCGTGGTCATGGGCGTGGTCATCGGTTCGATCGTCATCGCGATGTTCATGCCGATGTTCGAAATGGGCTCGATGGTCGAGTAGCGGCCCTTGCGAAAAATCCTGATCGTGGTCCTCGATAATCTCGGGGACGTGGTGCTCGCTACGGCGGTGCTGCGGCCTTTGCGGCGACGCTTCCCCGACGCCCGGTTCGGCGTGTGGATAAAGTCCTACGCGGCCGGTCTCTTTGAGGGAGGCGACGGCGTCACGGTGCACGCGGCCGACCCTTTTTGGGACGCCGCGCCGGGCCGCGGCAAGGGCGCGTTCAGCGCCTTCATGGGGTCCCTCGCCGAAGTCTCCTCCGAAAAATACGATTGCGCCCTTTTGCTTAACAACGAATGGCGGCGCGCCGCGGCTTGCTGGTGGGCGGGCATCCCGCGGCGCGTCGGACTCCGCGCCCGCAAAGCCGGATTTTTTACGACGGATAGCGCGTCGGGCGGCGGCGGTCATGTGATTGCCGATCACGCGACGGTGTTCGCCGCTTTCGCGGGAGAGGCGCAGGGCGTGGAGGCGTTCGTTCCGGAGATCCCGGTCTCCGAGACGCAGCGGAGCGAAGGCCGCTCCTGGCGCGAGGCGCTCGGATGGAAGGACAAGAAGGTCGTGCTCCTGCACGCGGTCACCGGAGATCGTCTCAAGAACTGGCCGCTCGAGCGTTGGGGGGAACTCGTACGCCGCGCGCCGGCCGATTGGCGCTTCGGGGTCTTTTGCGCCCCCCGCGAAGAGGACTCGCTGCGAGAGGCATTCTCCGGCTGTCCGATCGACTCCTACTCCTTGGTCAACGCGTCGATCGCGGGTCTTAAGCCGATGCTCACGGCGGGGGATCTCTTCCTCGGCGGCGATTCGGGCCCGGGGCATATGGCGGCGGCCTTGGGGCTGCCGGTGATTTCTCTCTTCGGTCCGACGGACCCGGCGCGCTACGCGCCGATCGGTTCGAAGAGTCCGGTGATCCTAAGAGAGAATCCTTTGACGGGTTTGTCGGTCGAGCGCGTGCGCGAGGCCGCGGCTAAAGCGCTTTCTTGCGCATGAACGGATTGGTTTCGGGGTCGTTGTACATCTTGAACTGGAAGTAAGTCGTAAAGCGCCGTTTCCCCTGCCGTACTTCCCTCAGCAACGCGTCGAGACAAGCGCCGAGATCTTTGCGCTGCCGTTTGAGCGTCTCGACCTTCCCGGCGAACTTGGCCTTCTGCTCCTTTGTGATGTCCTTGCGCGCGCTTTGCTCCTTCATGTGAAAGAGCTTGAGCCCCAGGATCGAGAGCCGGTCTACGAGGCTTCCGGGCGTCTCTGAGTTTAGAGGGGCTTTGGGGTTCTGACGGATCTTCTTTGACGCGAGCAAGGCCTCGAAGGTCTGGTCGAAGCGCTCGATCTCGTCGACACGCCGCTGATTGGACTTGTCGATGATGCGTTTGATGTCGGCGATTATTTTATCGGTCGCGGCGGTGTCGCGGGCTTTGTCTTCCTCGTGCCACTGGTAGGTATTGATCCGCGTGACCGAGGCGGCGATGTTCAACAGGGGATCTTTGGGCAGGGGGAGGGCTTTCTGCGCGTCTTCCCAGGTACGGATGTGCCGTTCCTTCGCGTGCCAGGCGCGAATCGTCTTGTCGATAAGGCTTGAGAGGATTTTCGAGTCGAAAGGCATGGGGGGATTCAAGCAAAATTTTACTGGGGTCAGACCCCAGTAAAATCTAGATGATGGCGCCTTCCTTTAGGAGCAGTTTTCGTTTTGTGGCAACCCCGCCCTTCCCGGAATACCCCGTCATCTTTCCGTTCGCGCCCACCACGCGGTGGCACGGCACCACCGGCGCGAACGGATTCTTGCCCAGCGCCTGTCCGACCGCGCGCGCCGATTTCGGCGAGCCGATGTGCTTGGCGATCCAGCCGTAGGTCCGGACCTGCCCGCGAGGGATCTCGGCGCAGGCCAGCCACACCTTGCGGTAGAACGGCGGGTAGACTTCCATCTTTTTAACGATCGCTTTCGGCAGTTTAGCCATGATCCCTCCCAAATAACTTGAACAACTTAAACAACTTGAGGACCGACCCTATCTTAATAGACGCTTGGTGCGGTTTTTGCGGGTGAAGGTGACGGCGAAGCGGTGGGCTTCGTCTCTTAGGCGCTGCAGCAGGTGTAGGGCGGGGGAATCGGCGGGGAGGCGGATCGAGTCCTTTCGGCCTACAAGGAAGACTTCCTCTTCGCGCTTGGCCAAGGAGGCCAGCGGGATTTTAGCGCGGACGGCGTCGAGCGCCTTGCGCGCGGCTTCGAGTTGGCCTTTGCCGCCGTCGACGAGCACGAGATCCGGCAGCGGGGTTTGCTCGTCGAGCAGGCGTTTGTAGCGGCGGCCGACGACCTCGGCCATCGACGCGAAGTCGTCGATGCCCGTGACGGTCCGCACGCGGAAGCGCCGGTAGGAGGATTTATCGGGGCGGCCGCCGGCGAAGGCGACCATGGAGGCGACCGGTTCCTTTCCGAACAGATGGGAGATGTCGAAGCATTCGATGCGGTGCGGCGGGTGGGGCAAGGAAAGGGCTTTCTGCAGTTCGGTCACGGCGCTGGATTCATCGAGGCGCTGCGCGACGCGGCCGGGCCGCACCTCGCGGTAGCGAACGCGTTCGCCCATGTGTTCGAGCGCTTCGACATTGTCGCGCAATTGCGCGGAGCGTTCGTAGTCCAGTTTCTTGGAGGCCGCGCGCATTTGGGTTTGGAAGGCGCGCTTGAGTCTCGCGTAGCGGCCCTCGAAGAACAGCGCGGCGTTTTCGGCGATGCGGCGGTAGGCCGGCGTGGAGATCTTTCCGGCGCAGGGGGCGGGGCATTCTCCGGTGTGATAGTACAAACAGGATTTTATCTTCGCCGGGGCCAACGGCTTTTGCGAGGAGAACGAAAAGTCGCAGGGGCGCAGCGGGAACAACTGCCGCTTCCAGAGGCCGCGGAGGAGAGACCGCACGGGGGTGATCTTTGGGTACGGACCGAAGTACTTCGCCCCGTCGCGCTTTTTAACGCGGACGACTCGCAGCCGCGGGAATTCTTCGTCGAGCGACAGCTTTACGAACGGATACGACTTGTCGTCTTTCCACAGGACGTTGAAAAACGGTTGATGCCGGTGGATGAGGCGGCGTTCCCAAATCAACGCCTCGCGCTCGGACTCGCAGGCGATGTAGTCGATCTTGCGGATCAGCGGGACGAGCTGCTGCGTCTTCGGATCCGGTCGATTCGGATTGAAATACTGCGAGACCCGCTTGTGCAAATCCTTCGCCTTTCCGACGTACAGCACTTCAAGCGACGCATCCCGCATGAGGTACACGCCGGGGGCATGCGGCAGATGCGTTCGGTCGGGGGAGGGGGAGTCCATGGAATAGGCTTATTTTATCAATTGAATTCAGTGAATTGACCGCGTCCGTTCGGAAAGGCTATAATGGCGTCTATGGCTAAGTTAAAGACTGGCCGGCATACCAGCGCGATTAAGGCAGCGCGCCAGGCCGAGAAGCGGCAGATTCGCAACCGGGCGACGAAGAAGGCGACCCGGGAAACGACAAAGGCTGTTTTGCAGGCGATCGAGAAGAAGGACGCGACCGAGGCTCAGAAGACTCTGAAGTCGGCCGTCTCCGCTATCGATAAGGCGCAAAAAAAGGGTTCGGTTCATTGGAAAACCGCCGCCCGCCGAAAGAGCCGCCTCGCGTCCCGCGTGGCTCAGCTCGCCGCGAAGTAAGCCGGAACCTACCCCTTACTTTCCGCAAACCTTCAAGACGAGGTTCTCGAGTTCGATCGAAGCATCGAGCCAGGACCTCGACTTGAGGGATTTTTCGGTTTCCAAGCATTGTCCGAGCGAACGGATCAGCCCGTTCTCCGGCAATCGCTCCACGATGGAAAGATACTCCCGGTCGTAATACTGATTGAGACGCAGCGTTTTGAAGATGCGGTCGGAGGGTTTTCCGCTTTTGAGCATCCGTTTCGCTCTCAGCTGCCTGTTCACCGTCGAAGTGATCTGATAGAGCAGCCGGAAGGTCTCCCCGGTTTCGCGCAGTTGCCGGCGGAGCAAGGTGACCGATCCCTTCGCGTCCCGGCGCTGGAGCAGGCGGGGAAGATCGAACGGATTCGACTTCTGGCTGTAGCCGAGACACGCCGCGATTTCCCCGACGCCCGCTTCGGTCTTTCCCCCGATAAAGAGCTTCACCTTCTGGAGTTCCGCTCGCAGGATTCCCCATTCGGTCCCCGCTTCCTCAACGAGTGCGTCGGCGGCGGCGGCGGCCAGCGAAAATCCCATGCGCTTCGCTTCGTCCATCAGCCGTTTCACCGCCTCGCCTTCCTTCAACGGTTTAAACAGCACGAGTCCGCCGAGCGCCCGGACCGCGGAGGCCAACGCGTCCTTGCTGTCGGGCCGGGGTTCGGGCGAGATCATGAAAAGGATCGTCGACGGAAGCGGGTCTCTCAGGTACTCTGCGAACCGTTTGCGCGCCGGGGCCCCGAATTTCGCGCTGCGGACGATGACCAGGCGGCGGTCCGAGAACATCGGAGGGGTCTGGCAGGTTGAGACGATTTCCCCGGCTTGAAAGTCGTCGCCGCCCGAAAATTCGTTCAGATTGAAGTCATCGGCGCCGACGAGTTTTCGCAGCGTCTCGAGCGCGAGCTGCTTGGCCGGCGCGTCTTCGCCGAAGAGGAGGTAGACCGGGCGAAGGAATCCCTTCTTCCATTCGGCGCCAAGCTGTTTGGGGGTCAGCTCGTCGGCCACAGCGGCTCAGTAAACGTCGGGGTTCACGGGCCTCGGCGGGAGCGCCGGGGCCTTCTGTTCGGAGGGGGCTTGATCCCCGGAAACGTCCCGCTGGGAGGTTCCGGTGACCGAGCCGAAGCCCTCGACGGTCCGCTTGACGATGTCGCGGGCGAGCTGGTCCCAGATCAGTTCGCGCGCCTCCTCCTCGGTGATCCCGCCGGCGAGCGTGGACGCCGTATAGCTTTGAAGCCCGGTGAGGTTCGGTTCGGACCAGAGGATGCGGTTCTTGGCGCGGTCGATGAAGTCGAGGTCGACGATCACGCGCAGTTTGTAGGCCGTTGGGGTGAGAACGGTGTCGTACTGAGTCGGGACGAGGATATAGCGGCGGATGGTGACTTGAACGATTCCGTCGGAGCGGTCCTCGGGAAGGATGCGGTATCGCCCGTTGCGCAGGAATTCGTCGCGGATCGTCAGCGTCAGCTTGTCCTCGAGACCGAACTGCTGGGTCTTATTGATCGCGTTGCGGACCGCGATCGCTTTTATGTGCGCGGGAAGAATCTGATGCGAAGGGCGGTAAATCACGCTCTCGTCGGAGCCCCCGCAACCCATCAGGGCCGCGGCCAGCGCGAGGCAGCCCAGCAGGCGGCGCTTCATCCGGCCAGCACCACGTTCACGAGGCGTTTCGGAACGACGATGATCTTCGCGATGCGTTTTCCCGAAGTGGCTTCCTTGACGTGCGGCTCGGCCAGCGCCAGCTCTTCGGTTTTTTCCTTCGTGGCGTCGGTCGGCACCATGAGGCGGCCGCGAACCTTGCCGTTGACCTGAACGGCGATCTCGATCTCCGCCTCGACGAGTTTCGCCGGATCAAACGCAGGCCAGGGCTCGGCGGACAGGAACGGCTCGTTGCCGAGGCGTTCCCAGATTTCCTCGGTGAGGTGCGGCGCGAAGGGGTTGAGCAGATCGAGGAAGGTCTCCGCATCGGCGCGCGCGGGGCGTTCCTCTGCGGCGATCGCGTTCAAGTAGATGTCCAGAGCGCTGATCGCCGTGTTGAAGTGCAGGGCCTCGATGTCCTCGCCGACCTTCTTGATCGTCTTGTGCCGAATCGACTCCAGGCCGGGTCCGTCGCTCAGGCGGCCGGGATCGCGCAGGGAGTTCCAAACCCGGCGCACGAAGCGAACGCGCCCGAGGATGTCCTTCATATCCCACGGCTTGGAGTCGGCGAACGGGCCCATGAACATTTCGTAGAGCCGGAAGACGTCGGCGCCGTATTCCTTGAGGACCTCGTCGGGATTGACGACGTTCTTTTTGGATTTGGACATCTTTTCGATCTGGCGGAGGAGATTCTCTCCGCCGTCCTTGAGCGTCGCGCCGCCGTCCTTGAGTTCGATCGCGTCGTACGGATGGTAGACGCCGCGCGCATCCCGATAGGAAAACGACAGGATCATCCCCTGGTGGCGGAGCTTCTGGAACGGCTCCTTCGTGGAAACGTAGCCGAGATCGAAGAGAACCTTGTGCCAGAAGCGCGCGTAGAGCAGGTGCAGCACCGCGTGTTCGGCTCCTCCGACGTAGCAGTCGACCGGCATCCAGGCCTTTTCCGCGGCGTCATCGACGATCTCCGCCTCGTTCTTCGGATCGATAAAGCGCAGGTAGTACCAGCACGAACCGGCCCATTGGGGCATCGTGTTGGTTTCCCGCTTGCCCGGGCCGCCGCATTTGGGGCAGGAAGTCCTGACCCAGCTGTGCACCGACGCCAGCGGGGATTCCCCGGTGCCGGTCGGCTTGTAGTTTCTTACATCGGGAAGAAGCAAAGGCAGTTCGGATTCCGGTACCGGAACGTGCCCGCAGCCGGAGCAATGCACGATGGGGATCGGCTCTCCCCAGTAGCGCTGCCGCGAGAAGACCCAGTCGCGCAGCCGGTAATTGACCGCGGCCTTTCCGATCCCCTTCTCTTCGAGGAAGGCGATAATCTTCTTTTTCGCCTCCCCGGTTTCCAGCCCGTCCAGTATTTGGGAGTTGACCGAGATCCCGGTTCCGGGATAGGCCTTGGTGTCGAAAAATTCGTCGTAGTCTTCGGAGTCCTTCGGCGGCTCGACGACTTTGCGGATCGGCAGTTCGAATTTTTGCGCGAACTCGAAATCGCGCTGGTCATGCGCGGGGACCGCCATGATCGCGCCGGTGCCGTAGCCGGCGAGAACGTAATCCGCGATCCAGACCGGGATCTTGGCGCCGTTGACCGGGTTGATCGCGAGCGCGCCCGTCGGCACTCCGCTCTTTTCTTTCGCGATCTCGGTGCGCTCCAGATCGGATTTCTTGGACGCCGCGTCGATGTAGGCGTAGACTTTGTTTTTGAACTCCGGCTCGACGATCTTGTCGACGAGCGGGTGCTCCGGCGCAAGAACCATGTAGGTGGCGCCGTACAGCGTGTCCGGGCGCGTGGTGAAGACGCGCACCGAGTGCGAGCCGATCTTGAAATCGACCTCGGCGCCTACGGAGCGGCCGATCCAGTTGCGCTGCATCGCCAGCGTGGACTCGGGCCAGTCGAGTCCGTCAAGATCGGCGAGAAGTCGGTCCGCGTACGCCGTGATCTTCAGCATCCACTGACGAACGTCGCGCCGCTCGATCTGGGAGCCGCACCGTTCGCAGGCCCCGCCGAAAACTTCCTCGTTGGCCAGGCCCGTCGAGCAGGACGGGCACCAGTTGATGGGCATCTTGCTTTCGTAGGCGAGTCCCTTCTTGAACAACTGGAGAAAAATCCACTGAGTCCAACGGTAGTAGGCCGGATCGGTGGTGTTGACCTCGCGGTCCCAATCGTAGGAGAAGCCGAGCGATTTGATCTGTCGGGTGAAGTTCGAGACGTTTTTTTCGGTGACCTGTCGGGGGTGCACGCCGGTCGAGATCGCGAAATTTTCGGCCGGCAAGCCGAAGGCGTCCCATCCCATCGGGTGCAGGACGTCGAAATCGTTCCTCCGCTTATAGCGGCAGAGGATGTCGGTCGCGGTGTAGCCTTCCGGGTGCCCGACATGCAGGCCGTCCGCGGAAGGGTAGGGGAACATGTCGAGGCAATAGAACTTGCGGTCCTCGCGCGGGGCGTCCGGCGTCTTGAAGAGTTTTTTCTCTTCCCAGCGCGCCTGCCACTTCTTTTCCAGTACGGTATAAGGAATACGGTCGTCGAGGCTCATCAGAGTGGTCGAATTATAACATTTGCGCTCGGCGGGGCTCTACGGCGGTTTCGCCCCGAAGAGGAAATCTACTCGATCATTTTCTTAAGCAAAATCTGCGCTTTTTCGTTGCCGGGCCGGCGTTCAAGGACTTCGCTGAGGTAGCGGCCGCTTTCCTTAAGCCGCCCGAGTTCGTAAAGCGTCTTGCCCAGGTTGAGGCGGGCGTCGATTTGCTCCGGGTCGACCGTGAGCGAGCGGGTCCACCACTCGATCGCCTTTTCGCGGTCGCCGATCGAGTAGTAGATGTTCCCGAGATTATTGAACGGTCCTGGAAGTTCGGGACGAAGCCGCGTGACGCGTTCGAAACGCTCGATGGCCCGTTTCCAATCCTGCCGCTTCGCGTGATAGTAGGCGATATTTTCCGCGAGGTCGGCGTTGTCCGGGTCGGCCGCGAGTTGCGCCTCGAGATCCGCCAGCATGCGGTCCGCCTCCGCGTTCCTGCCGACGAAGAAATCGGGGGCGGCTTGGAGTTTTCGTTCCGCCAAGAGGGGCTGCACCGCGGCGCGTCCCCAAACGACGACGAACAGCAGCGTCGCCAGGGCCGCGCCGAGTCTTCCGGGAAATTCGGGCAGCGGGGAATCCTCGGCGTCGGCGGTCGCGGCTCCCAGAAACGCGAAGACGATGAAGGACGAAACGCCGAAACGGATGTCCGGTGAAAAGAAGTTCTGCGCGAGCACCGCGAACGCGCCGAAGGCGTACGCGCCTCGACGGGCGTCCGGGGCCGCTTTCCAACTGCGCAGCAGCCATGCGGCCGCCGCTGCGGGAATCGCGAGAAAGAGTCCCGTCCCGACGATTCCGGTCTCGGCGAGCACCTGAAGGTATTCGTTGTGGGCGAAGTTTACGATGACTTTTTGCTCGGGCCAGAGCGCGCGAAGCGCCGGCGAGGCGTAGTCGACGAACTCGATATGAAAGCGTCCGAGACCGCAGCCGAGCAGGGGATGCGCGCGCCATAGCGCGAGCGTGTCGCGCCAGATCAGTCCGTGAGTCCACGCTCGGTCGCTGAACCACCACACGAACAAGGCGGCGCCGAGGCCGAGCCCTCCCAGCGCAAAGAGGCGCTCGCGCGGGCGCAGCGACACGACGGCCCACAGGGCGCCCGCCGCGCCCAGGCCGGCAAGAGCCGCCCGGGTCTGCGTCGTCCAAAGCCCGGCGAGGATCAGCACGGCGGCCGAGGCGTAGAAGCCGCGTTCCCGGCTTTCGGCCGCGAGCGCGTGTCCGGCGGCGAGTACCGCGGAGGCGGCCAAATAGGCGGCGAAGAAAATCGGGTTTCCGAAGGTGGCGATGGGCCTCTCCAGCTGAGGCACGCTCAGGGGGCCGACCCCGCCTTGCGTCTGGAGGAGGGCGTAGATTCCGGCGAGGGCCGCCGCGGCGGTCCAGACGCGGGGAAGCGCGGGTCCCTTCAGCGTCCGGCTCGCCGCGAAAAAAACGGCGGCGCAAAAGAGCATTCGGATCAGTTCGGGAGACGAGGCCCCGCGTTCGGGGCTGAGCGCGTAGAAAAACAAGCCGCCGAGCGCGTAGAGGCCGACCGGGAGGTCGAGCGGCGTCCGGCGCCAACGGGCCTCCCGCGCGTGAAGCCATGACGCGGCCAAAAGCAGCAGCAAGAGTCCGACGCCCGCTTCCAACGCGAGCAGTTTGCAGCGCAGAATTTTTTGATCCGGGACGACGGCGAGCGCCAGCGCGGTCAGCGCCCAGAGCGCGGAGTCGGCGCGGGAGAGCGCGTCGGCCTTCGGCGCTTCAGCGGCGGGGGCGGGGGGGAGTTTTTGTTTTCTTTTTCCCATCAGGAAGCAGGCGCGCGACGAGTCGATTCTGGCGCGCGAACATCTTTTCCTTTTTCGCCGGAGCGCGATCGTCGTACCCGGCCAGGTGCAGAGAGCCGTGAACGGCGAGCGTTACGAGTTCCTTGAAAAGCGGATGACCCATCTCCTTCGCTTGGCGTTTCGCGACCCCGAGCCCGATATAGACGTCCCCGAACGGCGCGTCGGGGGCCCGGCGGACGCCGGGGACGGCGTCTTCGTAGGGGAAGGCGATGACGTCGGTCGGGTAGTCGTGCCCGAGATACTGCTTGTTGATCGCGTGAATCTTCTTATCCGGGATCAGGATCAGGCAGACCTCCCCGCCGCGGCGGCGTTTGGGCCCGAGCGCGGCCAATACGGCTTCGCGGAGAAGCCCGCGCTCGCGGGCCGCGAGCGCGTCGGTCCCGAAGAGGGTGACGTTCATGAGGCTTTCTCCTTTTCGTGCCGCTCGAAGGCTTCGATGATGTCTTTGACGAGCGGGTGGCGGACGACGTCCTCGGTGTTGAAGTGGACGAAACGGACCGTCGCGACCCGTTTGAGGATTCGCTCGATCGCGACAAGCCCCGAGCGTCGCGGGCTGTCCAGGTCGATCTGCGTTACGTCTCCGGTCACGACGACGCGGGATCCGTTGCCCATCCTTGTTAGGAACATTTTCATCTGTTCGAGGGTCGTGTTCTGCGCTTCGTCGAGGATGATGAAGGCGTTTTCGAGCGTTCTCCCGCGCATGTAGGCGAGCGGGACGATTTCGATGATTTCGTCGTCGCGCCAGATCCGGAACTTGTCGGGTCCGAGCGCCGCGTAAAAGGCGTCGTAGAGAGGCTTGAGATAGGGATTCACCTTTTCGTGAAAATCCCCGGGAAGGAAGCCGAGATGCTCCCCGGCCTCCACGACGGGACGCGTCAGCACGATCCGGCTCACCTCGCGGGCCTTCAGCGCGCGCAGCGCGCACATCACCGCGAGGAAGGTTTTCCCGGTTCCGGCCGGGCCGATCCCGAACGTGAGGTCGCCCTCCCGGATCGAATCCACGTAGCGCTTTTGACGCTCGCTCCGGGCACGAACCGCCTTGCCGTACGCGCTCAGGTAGACGGCGTCGGCCGGGGGAGCGCTTTCGTCGGAGGGGAAGGCGAACGCGGCGGGAGGATCGTCGGGGGCCTCGCCGGAGCGGACCCGCTCGAGTCGTTCCCGAAAGCGCTTGAGCGCCCGCTGAACGCGCGAGGCGACGCCTCGCACGCTCAAGTGCAGCGCGTCGCCCTGCGGGTCGTGCCGGACGAAAACCTCGACGGCGTGCTCCCGTTCGATCTGCCGAAGAAAAAAGTCGCGCTCGCCGAGCAGCAGCAGCGCCTCCTGATCGTCGCGGAGCTTTAACTTGCGGGTGACCATCGTTCCTCCTTAAGGGCGGTCTCGGCGAGTCCCAGCATGGAAAGCAGTTCCCGCCGATCGTCTTCCCCAAGAGCATTTCCTGCGCGGGCCAGGCCGGCGCGCGCGAGATCTCTCAGTTCCCAAACGTTGAGGGGAAGCGCGCTGTCGCGCGCGGCCGTTAAAAGACGGCGCACCGGAGCGGCCGTTTCCGGAGAAGGCGCTTCGGCGAATCGGGCGGCGCTCCCGGACAGTTGGCGGCGGATACGTTCCATCCCCCGCGCGGCGTCGGGGTCGTTGGCGATGGGGACCGAATCGGCGAGCAAAGACGCGACCGCTTCGGGATCTCCGGCGGATGTTTCGAGAGTCGCGATCAGCGCTTGCCAGCGCGCGCGCAGCTGATCCGCGTCGGCATCCCCGCTGCGCCTCGCGGAAAGCTCCCGTGCGACCGCGCGGCGCGTTTCCCCCAGCATCCCGTCGATTCCCCAGGCACGCGAATCGAAGCGTTGGGCGCAAGCCGAGCGCAGGGCTTCCGCGCCCGAGTCGACGAAGAGCCGCTCCAACTCCGAGGAATCCCGTTCGGGATCGTCCGAGGGTTCCGTCCAGCAATCGACGGCCGCAGCCCCGGCGTCCAAAACGACGGCGACTCCCTGAAAGCGATCGAAGGTGCGCCGGTCCCGGACGGCCGCGGAAAAAACGAATAGGCGGGCCTGGCCTCCGCGCTCCGGACGATCCCGCCGGGACAGCAGCGAAAAAGAGAATTCCAGAAACGGAGCTTCCAGGACCGGAAGGCAGGCGACGCGTTCGCGCAGGGCGAGAAACAGCGCTTCGTGCGCGGCGGCCCGGCGAACCCCCACGGACCGCAAGCCGGCGATGCGGCGGTAGGCGTCGGCGATTCCGGAGGCGGCGGCGGACGGATCCGGCACGCGCGCAAGTTCGTCAAGAAGCGCGCTTTCCACCGCGACGGCGCGTTCGGGGCTTTCCAGCGAAAGGACGAAGACCGCGCGGGAGCAGGCGGCGAGGGCTTCGACCGCGTCCGCGGACAACGGGCCGTCTCCCTGCCAGGTCCAATGCGCGAGCGGCGCGAGGGCGGCTCGCCGGACTTCCGCAGCGCGAAGCAGTCGACGAGCCTGTTCCGGAGTCGGGTGGCGCGTCGCCGCGTCGGCCAGAAAATCCTCAACGCGGTTTGCGGGGGAGGAAAAGAGGACGGGTCCGGCTGCGTTCAGGGCGTCCTCAGGATCGGCGCAAAGCGGCCGTACGAGCGCGAAGGCCGCTTCGGACGCGTCGCGTCCGAGGCGTTCGAGCGCAAAGCGAAGGGGCGCGCGCCAGTTCCCGGCGCCTTCGCCGGCGCACGAGCAATCCCCCCGCCAGCGTTCCAGTCCGTGCGGACAACTGCGCGCGCTCGCCGGCTTGAGTTCGATTTCCTGGGGAGGAGGAAAGAGTTCGAGGAACGCGGCGTAGTTCGCGCGCAGCGCGGGCGCTTCCCGCTCCAAAAGATCGAGGGTAAACGCGAGGGCGCGCTCACCGTACGGGTGGATCAGCCCGAACCACTCCCCGTCGATCGCGAGATGCGCGAGTTCCGCGGCGTCGTTGGCGGTCAGCGAGTCGATCAGGCGGTTCGCGAAACTCTGACAGGCGTCGACGGCGAGCGCGTCGTCGCTTGCGAGGGCTGTCCGGGTCAGCATCGCCCGCGGGGAAAGGTCGGTCCGGTAGGCGAAGACGGCGAGCCTCCGGCCGGGCTGCTCCTTCGAGGACCAGCGGTAGGGCCTCCGGGGATCCAAAGTTTCGGGCGTCGTCTCGATCCACGCGTCGTCGTCCGCTCCGACGGGACGCACGCTGGCGGCCTGGGTCCGCGCCGCGACGGTGAAGCGGATTCCCGCTTCGATCAGGATTTCGCACGTTTCGTCGTCGATCGCGTTTTCCGGGAGCCACATCCCTTCGGCGTCCCGGCCGAAACGGCGGCGGAAATCCTCCAGCCCCCACCGGACGACCGTGCGCTTGTCGCGTCTCGGCGCCAGCGGCAGAAGCAGCGGGGGGTACGGGACGGCGAGCGCGCCGCCGTGTCCGAACTCTCGGCATTGAGCGGCGTCGGCGGCTTGTAGTCTCCGGTAGACGCGCGGGTGCCGCGTTTCGAGCCAGGAGAGCAGTTCCAAGGAGGCGTCGAAGCCTACGCTCTCGAAATTATTGACGAGATCGATCACGCGCCCCTCATCGTAGGGATCGCGAAGCGCGGCGCTGGTGTTGGGACCGTAGCAGGAATGATACGCCCGTTCGTACGCGTCCCGGTATCCGGCGATCGAGAGATCGGCTTCAGGGGCGCCGAGCCACGGATCGACGCGGGGGCCGAGTGCGCAGTGAAGGTGGAGGTTGTAAAACTTGTTTTTCAACGTTCGGACGCCGCTTCGCGCTATCCCGCGCTCTCGATCAAGTCGGGAGCGTCTTTGCGGACGCAAACCGTCGTGGGGGCCTTCGCATCCGGGGCGAAGCGCGTGAGCAGGCGAGCGAACGCGGTCGGGTCGTCGGTCTCGTAGGCCGCGAGCCACGGGGTTTCATCGAGCCCCCGTCCGTCGAGGACATGCAGTCGGCCTTCCTCCGCGGGCGCGCCGGCGCGAAGGGCTTCCGCATCGGCCGCCGTGACGGGGGCGACGAGGAGAAACCGCTTGTTCCCGATGGGGCCGGATTCCTTCGCCCCTTTACGCTGCGGTTCGAACGGATATTCCGAGGCGGGTACGGTTCCTGTGAACGATCGCGTCGGAAGCAGGTAGCGTCCGAATCCTGAGCGCCGCAGGCGCGTCGACATCGTGTGAAAATCCTCCAGATCGGGACTGAGCCGCCAGATCAAAATGTCGGCGTCGGCGCTGAGACCGTCGAGCGCGTAGACGACGACGGGAAGCCGGTGCGGGAATTGGTCCAGGGTCGCCAGAAACTCCTGTCGGGCGACGACCTTTTCGTTGCTCATCAGGAGAGAAAACCGAGGGTCGAGCTTCAGGAACCAGAAGTCCATGAAGACTCGCGGAGCGCCACCCGGTCCTCCGGATCGGCCGGGTGTTTCACTCTTTGTCGCTGGGGAATCGCTCATCGTCCTCGGCCTCCTGGTCTTCCGGAAAAACGTCGATTTCTCCCGGGATGCGCTTGATGCGTTGAATCTTAACCGGCTCGGCTTCTTCGCGCCGGCGCGGACGCGCGCGTCGCGGCGGCGGCGGGCGATTGGTCCGAGATTCCGTCTTCGTCCGTTGGCGCCGACGCGCCGGCGGCGCCGGTTCGGGTTCCGGAGCCGGACCCAATTCGGAGGGCGGCTGCCGATCCGGGGTGTGGCGGGGGACCGCTTGAGCCTCTCCGGGCGCGAGGTGCAGGAAATGCTGACGCTCCGACACGCCGGCCGTAATTTCCGTCGTGCCGTATGAGGTGACGCCGGTCGAAACTCGAATGGGGAGAAACACTTCCCCGTCGAAGTGAAGCAGCGCTTCGGTCGGCACCCGCAGAACGTCCTTCTTCGCGAGGATCGTGATTTCTCCGACCCATTCCGTTTCCGGATCGAGGTAGTGTTTGGAATCGAGGAGAATCGTGAAGGTTCCGCCCGGCTCGACCGTTTCCCCTTGAACGTCGAGGATGAATTTTTCAACCCGCCCCTGATTGCGGTTCTTCGGGTCGTTCTTGGGCCAGTAGTCCACAAGCTGTCCTTCCCGAATCCATTTCGCGTCCCCGGGCCGCACGCGGCCGACAAGGCGCAGTTTGTGAGCGGCTTCGATGAGAAGCGTGTTCGGCGCTACGACTTTCCCCTCGCGCGCGTAAATCTTGAGGATGAAGCATTCCTGGGGACAGCGCAGCGGCGTGGGTTTGTAGATGCGCTTCCAACGATCCTCGAGGGTTTGTGAAGGAGTCGATGCGCGCGCGTCCATAATCGCGGCAAGTTCCGCCGTCAGCATGGTTCCGAGTTCGTCCTGTGCGGCGGCCCAACGGAGCTCCTTCGCGGTAAGGGTTTCGATGCGTCCCTCGATCGTCGAATGAATGCGGAAAATTTCCTCGGCCCGGACGGTTCCTTCGGTTTCGATGTGTACCCGGAGAGGGCCGCGCGTGACTTCGTCCGATTCCTGGGCGAAGGCAAACGGCGCGGTCCCGCCGGCGATCGTCGCGCAGAGCAGAAGGCGGAAGCTTATGGAAATTCGAGCGCTCATGGGTTTAGTTTGGACTTGAGTTTTTTGGAGGGCAAGAGGTGGCCTCCGTCCTTAAAGACGACCATCGTGTCGGCGGTTCGCGCCTGCTCGACGCGCTCTTTAAGCCATGCGATCAGGGCCGGGTCGGGCAGAAGGGTCGTTCCCTTCCAGCGGTAAAAGAGATTATCGAGTTCCTTCTTCCAGCCGCGAAGGCTTCCGTCGTCGATGAGAACGCAGGGGACGATGAGGACGCGGCTGCGTTGGCTGGCTTCGCGGATCATGCGGCGCAGGGCGCGAATGCTCTGCTCCCGCCGGAGGGGGCGCTTCGCCGTCGCGGAACGCACGAGAAAACCGGCGGCGCCGGCGAAACGGCCCTGGGCTGCCACTCCCCGTGCGAGAGAATCGATCCGGGCGCTCAGGCGCGCGTGTTCGTCGTCCCCGTCGCCGCCGACACCCAAAAGCAGGACCGTTTCCTTCGCAGGGTCCCGGCTCATCGTCTTCGCGTGGGAGAGCAGAATGTTCGCTACCGAGTCGTGCCCGTCGATCCCCGCAGTGATGACGACGGGGAGCTTCGTCTTCACGCGCGCGACGAGGCGCTTGCCCATCCGCCATTTCTCGAGAAAGGCTTCGGAAGGAAACTCCCGGGCGCCGAAAAGGTAGCGGAGTTGTTCGACTTCGGGAACGGCGGAGTCCAGCACGACGGGAACGACGATGATGCGTTCGATGCGTTCCGCCTGGAGGCGGTCGACCGCCTTCTGGAGGGGCTTGGAGCCGAGCGCGCCCGCGTAGGCTTCGAGCGGAACCCCCTTCCCGAGCGCTTTGCGGGCGTCGGAGACGAAGCGGTTCCATTCTCCACCCCCGTATTCCGCGACCACAAGCACGCCGACGGATTTGGCGCCCCATGGGGAGGTCTCATTCGCGCGCGCGCGCGCGAACAGGGCGACCATAACGAATAAAGTGGCGATCCAAATCGCCTTCCGCTTCATGCCCCCATTCTAACAAATGGATTTTTCCGGCGTATTGCGGAAATTCCGTTTTAAAAACGACTGATTTTATCGATCCGCGGCCTATCCTCCCACTTGCCGGATCGCGCCTTCGATCATTTTCATTATCTGCTGAAAAACCCCCGCTAATTTGGGTTTAAACAGCGCTCCGATCACCAAGATGACTCCGACGACGACCGAGATCATCAACAGATACTCGACCATTCCTTGGCCGCGGCGGCCGAGACCGCGAATCGCGAGATGCGTGAGAGCTTCCTTCATGGCTTCCTCCGGAGAGTCGAAGCGTTTCGAATCCCTCGCCAGTTAGACGGGAACGGAGGATTTCTGTTCGAGCCCCTAACGGGGTCCGAGAAGTTCGTGGAAGTTCAATTGAGAGACCACGCGCCGGAGCGTTTCGGAGAGACGGGGCCGGTTCAAGAAGAGGGCGGCGGCGGCCAGCAGGAGGCAGACGATCAGAGCGGCTTCGATCGCGCGTCTCAGCGCGCGGCGCGCGCGCGAGAGTCTGGATTTGACGGTTCCGATGGGGACGCCGGCGGCCTTGCCGATGACGCGATAGGAAAGTCCGGCGAATTCGCGCATGATCAGAATTCGCCGGTCGGCCGGTTCGAGAGAATCCATCGCGGTTTCGATCATTCGGCTGTTTTCGGCTCTTTCCAGCAGATCCTCGGGACGCGGTTCGCAGCCCCCGACGGACTCTTCGTCGATGGCAAGCATCCGGGACCGGAAGCGAACGCCGGCCGACGCGCTCCGGTCTTTCCATAGATTGACGACGATGCGATAGACCCATGTTCGCGGCGCGCTTTCCCCCCGAAACCGAGGCAGCGCCGCAAGGGCCTTTTGCATGGCGTCATGCGTTAAATCCCACGCGTCCGATTCGTTGCCGGTAAGCCGCAGGGCGAGATGATAGGCGGGGTTTAGTGCATTCGCCAGGAGTTCCTTCGGCGGGGGAGGGTTCATGGCCGCGCCCCGGCATGGGCGGCCGGGACCGTGAGGTCGAGGGAGGCCGAGGCGCAGAATCGGGCGACCGCACAGCTCAGCAGTCCCAAGGCCGCGAGGGTGTACAACGGGGAGCCCCCAACGAGCAGGGACCCTCCCGTGAGAAGAAGCGACAAGCCCAGAGCCGATTTCGCGCGCAGAGGCGTGCAGGTTCCGGCGCTCGCGATGCCAAGGTGCGCATGTCCCCGGGAAATCGTGTACGCCAAACCGGCCGCCGCCGCGAGTACGACGATCATCCCGTCCGGGCCGAAAAAACGGTCGGCGATAATCAGCGAAGACCAAAACGAATTTCCTATCGCGTGCATCGCGATCGCAGCGGGAAGACCCTCCTCGCGGTAGGCGACGGCCAGCGCGAGGGCGCCCACCATGCGAATCCAGATGAACGAGGGATTCGCCGTTTCATGAAGACAGACGAACAGCAGGGAAACGGGAATCGCCGAGCACCAAAACGCCGCGCGCTCGCCGAGCCTAAGGCGCATCAGTCCCGTCCACAGCGAACCTAGAAGGGCTCCTCGGAAGATCGCTTCCTCCGAAACCGGAGCGAGTAGGCCTCCGCGCAGCAGGAAGGCGGCCGCCGTTTCCCACGAAGCCCCGGCCGGAAGCCCCCAGGCCTCGTAGTTGGAAGGTAGTTCCAGCGCGGCTTCCGGAAGCAGGAGCACCGCCGCCAACTTGATGGAAACGATCACGGCCGTTGCGCGTACGGCGAGCGTGAACCACGGCGGACACAGGCGCAGCGAGGACATGGCCTCAGATTAGACGGGATTCTTTTCCGGTTTGTTCCGAAAGGGTAACGGCCGGGTAAAGCCTCTCAGCGAAACCGACCGGGAGAGGGCGCTTCGGAATCCGAGAAAAAACGCTTCAGCCAGCCCCAGGGTCCCCCCGAATGGAGGGGACACTCTTGCGTGGGAGCGGTTCCCGCCAAGAAAAGCTCCGTGCGGCGGTCCCGGCAGCCGGCGCGGGCCAGCAGACCGGAATGCGGATCCACGACGGCCGTGACGACGCTTTCCGGACGAGGCCAGGGGTCGGTTTTAGGCGGCGGGGTCCGCGCCCGCGTCGCTTTGACGAACGCCGCCCAGACCGGCATGGCCGCCGAAGCGCCCGTAATTCCCAGGGCCTTCGGGATGTCGGAACCGCTCCAGACGCCGGCCAGAATCGAAGGCGTATACCCGATGAACCAGGCGTCCTTTCCATCGTCGGTCGTTCCCGTCTTGCCGGCGGCGAGGGTCTCCAACCCCCAGCGGGACAGACCGCGGGCGGTTCCGGATCGAACGGATTCTCGAAGGAGGTCGGTCATCAAGTACGCGTCCGCGTGATCCATGACCGAAAGGGGTTCCGGGTTGTGGAAGTCGAGCACGCCCCCCTCGGCGTCGATCGCGGCCTCGACCGCGAACGGCTCTACGCGAAAGCCCCCGTTCGCAAACGGGGCATAGGCGGCGGTCAATTCGAGAAGCGAGACTTCGGAGGCGCCCAAAGCGAGTCCGAGCGTCGGGCGCAGCGGGCTTCGAATCCCCATTTCGCGCGCGTAGTCGATGATCGCGCGCGGACCGATTTCGGAAGCGAGGTTGACGCTCGCGGCGTTCAAAGACCGGGCCAACGCGTCGCGCAGGGTGACTCGGCCGTGAAAGATCCGATCGTAGTTGCGCGGGGTCCAGGTGCCGCCCTCGATGCGGTAAACCTGAGACGTGTCGTCGAGCAGCGCGGCGGGCGTCTTGGGCGCGCGCCCGGGTCCGCCGCGCAGCGCCGCCCCGTAGACGAAAGGCTTGAAAGCGGAGCCGGGCTGCCGGCGGGCTTGCGTGGCCCGGTCGAATTGGCTTTTCGCGAAATTCCGTCCTCCGACCAGCGCGCGGATCGCACCGGTCCGCGGGTCGAGCGCGACGAGCGCCGTTTCGAAGGGGGCCTTCGCGACGGCGGCCGCGGCCTGCTCCTGAAGCCACGAGTCGAGCGTCGTGTGTACGGTCATCCCGCGCGTCATCCAAGCCTCGTCGGAATAGCGGGCGGCGATGACGCGCTCGATAAACGACAGGAAGTGATCGGCGTCGCGATCCGTCTCCTGCGCCGAACGCGTGACTCCGAGAGGTTCCGACCGGGCGCGCATTTCCTGCCGCGGCGAGAGAAATCCTTCACGGCGCATCGCGGCGAGAACTTCGTTGCGCCGGCCCAAAGAGCGTTCCGGCCGCCGGAACGGGTCGTAGCCGGCGGGAGAGCGCAGTAGTCCGGCGAGGAGCGCGCATTGCGCGGTGCCGAGTTCCTGCGGAGGCAAGGCGAAAAAATGACGCGAGGCTTCCGTCAGGCCGACGATCCCGATCGAGCCCTTCTGCCCGAAGTAGACGCTGTCGAGGTAAATCCGAAGGATGTCGTCTTTGGAATAACGGGCTTCCAGGTACAGCGCGATCATCGCCTCTTTGAGTTTGCGGCTGAAGGTTCGCCGCGGGGAGAGAAAGAGATTCTTCGCGAGCTGCTGCGTCAGCGTGCTGCCGCCCTCGGTGATCCTCTGCGCGCGCAGGTTTCTCCACGCGGCCCGGAGGATGCCGCGCGGGTCGACGCCCGTGTGGGAATAGAAGCGGCGATCCTCGATCGCCACAAGCGCCTGCTTCATCACAAGCGGGATTTCATCGGGCGCCAGCGGCGTCCGGCGCACCCGGCGGTCCCCGGAGAGTTCGTATAGAAGCTCCCCATCGAGTACGGCTTCGACGAGCGGCGCGCCCCCGTCGGCGAGGGTCAGCGACTCCACGACGCCGTTCGCCGTCAGGATCGACGCGGAAACGGGGGTGGCTCGGACGAACGGATGCCTAAAATCTCTTAACCCCACCACGAAGCCGTCCGCGGGCTTGGAGTATTCCCCAGGTCCCGGCGCGGCGGTGGTTTTCGTATAACCGAGCCGCGTCAGGCGGCTTTCGAGCTCCGGGGCGGTGAGAGGGAATCCGGGACGCAGCCGATGCGGGGCGCCGTAAACGCGCGTCGTGTATTGCGCGCGCGGGCGGCCTTGGGCGAGAGGGGCGAGGGTTCGCTCGGCGTACCACGCGAGGGATCCGAGCGCGGCCGCGCCCGCCCCGAGAATGAATAACGAAACGAGAAGCCAGGCCGGGGGCCGACCTTTCTTCGTCGCGCGTTTCGGAGCGGACGAACGGCGCGGTTTGCGCCCGGGAGGCATATCGGCTATTTAGAGAACGACCAGACGGAACTGTTGCCGTCGGCGCCGACCACCGCGACGAGCAGGGACTCCGGCCTTTCCGCGATGCCCGCGGCGTAACCGCCGAGATCGCCGCGCCAGATCGGTTCCAGCGCCAATCCGTTCCAGCGGAGGTAGTGCAGTTCCGCCCGGCTGTACTGTCCGAAGGCCGCCGCCATTTGGAAGAAGCGCGGGATGTTCCTGAGCGTGTAAACCCCCGCCAATCCGGAGCCGCCTTGCTCGATGATCAAGCGCGGGCTGAACCGGAGTTCCCGTTCCCGAACCGTCAGCCGCTCCGCGGTTTGTCCGTACTTCTCCGGAGTGGACCACGAACCCTTCTTGAAGAAGATTCGGATGCGGTCGGTTTTGCTGTAGCTGATGAGAACCGGAGCGTCGCCGCGTAGGGTAAAGCCGAAGCCGTATATCCATTCGAGGCGCTTGTGGCGGATACGCTCCCCGATTTTCGCGTATTTTCCGTCGGCGTAGCCGAGGCGGAAAATGTCGCTTCCCAGGTATTCCCCGTCGACGTCGACGCTTTGGGTGCCCAGCACCGAAAGGCCGGAGCCGTCGTGGAACGAGCGGACCGTGTAGGGAAGGGAAACGCGTCGGGTCATCTTTCCGTCAGCGCAGTCGAGGACGAAGGTCTCAAGACGCTTGAAGAACTTATTGTTGGCGACAGCGAATATTTCCGCTTTTCCGTCACCGTCGACGTCGGCGCTTTCGACGGACATGAACCGACCGGCGGTTGAAGAGTCTTCGTAGCGGCACTTGAGCTTCCAGTCCGACCCAAAGGCCGCGACTTCCCGGGGCCCGGCGAGCACCGTATCCTCCGAGCCGTCTCCGTCCACGTCTCCGATCGAAATGTCGACCGCTTCGATCGGCAGCATCGGGCTGCGCGCGAGCGTTTCGCGGACGGCACCCTCTTTATCACCCGCGGCGGGCGAGCTTTCCGCGGCGGCGGGGACTGCGCGCCGCTCGGAAAGGGCCAGACGTATCTTCGTTCCGGCGGCGGGAAGCGCGAGCTCCCTTTGCGCGGGGGAGGCGGTGGAATATTTTTCTTCCACCGAAAGAATCTCGACCCGGCCGAGGGGTTTGACGTCGGCTCCGAGGGATTCTCCGGTGACCGGATGCTTCAACGCGTCTCCGAGCGACGAGAGGTCGTAGATCGAATGGGGAAGGAGGCCCGATTCCGATCCCAGGTCGAAGTACACGGTGCGGCCGTCGGTCTTGACGACGAAACCGTCTAGCGGGGCGGAAGCCCCGCTGTGCCGGTCCTCTCCGGGGTTAAGAGGGGACCGGTCCAGTCCGGCGGCTCGGACGGGGGAAACGGCGAAAAGAAGCGCGGCGAAAAGGGTGGTCGTTCGCATGACGCGAGTTTACCATTTTCCCGCCGACGGAGAACTTTCTTAACTACAATACCCGCTATGTACAAGCCGGTCGGCCGCTATGAGGATTTGATGGCGTTGATCGCCCGCGCGGAGCTTCCGGCGCGGTCGCCTCATCTCCCGAAGAAGTCCGGACCGGCGCGGGCGTTGATCGAACCCGCCTTCCAGTGTCTGGGATTGGGGATCGCGGCGTTCTTTCGGGCGCTTCCTCCCGACGCGTCGCTGGCGGTTCAGCAGAAGCTCTACCGCGCGCTGGTGGGAGTTAATACCGCCTATCCGTTCGCCGACACCGGCGGGGCGCTCGCATCCGCGAAACGGATACGCGATGCGCTCGCCGAGGAAACCGGGCGCGCCCCCGCGGTGCTCGCGCTGCTCGCGCACGCTCCGATTGAGAAGGAACTTCTTTACCTTAATGTAGAGTTGTTCCGGCATTCGTTGTGGGGGATCCGAGAGGTGCGCGGAGCGCCCTGCCGACCGAGGTTGGTCAATGCGATGGACGCCTTCGCCTTGGACATGCTCTCGATTCACGAGGAGGGCGCGTACGCGGGGTTTATGAGTACCTTCCATCTGGGCTTCGACCGCATGCCGCTGCTTCGGGCCGCCGCGGGAAGTTTTCTCCTGCGGCACGCGCATTGGCCGACGATGGCGGGCCGAGTGCGCGGTCATCTCGCCGGCGGAAAGGAGATGATCATGGTCCTCGGCGGAGGCGTCGAGACCACTTCGCGGCTGTTCTACGCGCTCCGGGAGTTCGTGGGGCGTCTCTGCCGCCGCGCGCCCCGGCGCGGTGACCCTCGCCGGCCGATGGAGCGGGCCCCGGAAGCGCTGCTCAAGTGGTTCACGCGGTTGACCGTCGAGCGGCAGTTGACTCCTGAATTCGCGAAGAGCCGGTGGAGGTTGATGGAGGCGTGTCTGCTCTACAGCGCCGTCGCGGACGGAGGGTTCGAGGAAACGGCCCTCGGACGGTTGCCCGCCGCGGCGCGGGAGACTGCCTTCGCGATCGCCGTCGCTTTAGGCTACGGAGACCGGGAGGCGGAGGCCGCG
>PFUL01000201.1 GCA_002790095.1 Elusimicrobia bacterium CG_4_9_14_3_um_filter_62_55 | reverse complement strand
TAGAGGACGGCGGATGCCGGGCTTGGTCATTGAAAGATGGCTGCCCTCCTGCCGGGAGACCTTGAATCCGAAGCGCTGGAAGATTTTGACGAGGAGTCGAGGCGAGGCGGGTGTGATCCTCGGCACGAGGGGCTATACGGCGGCCGGCACGCGGATTTGCTTTTGGTGCAGAATTTCGGGCGGCACCCAATGGCGGCCAGGGCTTCGCAACCGTCTCCAACCTAGTTCGATCAACACATCCTCCGTCGTACCCATGTCTTCCAACTCACTAAAGAATAGGCGGACGGCTTCGCTGAAGGCCTTGATGGCCTGGGCCTCGGTTTTGCCGCAGGAAGAAAGGTCCAATGCCGGGCTGGAAACGAGGATTTGCTTCGTTTGCCGGTCCCGCATGGAGATGATGGGCACCATTATATCGTACGCGAAGTTTTTCATTGCATTAGAAGTATAGAGGCTTATGCATCTCAGCGAAATAGGTGCCGTCTTCCAGCATCTTGCAGCGGGCCTCGGACATCGCCGCATGGATATAGGCGGATAGGGTCGTACCGTGAGTTTAGCAGGGGCGCCGGGCGAAATCAAGTAACGGCAAGGGGAGCGCGCACCAACTCTTCAGAACTAGGCCGCTGCGGGGTTTGTGCCTTTTGCCGGCGCGTAGAGTGTCCCTTGGACGCATAGGGGGATAGATCTAAGGGGCCTTGCGCGCCGTCCTCGAAAGTCAATCCGAGCATGGCCAGGAATCGATGATTTCAATATGATATTATTCTTTAGGAACTATAATGTTGCATAGATATTAGTCTTAATGCCATAATAGATACATGTTCAACCGAAATATCGAGACCGATTTGCTGGAATGGAAGCAGCGGCATAGCCGCAAGCCCCTGGTTTTGCGCGGCGCCAGACAAACAGGCAAGACCACGGTGGTGCGTAAATTCGCCAAGAGCTTCGATGGCTTCGTGGAACTCAACCTGGAAAAAGATGCCGTCAGGAGGATTTTCTCGGAAATCACGGATATCGGGCGGATCCTCCAGAGCATTGAAGGCGTATGCAACCGCCGGATCATCCCCGGCAGGACCCTCCTATTCATCGATGAGATTCAGAACTCGGTTTCCGCGGTCAAGCTCCTGCGCTTCTTCCAGGAAGAAGCCCCCGACCTTCATGTAATCGCCGCCGGCTCGCTCTTGGAAGTGCGGATGAAGGCGGAGGGCTGGTCGTTTCCCGTGGGCCGGGTGGAGTTCCGCTACCTGTATCCCGCGACCTTCGAGGAATTCCTGGCCGCGCGGGGCGAGGGCGTCCTCCTGGATATCCTGCGGGCGACGCGAGTCGGGGAGACGGCGCCGCCGCCGGTGCACGGGAGGCTGACGGACATTCTGCTGGACTATATGGTCGTGGGCGGGATGCCCGAGGCCGTGGCGAGCTTCGCCGCCGAAGGCAGTGTCGCCGCCGTCCGCGACCGTCAGGAGGCGCTTTTCTCCTCGTTCAAGGAGGATTTCAGCAAGTACGCGCGGGGCGCCGGAGTCGGGCGTCTCAAGTCGCTCTGGGAGCAGGTCCCATTCGAGGCGGGCCGCCGGATCAAGTATTCACGGCTTTGCGGGCCGGAGGGCCGCTCCCGTGAAGTGTCGGATGCCTTCGATGTCCTCCATGACGCGATGCTCATCGAGAGAATCTACCCGACCACCCGAACCGAGCCGCCCCTCGTGCCCAAGCCCAAGGCCGCGCCCAAGGCGCAATATCTGGACATCGGCCTGGTGACCCATGTGCTGCATTTGACGCGCGAGCAGCTGCGCGCGAGGCTCGCTTCCTCCGGGTTGGCCGGGGGACTGGCGGAGGCCTTCGTCGGACAAGAGATTCTCGCGGCCGGCGGCCGGCAGCGGGGGCCGCTCTTCTTTTGGGTGCGAGAGGAGAAGGACGCGATCTCGGAGCTGGATTTCCTGGTCCAAGTCGGCGACCGCGTCCTGCCGATCGAGGTCAAATCCGGCAGCCACGGGTCGCTCAAATCGCTGCATCAGTTTCTCAAGCGCAGCGGCGGGGACCTGGGCATACGGCTCTATGACGGGCCGCTTCGGATCGATGCACACCGCGTCGCGCTCCCCGATCGCTCGGAGTTGCGCTACCGGCTCCTCTCCGTGCCCTTCTACCTCGCCTTCCGGCTGGCCGAGCTTTGCGGTCCTGGTGGGCAGTTCGCCGGAATAGAATTGTGATTTTGAAGTAACAGATAATTAATTATCTATTAATAGCTAAATTCTAATTAAAAGATAACTTATTGACTTTTAAAGATTTATCACTCATAATTAATTATGAGCGCATCTCTTCTCTCTTTGCTGGGTCCCACGGAGATGGGCAAGGCCCTGGCTGAGCGCCTGCGCGCCCTGAGACTCACGAAAGGCTGGACGCGGAAAACTTCGGCAAACCGTTCCGGTGTTTCCGAAGCATCCCTCAAACGGTTCGAGAACACAGGCAAAGCCTCCTTGGCGTTGGTTCTCAAGGTCGCCCACTCTTTGGCCCGTCTCAATGAGTGCGATAAGTTGTTTTTGTCGTCGGCTCCGCGCAGCCTGGCGGAATTGGAACAGCGCGCGGCTAAATCGGCCCGCCGTCGAGGGCGGATTTGAAAAAGCTCTCCGTCCGCTTCACGCGCCGTCCCGGCGACTCTCCCCCCGTCGGCGTCTTGGCGGAGGACCGCGGTCGGATTTACTTCGAGTACGCGCCGGAGTTTCTGAGCGCCGGACAGAGCCTCTCGCCCTTGCGCCTGCCCTTTGAAGGCGCGCTTTTCCAGCATGCGGCCCTCGACTTCGGGCCTTTGCCGGGGCTCTTCGACGATTCTCTCCCCGATGGATGGGGCCTCCTGTTGATGGACAGACATTTTCGTTCCTTGGACAAGAACCCCGCCGAGATCAGTCCGCTGGAGCGCCTTTCCTGGCTGGGTACGCGGACGATGGGCGCGCTGACCTACCACCCCCCGCTTGAACGAGACGGCGTCGACGACTCCGTTTTCGATTTGCACGAACTCGCCCTCCGGTCTCAAGAGGTCTTGGCCGGCGACGCCGTGGAGCTGCTGCCGCAGCTTCTGCGGGCGGGCGGCTCCCCCGGCGGCGCCCGCCCCAAGGTCCTGGTCGGCGTGAAGGGAGACCGCCTCCTTTCCGGAGAGGACGATTTGCCGGAGGGTTTCCAACATTGGATCGTTAAGTTCGCGGCGAAAGAAGACGCCGTCGACGCCGGGCCCCTGGAATACGCTTATGCGCTCATGGCCCGCGCCGCGGGAATCGACATGCCTCCGGTTCGCCTGTTTGAAACCTCTCAGGGGGGGCGCTTCTTCGGCGTCAAACGCTTCGATAGGGAAGACAATCGGCGGCTTCATGTCCACACATTCGGCAACCTCATTGAGTCGAATTTTCGCGTCCCCTCCGCCGATTACGCCGACCTCCTCAAGGTCGCGTCGGTCCTGACCGGCAATCATCAGGATGTGCTTCGGGCCTTGCGGCGGATGGTGTTTAATGTGTCGGCCCGCAACCGGGACGACCATGTCAAAAATTTCGCTTTCATCTTAAACGACGCGAGCGGCGATTGGACCCTTTCTCCCGCTTACGACCTCATGCACGCCCCCGGTCCCGGCGGCGAGCACAGCATGACGCTCGCCGGCGAGGGCAAGAACCCCGGGCTCGCGCACATATTTCGCTTGGCCGGGCAAGCGGGCGCATCCCGCTCCCAGGCCGCCGCCGTCATCGATGAAGTGCGGGCCGCCGTGGACGGTTGGAAGGGCTTCGCCGAGCAAGCCGGCGTCTCAAAGGCCCGCTCCCGCGAGATCGAAGCATCCTTCCCGCGGTTGTCCCGACCGGCCTAATCCCCGCGGCTTAGAAAAAGCTCTGCGGCACGAACACGACATCGTTGGGCTCGAGGGTCATGTCCTTGTCCTTGCGCCCGCCGGTGGTGATGGCCGAGACCTCCACCGTCCAGCTCTGGCTCTTGCCGCCCTCGCCCGCGCGGATGACGCGCGTGCGGTCCTTGGCCGCCACCGCGGAGAATCCCCCCGACATGGAAATCGCTTCCAGGACGGTGAGCTTGGACTCCGGGGGCAGGTCCAGCGAGCCGGGCTTGGCCACCTCGCCCAGCACATAGATCTTCTTGTTGCCGTACTCTTTGATAAACACCGTCACCTGGGGGTTGACCAGATACTCGGCGAATTTCTCGGCGACGCGGGCCTGGGCGTCCTGCAAACTGGTCCCCCCCACCTTGAGCGTCCCCACCAGCGGCAAGGAGATCTCGCCGTTTTGGCTGACGCGCACGGTGCGGCCGAGTTCCTCCTCGCGGTAGACCGTCACCTCGAGGAGATCGGCGGGGCTGAGCTTGTAGTCGCTCTTGGGGTTCGCGATGCCCGAGAGCGCCGCGGCGATGGCGGCCTCTTCGGCTTGGGCCTGGGCGGCCGGGGCGGTTTGCAAATCAGCGTGCGAAGGCTTGGCCGTCTGCGGGACGCAGCCGGCGACCAGGAGTGCGACGGGGAACAGGAAAGAGGGGCGCATAAGAGCAATCGATTATAGCAAATGGGCCGCGTGCGGGAGTCGGCGCGCTTACGCGCAGTCCCGCAGCAAATGATCCGCGAGGCCCGAGGGATCGTTTAGCCACTTCGGCGCCGAGCGCGGCGTCGGACGGAATACGTGCGGGACCACAATGCAATATAGAAATCGAATCTCCGCGCCCGAACGAACCGGGAACTGTCCCCGGGGACAGTTGCTCTCGATTGAAATTTCCGTTGCGGCATGCACGCGCGTGATGCGCGGGAGCGCGTCGCCTGGAGCCCGCCGGCGTAAAATCCATTATGCCGAGGGCAACTCTCGTATTTCCCCTCGGCGCGCTTGCGCGCCGAGGCCGGACGCCCCCCGCGGGGGCGTCCGCGCCGTTGGGGGCATTCCGTCCTTGAAACTACGGGAACATGGAGATGAGTTAAATAGAGTCAAGTCTATTTTGCGGACGCAACGAAAAGCCCCTCCGGGCCCAAGACCCGGAGGGGCGTTCGCTGCGATGGAGCAGGTCTTAGAACGTCACCTTCACCTGCAGCATCGTCAGATGCCGCTCGTAGTTGAACTGATCGGTGAAGATCGAGTTGCGGTCCTTGTGCTCGTAGGAAGCGCCCATGCTCAGCCACTCCTGGCACTGGTGCTCCAGTCCGACGGACTCGGTATAGGTGTCGTCGCGGCGGTTGGCCGTCTTGCCGCCGGCGGTCGTCGCCTCGGGGTACTTGTCGTAGCCCGCCGAGAAGCCCGCCTTGGCCGTGAGCTTCCACGGAAGCTTGTGGCTGGCGTTGAGCCCGATCAGGTTCGCGATGTAGTACCGGTTTTTGCCGAAGGTCGACGCCTGCAGGCCGCGGCTGGCCGCCAGGTCGACGCTCGTGCGCTCGAGCGGCTTCCAGTTGAGGTTCGTCGCAACCGTCCAGAGCGTCACATGATCGGGCCGGCCCGCGTTGGTGACCGCGTTGTTGTTGTACTTCGTGAAGGACAAACCGGTCTGAACCCGGCCGGTGAGCTTGTTGGCGATCTTCCCCTCGACGCCCGCGTCGAGGTAGTGCGCCTTGTTGTGCTTCGTGTCGGGCTGGATGGAGTAGTGGACGATGCCGCGGCGGTAGCCGAGATAGGCCTTCGTCTTCGGCTGAATCATGTAGCCGCCGCGGATGCCGAATTCCTGCTCGTAGCGGTTGAGCGTGAAGCCGAGTCCGCCCGGGCTGGAGTCGAGGTACTTATGATTGGCGTGCTTCGCGGAGACTTCCGCGAAGAGCATGCCGCCTTCCGGCGCGTAGCCCATGACGGTCCCGAACTCGTTTTGCCAGCGCTGGGAGCGTTCCACGAGTTCCGAGAAGGCCGGATCCTCGGTGTTCATGTAGGTGTCCCAGAACTTCGCGTCCCAACTCGGCCGCTTGTAGTTATAGGTGAGGTTCGCGGTCTGGTTGAACGCGTCGTTGGCCTGAGACTGGGTCGTGTAGTTGAGAATCTGGGCGTTGTAGGCCGCGGAGAGCTTGTGCATCTTGCCGATGGGGAACATCGCCTTCAGCCCGAGCGTGTTGTCGGTGATCCAGGAGCTGCGCACGCCGCCGCCGGTCCGGATTCCGTTCGGCTTGTCCTTAGGAACCAGGTAGATGTTCGAGTCGTAGCTCTCGGCGAGCTTGTAGTACGGATGAAGCTCGAGATTTCCGAACTTCAGATTCGGCTTCCAAGCCGCCGCGGAGGCGAGTTGAGGGGTGAGGACGGCC
>PFUL01000106.1 GCA_002790095.1 Elusimicrobia bacterium CG_4_9_14_3_um_filter_62_55 | reverse complement strand
AAAATACCGTTGAAACCGCTGTTTTCCTTCGTTTCCAGTTTATAGAGACCTGTAGGGCGTGTCAAGGGTCCAAGAGGCCTAGGAAGTTGCGCCTAAGAAAGAGGCTTTCTCGTCGAAAAAGTCCCAGGCCGAAGGGCCTAGGGGATCGTGACTTGGGATCAAAAAGTAAATCTTCCGTAATTCTCGAAGGCATACCCGCGCCATTGCGAAGACCGTAAGCGGGGGGTAAAATGGGGGCGCTTCCTAATTATAGGGAAACGCTGCCGCGCGATGAAGCTCAAAATCCAGGGACCCCACGGACTGCTCCGGGAAACCGACGGAAGGTGGCGCCTTCTGCCCGAGGATGCCTCGTCCCAACCCATACTCGAGACCTCGGGAGGCCCGTTTGTTATCGGCAGGGCAGAAGACTGCAGCCTGGTACTGCCCGAAGGCGAGAGGTTCCGTTCCACTACCAGCCGCTGGCATTGCTGCCTGCTGGAAGACTCCGGCGCCTGGTCGGTGCGCGACGGAACTCTTTCGCCGCTGCCGGAAACGGGGCGCCCGAAGCCCAGTATCTCGGGCACCCTCGTCAACGGGAGACGCATCGGCTCCGAGACGACGCTCAACCATGGTGATTCAATCGAAGTCGGTCCCTGGCGCTTTGAACTCTTGCTGCACGACGGGGCTCCTGCCGCGGCGCTCGACGCCGGGGACATCCTAAAGGATGTCGCCGGGGGGCAGGGCCGCAGGGTCGATGCCGCGGACCCGAAACTGAAGGAAACCTTCGGGCAGCTTCACGAGCTCGTCCAGCGTCTCGCTCAAATTCCCAGTATCGAGGAATCCCTGACGACTTTGCTGTCCTACACGACCGGAAAAATTGAAGCGGCTGAAGTCGCGTCGATCCTGATCGCCCACGCCGCCGGCGGCTTCGACGTCCGCCTCGCCTGGCAGAAGAACCTCGGGCGGGTCCCGGATTTCCGCTTCAGCGCTTCCCTGCTTCAATCCCTCCCCCCCGACCAGTCCTTCCTGCTCGAATCCAAGATGCAGACGGAAAGCGAGAGCATGCGCGTTCAGGACATCTCCTCGGGACTGCTGCTGCCGCTTTGGGGGAAAGGAGAGAGGCTCGGCGTTTTCTACATGGATAACCGGCGCAACGGGCACACCTTCACCGAATCCGACCTGTACCTGGGCTCGGCGATCGCGAGCTTGGTCAGTTTACAGCTGACCCTTGAGGCGCAGGCCAAGATCACCCGGATCGAGGAGAACATGGCGCGTTATTTCGCGCCGGACGTGGTGGACCGGATCGTCGAACAAAGCGCCGACGGCACGGTCATCGGACTCGAGGTCCAAGAGCGCGACGTCACCGTTCTTTTCGTGGACATGGAGGCCTTTACGGAAATGAGCCGCTCCAAGACCCCCCGCGAGATTTCGGAGATCCTGAATCCTTACCTCGAAACGGTCGCCTTGGTGATTCAGCGCGAGGGAGGGCATGTCAACAAATTCATCGGCGACGCGGTCATGGGCATATTCGGCGCCCAACCCGGGGAGACGG
Organism: Elusimicrobia bacterium CG_4_9_14_3_um_filter_62_55; assembly: GCA_002790095.1. Classification (GTDB taxonomy): domain Bacteria; phylum Elusimicrobiota; class Elusimicrobia; order UBA1565; family UBA1565; genus UBA1565. The sequence continues at coordinate 3,214 of PFUL01000106.1, read as the reverse complement.
ACCAGGACCCGGCCCGCTATGCCGCCCAAGCCGTTCGTGCGGCGTTGAAAATCCCCGAAACCTGGGCGGCCGAAGCGGAAAAACGCCGCCTCCCGGCCCCGCGCGTGCGCATCGGCATCAATTCAGGACGCGCCGTGGTCGGCAACATCGGATATTCCGCCCGGCTCGAGTACAGCGTACTCGGCGACACGGTGAACGTGGCCTCCCGATTCGAGAAACTCGCGCCCCCGAATTTCGCCGCCGTCTCCGAGGCTACCCGGGCGCTCACCATAGACCTCTTCGAGTATGAATCCCTCGGCGTGAAGGAGATCAAAGGAGTCGGAAAACTCGAAGCCTTCAAACCTCTCCGAGAGGTTTCGTGAGCGCTTCGGGCATCTTACTCGTGGGGACTCTATTCGCCTGCTACTCGGCCGCGAGCACGATCGAGCACGCGACGAACAGCGACGCGAAGCCGGATCTCGCTTGGTCGAGGCTTGATCCTCTGGTCGAACAGTTTCGCGCGCACGAAAAGACCGCGCGCGCCTACCAGGACCAGTTGACGACGCTCGCAGCACGTTACGAATCGGATCCGGCTCTGGAAGCCGTGTCGAACGAACGCGAGAAGCTTCGCGGTCTTCTCCTCGAGGAGATCAACCTCATCGACGGTTTGGAAGACGAATACAAGAACATGTTCAAGAACATCGAGATGCTCGCGATCACCGCCGGCTTCACCCGTGCGATGGCCAAGAGGGATTTGAGCGGGGCCGACAAGGATTTGCACAGCGCTCTCTATTACGACGACACCAAGCACGCGATTCGAACCTACAGAAAGGGAGCTCTCGAGTTCCTGAAAACGGACGTCGTCTTGTGGAACGGCGCGATGGCGCAGCGCTCCGAGAAGAAGCGTTTATGGGTCGCCGCCGCGACCGCGGGCGGTCTGATCGTCCTGACGGGGATCGTCGCCATCGGCTTGAGCCGCCGCAAAACGGAGTTCGCCACCCAGCCGATCACCGCGCATCTGACGGCCTCTTCCCCCTTCGGTCCGCTTTCCGGCCCCGCTCTCGCGGCGCTCGGCGGGCCCGAATCCGGACCCGTCGGCGCTCCGCTTTCAGCGCCCCCCGGAGGCCCCGTTTCGGGACCCGCCGGCGCCCCGATCGCCGCCTCTGCTTCCCTGCAAAGCGTCGAACCCGGCGCCGTTTTACACGACAACTTTAAAATCGTTCGGGAACTGGGCAAGGGTGGAATGGGAGTCGTCTACGAAGCCGAGGATTTGACGCTGGCTCGTTCGGTCGCGATCAAACGCATGCGCGAAGAAATCGTTTCCAGCAAAAAGGAATTGGATATGTTCCTCTCGGAAGCGCGTCTCGTCGCCTCACTGAAGCATCTAAATCTCGTCGAAATTTATTCGATTTTCCGGGAGCACGAGCAACTCTACCTCGTGTTCGAACTTGTCACCGGACGGTCGCTGCATGAACTCCTGGAAAACGGAGAACCGCTTCCGTACGAAACAGTGAAGGACATCGTCCGACAAGCCGCCGAAGGCCTCGACTATGCCCACTCGAAGAAGGTCATCCACCGGGACTTGAAGCCTTCGAACATCATGATGACCCGCGATTCCATCGTCAAGATCATGGATTTCGGTTTGGCGCATCAGGCGAAGAAGACGGTTGCGAAACTGACTAAAGCCGACGCCTGGGGAACGCCCCCTTACATGGCTCCTGAACAGGAATTGGGCAGTGTTTCCCGCGAGTCAGATCTCTACAGCCTCGGGGTTGTGTACTACGAAATGATGACCGGGGAGATTCCCTTTCAAGGCCCGAACTTTCTGGCTCAGAAGCGGGAAAAGGTCTACATGCCGCCTTCGGAAGTCGTCGCGGGACTTCCAAAGCGCGTCGACGAAATCATCTCCAAGGCCCTCGAGCCCGTCGCGGCCGACCGCTATCACAGCGCGAAGGAGTTCTCCGATGACGTCTCCGCCGTCGCGATCTGATTATTGCTGATCGGGCCCGCCGGCCCCCGCCCCGCCCATCCCGCTGAACGGCCCCTGTTTGGGTTCGAGTGGTTGCTCATCGTCATCCGGGAACTCCTCGGGATAAGGATTCTTAGGCAGTTCCCCGGGCATCGGGGTATTCATCGCGGGAAGGGCCATCGGCGGCGGCGTCGCCATCGGAGGGATGCCTCCGGGGCGCGAGCCGGAAAACGGAGGCCGGTACTGCGCTGGTTGCGGCTGCGGTACCGGCCGCGGTGGAGGCTGAGAAACTTGAGCTTGGGGCGCAGCCTGGGCGGGGACCGCCGTCTGCGCTACGGACGCCGTCGCGTCGTCGGTTACGAAGATCAGGTCCAGCAGTATCCCGCCGTAAAACAAGTAGCCTAACGCCCCAAAGAGCACGCAGAACGCGAGATTGATCAGCAAGGAAGACGCCATCAATCCAGGCACTTCCTGGCTGTATTTGAAGGCGAACAGAAGCGAAAGCGTGAAATTAAGCGGAACCAGGCCGAAGAAAGCCCAGCCGCAATATCGATTGAGGTTTCGCTTGGTTTCCGAAGAAAGCCTCGGTTTCTTCATTCCTGCAGAGTATAATCCGAGTTCCTCTCCTCTTCAACATCCTGCTCGACCGTCGAATCCTTGATAATGTCCCGGTCATGAATGTCGTTGGCGGTGTTCGCATCCTCGCCGTAGCGCTCGACGATCTCACCCTGGCCTTCCTGGCCGTACTGGTTGGAAATCTGCTGTCCCATATTCGCCGCCTGAGACGACATCGAACTCGCAATGGCGACCATCATCAGGCCGATAGCGACGATGGCCCACCCGATCGGCCACCAAATCGCGACGATCAACCCGATGGCGATCAACGCTATACCCGCCATCTGCAGTTGCTTGGCTTGATCGGCCATCTGCTTCGCGTTGTCGAGCAGCCCCTGGTAGGGCGTGACCGCGGTTCCCTGCAAGTTCGGCGGTTCGCAACCGCCGCCTTCCAATTGCGTCCAATTACTCGGGCAAGCGCTTCCGCCCGCTCCGCTCCCGGAGCCCGGAGCGCCGGAGCCAGGAGGCTGAATCGTGGGCATGTCCGCGCCGATCTCCCCGCCGCCCGGACCGGCCAATTCACCGCCCTCGGTTTTCGTTCCCTCGAAGGCCCCCAAGGCGGACGACGCGGCCCCGCCCGCGGAACCCGCCAAAGCGGCCGCGCCCGATTGGCGCCCGGCGAATTTCAATTGTCCCATCGCCCGGTTCGCG
>PFUL01000126.1 GCA_002790095.1 Elusimicrobia bacterium CG_4_9_14_3_um_filter_62_55 | reverse complement strand
TCGTGTCGCCGGCCTTGAGGACCTTCGTCGCGTCCGTCACCCCGGTCAAGGCCGAGCCGTCGATGGCGGGAAGCGCCCCGGTCAGCTTCGCGGCGGCCATCCCTATGATCTTTGCGTCGGTGACCGCCCCATCGCCCAATTTCGGCGTGGTGACCACCCCGTCCAGGATGTCGGTCGCCGTCACCCCGGTCACGGATTTACAGAGTCCAGATTTCACCGGCGCCTACCGCAGCGGAAGCCGACGGGGCTGGTCCAGCCCGACGGCCCGTCGCTCGCGTAGAAGGCGAACACCCCCGCGGCGGCGCCATTGGCCCAGTAGCCGCCGCGGAACACCGCCAGAGCTTGCCCCGCTGTCCATGCGCTGCCATTGTGCGCATTGCCCCCGATATTCCACATCTGATCGCCGTTGTAGCTGGCTGATACCCACGGCACAGCCGTCCCCATTGCATTCGAGGCTCCCGCCCCGGCCGTGCCCCAGTCCGCCACCCACTCCCAGACACTGCCGATCATATTCTCGACGCCATAACTGGATAGACAACTCGTGCCGTTGCCTGAGGTCATGGACTGCGACCCGCTCGTGTTGCACTTAGGTCCGGCGTCCTGAGCCAGAGCCCCGGGATCTGGCGTACCCGCCGCCGCCGCCTGCCACTCCGCATTGGTCAGCAGATGCTTGCCCGCGTTCGCGCAGGCGGTGTTGGCCTGGAACCAGGTGAGCGAGGTCGACGGCTTGACCCCAACCACGCTGCGCGCGAATATCTTTCCCGCCCCCGCGGCGCACCCCCCCGCGGTGTTCTCTCCCGAGCCCGTTAATCCGTTGCCGCAAGCGGCAGGATAGTCCCCCGCCCCGTCGATTCCGTACTGCGTGCCGCCCGTCGCCGTCGACCACACCGACGCCTCGTACTTGTCCACGCACATATCCCCCACGCCGACCATGATGTCATTGGCGTCGGCGGGATTGACGCAGTCGCGGGTCCAGGAGTCCACATACTGCTTCGTCGCCGCTTCCAGCGCCGCCGCCGGATCGGCCGGAAGCGTCAGCGCCCCCGTCATCGTATCCCCGCTCTTCGCCACCCGCGACGCCAGCGCGTCTGCCGCCAGCTTCGCGGTCGTCACGGCGCCATCGGCGATCTTAACGGAAGTCACCGCGTCAGACGCCAGCTTCGCCGACGTCACCGAACCATCGGCCGGCGCGGTCTCCCAGGTCGCAAGACCGTTCGCGTCCG
>PFUL01000033.1 GCA_002790095.1 Elusimicrobia bacterium CG_4_9_14_3_um_filter_62_55 | reverse complement strand
GGGTTTCGGACTCCATTCCTTTCGCGCGGGGGATTGTCCCGACGGCGCGGAGCGGCGCCGATCCTTTCCGGAACGCCGTTCAACGAAGCCGGGCTGTAGGGGCGAAGGATGGGCTTCGCTGACGAAGACCTTTCTCCCGCCGAGCACCTTGCCGCTCAGGCGTTCGATCGCCGCTTTCGCTTCTTCCTGCGTCGACATTCGGACGAAGCCGGCGCCTTTCGAGCGTCCGGTCTCGCGGTCCATGAGAATTTTTACGCTGTTGACCTTGCCGCAGGGGCTGAAGAATTCGCGGAGTTCATCTTCGGTCGTATCGTAGAAAAGACCGCCGATAAAGAGATTCGTATTCATAACGGCCTCTACCTGAGAGCGACTTGCACTTGTCGGAGCGTGATGCCTACTTCCGACGCGACTCTGCGTTCGAGTTCCCGACGTCCCAGTCCGCGGCCGAGCAGCCGCGCGGGGGCGTCCATGGATTGCCATTTCGACATCGACTTGCGAATGCGGGCGGTCTCTTGAGCTTCGTCCGGCGTGCTGGACTGCTTCCGGCGGGATTTTTTCTCAGCGGGATGGTCGGCCATACCCTATCTTAGCCTATTCCTCGACCCAATAAATGATAATCTGAGCGAGACATCTGTTTCCGTCGAGCGGAGGCGTTATCACGATTCCCAAAGAAATTTCGACCCTCAAGGGCCTCGCCGACTCTCTCGGCCTGCAGTTCACCGGCGACCCGGACTATGCGATCCGCGGTTTGCGGGATATCGAGATTCTTTCCGAGGAAAGTGCGCTCGAAGAACACTACGTCTACTTCATCGAGTCGAAGGCCGTTCTGAATCGTCATCCGAAAGCCGCCGAACGCGGTGCGGTTCTTACGATTCCCGAACTCGCGGAACCTTTTACAAACGCCATTCTCGTGGAAAAAAGCGGCGCCCGTTTGGCGCTGATCGCCTTTTTAAAGGCGTTCGACCGCACACCGGTCTTCAAGCCCGGTATCTCTCCGAAAGCGATCGTTGCCGATTCCGCTCGGATCGCCCCCAGCGCCGTCGTTCATGCCGGCGCGGTCGTGATGGCCGACGCCGTCGTCGGGGAGCGCTGCATCGTCTACCCCGGCGTCGTGCTCGAACCGTTCGCCGAGATCGGCGACGACACGGTGCTGTTTCCCAACGCCGTCATCGGCCACCATTGCGTGATCGGCAAACACTGCATCATTCACGGCTCGACGGTGATCGGCGCGGACGGGTTCGGTTTTTACGACAACCCCCAAGGCCGCCACAAGATTCCCCAGATCGGGAACGTCGTGATCTCCGATCACGTCGAAGTCGGTGCGAGTTGTACGATCGACCGCGCGGCGATTGAAAGCACGACGATCGGCGCCTACACGAAGATCGACGATCAAGCCCACATCGGCCACAACTGCCGGGTCGGCCGCTCCACCTACATCGTCGGCAACACCGCCGTGGGCGGGTCGGTCGTCATTGAAGACGGGGCGATCCTGTCGGGAATGGTCATCGTCAAAGACCACCTCAAGATCGCCAAAGGCTCCATCGTGCTCGGTCTGTCCGGCGTCGCTCAGGACACCGAACCCGGCGTGGTCTATTTCGGCACTCCCGCCCGGCCCGCCAAGCAAACGCACCGGATGAACGCGGCGCTGGAGCGCCTGCCCGAAATGCTCAAGAAATTCCGCGAACTCGAGGAGAAATTGCAGGCCCAGGAAGCCGCCCGGCCCTGAGCGGCGAAGCCCGCTGCATGAAACGCGTCCTTTCGAAACTGAAACCTACGCGCCGAAAATCCTTCGGCGCGGCCGCGGCGATTTGTTTTTGCGCGGCGTTGCTCTATTCCGCGAATTATTTCGCGCTGCTCAGCGACCTCGAAGATAAAGCCCTCGCCTACGGACAGTCGCATGCTACATTCGTGAGGGGCCGTTTGGAAGCCGAGGTCGCTCGGATCCAAGCGACGGTTGACGCGCTTGCCGCGGAGTTGAGTTCGGGGAAATTGACTCGTTTTGAACTGCCCGATCGGCTCCGGACGGAGCTTCGCGGCGCTCCGCAGTTAAACGGATTGGGAGTGGGATTCGATCCCGGCGTCGTGAATGCCGAATTCGCCCCGGGCTTTTTCAGGACTGAGAACTCCAAAATCCGCCGTGAGGAGGCGGGGGATTTCTATGACTACACGGACCCTGAACTGCCGCAGGCGCGATGGTTCACGGATGTCGTGAAAAGCGCGTCGCCTTTGTGGACCGAGCCGCACTTTTCCCGAGCGAAGGGAATCATGGTGTCGCAATACGCGGCTCCCGTTTTCTCCCCCGGTTCCGGCGAGGGGTCCAAGCGGCTCATCGGAGTCGTCTTCGCGCAGCTTTCGATGGATCACCTCACGAAATTCACGCGGGAGTTGAATTTGGGCGAGGAGGGCTACAATTTCGTCGTTTCGGCGGAAGGCAAGTTTATCGCCCATCCCGATCATTTGTTTTTGGGGAAGGACTACCAGAAGAAGGGCAACGAGCTCGACGAGGAAGAATCGTTGGTGGAAAACGCCAGCAAACCCTTGCTCGGCCGCTCGCTGTATTTCAAAAAAGGAGATACGGATCGAAGCATTCCGGCCTGGCTCTTTTACGAGCCGATCGGGAGAACCGGGTGGTCCGTCGCGACCGTAGTCTACCACGGCATTTTCGCTCCCTCGGCGTCGGGACGCCTGCGCGCCGTGATCGCGATCGTGTTGGGATTGGTGCTCTCCGCCCTTTTTACCGTCCTATTTTTCGTTTCCAGGGAAGTTCGAAGCGCACGATCGTTGTGGCAGTCGTCCGCTGCGATCACGGCTATTTTTGTCGCGGGGATCGCCGCAGTTTGGTCCGCCCATAGAAATTTTCCGGTTTTGCACCCTCCCGAGGAAATCATCGTGGCGGGGGAGTCCAAGCTGCGCCGCTTCGAATCCGAACTCGATGCATCCTTTCGGGACCGCCGGATCCGGCAGCCTTTGAAAATTCTTTATAAAACCATGGTCCGGCGATCCATCGGCGTACGGCGGTATTCGTCGTAAAGGTCGAAGATATCGGGGTCGATCGGTCCGTTCGCCATCCTCAACCGCGGGCTCAACCCTTACATTAAAGACGTGGCCCGGCGGGTCGCCGTGGAGGGGTTCCCGGCCTTCGCCCCCGACGCGTTGGCTCCGTCGGGGGGATATCCCGGAAACGACGACGACGGAAAGATTCTGCAGGCGAAGCTGGACCGTAACGAAAATTTCATCGACATAAAGAACGCGGCGCGTTTCCTCAAGAACCACCCGCTCTCCGACGGCAAGCTCGGCGTGACCGGGTTTTGCTTCTGCGGAGCCGTGGCGAATTACCTCGCCGCCTTCAAAAAGATGTAGGCCGTTTGGGAATGAAACGGACCATTTCAGATCGCTTTAGGCTGCTTGGTCAGGAGGGGGTCGCGGTCGGTTCCAGGCGGATCCGGACCGGCGGCGCCGACCGGTTCGAGGGGGCCGCTGCGTTCAGTGCGGTGGCGACGGCGATGAGAACATGGGGCTTTATCGGAATCATCGTATCGCTGAATACCCGCGCAGAAACCGGATTCCCGCGCCTATCTTCGATCTCAATACGCTGACAAAATACGCCGAACCGTACAGCACCTTCGCGTAGTCAAAGGATGCCGGCAGCTCTCCCCGGCAGTATTTGTTGTACAACCTCTTCCATTCAGTAAAAGTGTACATGTGCCAAGAATTGGCGTAGTTGGGTTCGTACTTCAAAGAGACTATCCCCAATTGCGACGGGGTCAGGACAACCAAATTGTTTGCGAATGTTTTTTCCGATATTTCGACGTTATTGTGTGATGTGTCGCATAGGTGGTCGAATTCTATGTTCAGACGCTTTTTGCAAAACGAGTACCAAATGTAGCTCTCCTGCGCATATCGCGCCGTATTATCGAAATTCGGATGGTTTTTGGGATATTTCCGAGTCTTAAACCAATGCGTAAACTCGGGTTCGATGAATAACGGGATATCGAAAATATCGACCAAGTCCGCTTTCAACCCAAAGTAAAACCAGTCGCAGGGATGATACGGCAGTTGGAACGATTTGCGCGGATTAACGGATGTGGTGCTGACAACCAAGATCCGTTCCTTGGTCAAGCGGTACTCGTTGGATCGGAGGTTATAGCGCGACAGGTAATCAATGCAATTCGAGTGCGTAAACAGCAAATCAGTCCGTATTTTCATCGCATATTTGCGGGATGCCGCTTTCAGACCCGCGGTTGTGCTGACGATTTGGCGATTTACGTTATGGCGAAGCCCGTAACGCTCGTTACAAATCCCCGCTCCCGGATCCTTGCTCATAATCAACACCTCGAAGTTCAATCCGGAGACGTCCGATCCTTCCCAAGTCGACAGGATGAGTTCCGCCCCGGGGAAGTGCTTTCTGATGCTGTTAAGCGCTCGGCCGGTAACGGACGGCCCCGCCCGGCCGTCGGTCGCGCCGCAAATAGGGCCTTGCACGATGATCGAAATGTCGGAGGGCGCGATCTTTTCGGGCCGCGAAACTCTATCGTTTTCCATTCTTTGGGAGTTTAAATCGTAGTAACAATGCAGCTCTGAAAGCCAATGCCCCCCAAGAGATTCGGTGAGTATCCAATCGTCGAGAAGCGGGCTTGACCTGATTTTCTAAGAATAGCCCCCAGATAATCAGGTAAAGCCAACCTCTCGACGGGAACCCGTTCACCAAAACGGTGAAATTTTCTAATGCGCGAACGGCTTTCCGCGCCCGAACGGAAAACGACATCATTTACGCGCTTCGGGCGCGTGCCTCGCGGCGCAACGTCGCGCCGCGAGGGTGCAAACAGATACCGATTCAAATAGAATGTGCCTCGCAGGACCACTCCA
>PFUL01000036.1 GCA_002790095.1 Elusimicrobia bacterium CG_4_9_14_3_um_filter_62_55 | reverse complement strand
GGCTCTCCTTCCCATCGCAGCGGCAGCGGACGGTCGGGGGCCACCGCGAAATGCGCGAGGAGCTTGCGGGCGATGTTCGCGAATATCGGCGCGGCGACCTCGGACCCGTATTCGCCGACGCGCGGGGAATCGATCAGCACGAGAATCGTGAAGCGCGGCTTGCGGGCGGGGATATAGCCGACGAAGGAGGCGATGTAATCGGTCGTGGAATACCGCCGGGTTTGGGGGTCGACTTTCTCGGCGGTGCCCGTTTTCCCCGCGGCGGAATAGCCCGCGACCGCCGCGGGAAGTCCGGTTCCCGATTCGACCACGAGTTCGAGCATCCGGCGCAGTTTGGCGACCGTCGCCGGATGGGCGATCGGGCGCAGACTCACCGCTGGGCGGTCGGCTTCTCCCGAGGAGCGCAGCACCAGCCGGGGCTCCATCAAGGTTCCCCCGTTGGCGATCGCCGAGAAGGCTCCGATCAACTGAAGCGCGGTGACGGCTATCCCTTGGCCGAACGCGGCGTTGGCCAATTTCACCTCGCGCATTCCCTTCACCGGCGGGAGGATTCCGGCGCTTTCCCCCGGGAGCGGCGCGCCGGTTTTGTACCCGAAGCCGAATCGCCGGCAGTATTCGACGAAGCGCTGCGGTCCCAGGCGCAGACCGAGCTTCGCGGTGCCGATATTCGAGGAATGCTGGATGATCTCGGTGAGCGTCAGCATCTTCTTCTTTTCGTGGTCCTTGATCGTGACTCTCGGGGACAATTGCCAAAGTCCGTTCTCGCAGTTGATCAGTTCCTCGGGCTTGACCGCGCCCTCCTCCAGTGCGGCCGCGGCCGTGACGATCTTGAAGGTGGACCCGGGCTCGAAGACGTCTTGAACCGAGGCGGTGCGCTTGGGATCGTTGGGACGCTCGGCAAGGGCGAGAATCTCTCCCGTCGCGGGATCCTGCACGATGACGATGCCCGACCCGGCGCGGGTTTTGCGCATCCCTTCGTCGAGGGCCTCTTCGGCGAAGAACTGAACGGTGCGGTCGATTGAAAGAATCAGATCCGCGGGGGGCCGGCGGTCGGTTTCCGCGGACCCGGCGATGGGCCTGCCCGCGCCGTCGCGCGTCAGTTGAACCTCGATCGCTTTTCCGATGAGGGCCCGGTTGAATTCGTATTCAATCCCCGCGAGACCGCCCCCGTCGGAGCGGACGAAGCCGAGCAAAGAGCGCGCGAGGCCCTCGTTGGGATAGTAGCGCCGTTCGTCCGCGTGCACGCCGACGGCCGGAATCGAAAGCGCCTTGAGCCGTTGAACTTCGTCGAGGGTCATTTTCCGTTTGAGCCAGATCGTTCTGCGCGTCGTATTCATCCGGGATTTCAATTCCCGCGCGTCGAGCGACAGGGTCTCCACGATCCGAGCGATCGTCTCGTTACGGGTACGCGCGTCCTCCGGCAAAACTTTCAGGTCCAGGAAGCCCGACCAGGCCGGAAGCGATTGGGCCAAAATGCGGCCGTTCCGGTCGAGAATTCTCCCCCGCGGAACGATCACGAGCGCGCTGCGCTCGGTGGAATGGGCGACGCGTTCGCTGAGGGCGTCGGAACGGACGGTTTGGAGGTAAAACAGCCGGGCGACGATCGGGACAAGCGGCGCCAAGCACAGGAACAGGACTGCGTGCAGGCGAAAAGACGGGCGCATGTTACGGGACGAGGCGGCTTAGTTTAAAGCTCTCCTCGCCGGCGGGGCGGAGCCCCGCTGTGCCGGACGCCATGGGGGCTATGAAGAGGCCCGGCCGTTTGCTTGCCCGCGCTTGGAGCGGGCGGTCGACTTCGGAACCCAAAACCACGAGGGTCTCGGGCGCCGGCGGGCGCATCTTGAGGCGTCTGCGCGCCGCCTCGGCGAGCTTTTCCGGGGCCTCAAGACTTTCGATTTGCAGCCTCAGGTAGGCGACGCGGTCGCGTCGACCGCTCAGTTGCGATCGCGCGCTGCCGAGTTCGTAGCCCATACGGGTCGCCTGAACCTGTTCGGTGAGAAACAGGAAGGCCAAGGCCGCGGCCGCCAGGATCCAGGATTTGAATTCGTTCATCGCCTCACTTCGTACTTCCGAAAGGGAGGGAGGGGCATCGCGCCCCTCCCTTTGAAATCGGCAGGCACCCCGCCGAGTAGGTGCCCACCAGATCGTGCCTAGTTCTCTTTGCGGCGCTCTCCTTTGAGAAACACCCGCCGCCACACGTACCCGGCGTTGGGCGACGCGGTCGGCTTGAGGCTGAGACCCTGTTGTCTCGAGGTGAGGAAGTGCATGGCGCTGCGCGGCATCTTGTTTTGGTTCATGCGGTCCTCTCTACGACGCGGAGTTTAGAGCTCCGGGCCCGGGGATTTCTCCCCAGTTCGTCCTCGCCCGGAGACACAGGAGAAGCGGTGATCGGCCGCACATCGCCGTGTTCGGCGAGCGACCGGAAAAGGTTTTTGACGATGCGGTCTTCGAGAGAATGAAACGAGATCACCGCGATGCGTCCCCCCGGAGCAATTCGGGCGACCACCGATTCGATGCCGCGGGTCAAATTTTCGAGTTCTTGGTTCACCGCGATGCGAAGCGCCATGAAGGTCTTCGTGGCCGGGTGGATCTTCCCCTGCCGGGGCAGGCGCTTCTCGATCAGTTCGGCCAACTGCAGCGTCGAGGCGAACGGCGTCTGCTTGCGGCAATCCACGATCAGGCGGGCGATGCGCTTGGCCGCCCGTTCCTCTCCGTATTCCCGGAGCAGCAGTTCGATCTGTTCGGCCGGCCACTCGTTGCAGATGCGCGCCGCCGTCAATTTGCTTGCGGGGTCGAGGCGCATGTCCAGCGGGCCTTCGAGCCGAAGCGCGAAACCACGGGAGGCCTTATCCAACTGGAGAGAGGAGACTCCGAGGTCGAACAAGGCTCCCGACAACAGTGAGACGCCTTCGGCGTCTAAAACTTGGCCCAGGTTGCGGAAATTGGCACGGACGAGCCGCGAGCGGCCGGCGAAGGGCATTAAACGCTCCGTCGAGCGTTCGAGCGCCTCCGGATCCATGTCCGTGCCGAGGAGTTTCCCCTGGGCCGAAAGGGTTTGCAAAATGGCTTCGGCGTGACCGCCGAGTCCGACCGTTCCGTCGAGATATACGCCGTCGCGGTCGGTCACGAGCAAATCAACGACCTCCCGGAGGAGGACCGAGTCGTGCGTGTAGTGTTCTTCCATGGTCAAGGTTGCCGTCATCTTAGAGGTCCAAATCTTTAGCGAGCTTCGTCATCGCCGGGTCCGCCTTCGTTTTGGAGAACCTCTGGAACTTCGAGTCGTCCCAAATCTCCGCCTTGTTCCCCGCCCCCACGATCACGACGTCCTTCTTGAGCTTCGCGTACTCCTTCAAATTGTGCGGGACGAGGATGCGTCCCTGTTCGTCCGCCTGAACCTGCGACGCGCTGCCGAAGATCTTCACGCGGGCCGCCCGGACCTGCGACTTATCCTTGATGTGCTTCGTCTGCTCGTTGAAGTCCTCGAGCAGCTTCTCCCATTGCGAGGGGAGAAAGAACCAAAGGCAAGGATCATCTCCAAGGGCAGTGGTAACGAAAAAGTGGGAGCCGTTCTCCCGGACCAAAGCCTCCCGGTAGCTAGGTGGGACCACCAATCGATTTTTCGTATCGAGGGTGTAGTCATATTGTCCTATGGTTACCGATATCCCCACTTTCTACCACTCCGCCCCACTTTTCCCCACGCCGTGAGTATACGGACGCGTCTCTCTCCTGTCAAGGGGAAAATAAAAACGCGCTTCCCGAATAAAAACGCGCCCCCCTTTTAGAGGACGCTATTGGGAATTCCTATAGAGGCGGCGTCAGCCCTGTTCGACTTGGTGGCGCCAGGCGTATTCGAGCGCGTGCAGGCTGTTGAACGGCATGCCGTAGGCGCGGTAGAGCGCGGTCTTCGGCCTTGCGCCGTCGCGCATCGCGCGGCAGAACTTGTAGAAGGATGCCCGCCGCTGCGTGCGGATCATGAAGCGGACGACGCTGTAGGCTTGCGTGTACCACAAGCGCACCTCGTTGTCCTTCGCGCCGCCGGTGGAGTCGACGCGCATCAGATCGCGCAGGTCGTAGCCTCCCCCCGCGCGCAGCGTATCGAGGTTTCCGCGCAGCCAGTTGGGCGCGGCGAGGCCGCGTTCGGTTTGCACGAGGGTCGCCATCCCTTCGGAAAGCCATAGCGGGCTTTCCTTTCCGGCGAGGAAGAAGCTGTCGAAATAAATGTGCGTGAGTTCGTGCGCGAGGATGCCGACGAGTTCCTCGCTCGCGTAGACGTAAATCTTGCGGCGCTTCACGGAACTGGCCCCGCCGGACCACGACGGGCGGCCGGTGACCTTTTGGTAGCTCTCCTGATCGCGGAACAAAAAGACCGACACCTTTTCATTGCGCGCCCACGGGGAGAACGACGCGAGATCCTTCATGAGGTTCTCGTGCAGGTCTTCGAGCGTCTCGACGAATTCCTGGGAGGGCGCCTGTCCTTGAGAGAAAATCACGAAGTGCTCGTTTTGGATCTTGACGAACCCCTTGGGCGCGCCGGGCGACGCGGCCTCGGGAGGACGACGGGGCGGCTGCGGGACCGGTCGGACCGGCGTTTCTCCCAGCGAGCGGCCGGGCGCCGTGCGTTCCTTTTCCGGAGCGACGCCGCGGTAGGATTTCGCGGGCGCGATGCGCAGTTCCTTGGGCATCGGCTTCGCCGCGGGAAACGGCGTTTGCCGCGCCGGCTTGGGCAAGGACGCGACGACGGGCGCCGAGGCGGGTCGCGGGCCGCCGTCGGGCGTGATCGCGCCTCCGGCGTGAGTCGGGGTCAGGTCGTCTTGTTCGGTGGACGAGAACAGCTCGTCCATCGGAATCTTAGGCAAGGATTCGAGATCGGGCAGTTCCTCCAGCGCGTCGACCGCGACCCGGGAGGAGACCCAGCGCATGCTGTCTTTCGGATTCGATTCCTCGCCCAGGAACTGATAGATCATCAGTCCCCATAAGGCGAGCACCATCGTCCATAAAAGGACGCGGAGTTTGATCAGAATGTCCATGGATTCGGGTCCGGCTCTCCTCTAGAAGTGTACTCGCCTGGCGGCGAAAATCAATGCCTGTTAGCGGCCGATGTCGCGCATGCGCAGCGCGGTTTCGGCGAGGGCGTGGACGAAGACGCCCAGCACGGGGATGAAGGCGGCCTGCACGAAGGCCATCGCCCAGAACTGTTCTCCCAGGGGCAGACCGACCGAGCGTTGGCGCAGATAGTAGAGTCCCAACAAAGACGCTCCGCAGATGAGGCCGGTGGCGAGGGTCTTCAACTTGCTTTGGTACATCGCCGCGGTGACGGGGGGCATGGTCAAAAGCAGCCACATCGGGGCCCAGTACGGCATCAGCAGGTAGGACAAAGCGGCCGACCACAGAAAGGTCAGCCAAACCTGGACCAATTTGAGCTGCTGCGCCCACCCGATGAAGCGATAGGTGTTTTTCGAGAACCAGTGGTTGACGACCAAGGAGAGTCCGAGGATCCCGAACGACCAGTACTTCGTGAGCGTGTCGGGTTCGGAGAAGTAAATGGCGACGAGCACCAGCGAGGTGGCGAACGGCGTGAAATAGAGATTGAGCAGATTCATGAGCGTTGCTTCTCCTTGGGAAACAGAGCCAAATAACGATCCTTGTCTTCACCCGGCAAGCGGTACGCGAACGCCCCCGGAGATGGGTCGCTTTGGTAGAGGATCGCGCTTCCCCCCGCCGCGACGAACGGCAGCGTCAGTCGTTTCGCCTCCGGAAGCGGGGCGAGCGCGCGCGCCAGCACCGCGTCGAACGGCGTCGGTTTCTGGGGGACCCCTTGGGCCCCGCCGGAGCCGAGCGGCTGCCACGCCCCGTCGTCGGAAATCGCCCGCGCGTGACGCACTTCGATGCCGCCGAGCTTGAGCCGCGCCGTCGTCCAGTTGAGAAACCCGATCTTCCGGTACACCGATTCCAGCAAAGTGACCCGCGCGTTGGGAAGCGCGATTTTCAGGCATATGCCGACGAATCCCCCGCCGCAGCCGACATCCAGGAGACGCGGCGAGTTTCCGCGAAGGACGGCCTTGGCGGCCAACGCGTCGAGCAGGTGCCGCCGGAAGAGTTCCTCCGGGGTGCGGGCCGCCGTCAGATTCGTGCGTTTGTTGTGCTCCAGGACGTCGGAGGCATACGCGTCGAGGCGTTCCCAGGCGGTGGAATCGAGTTCGACCCCCCACGCGGAGAGGGAGCGTTCTCCCTCCTCCCGGAGTTCCTTGGTGATCGTCTTCACGCGCCGCCCCCCGCGCCCGCCGCAAGCGCGCGCTTCATCCAGACCGCGAGCATCTGCAGATCCGCCGGCGTGACGCCGGGCACGCGCCCCGCCTGTCCCAGGCTTCGCGGCCGGATGCGGGACAATTTTAACCGGGTTTCGGTGAGCATCGGGACGGCGGCGTAATCGAAATCGTCGGGAAGCGCCGCGCTTTCCATGCTTCGCAGCGCGGCGATCTGTTCGCGTTCGCGTTCGATATAGGGGGCGTAAAGCGCGCACGCCTCGCGTTGGCGGGCGAGAGCCTCGCCCGACCACGGGGCGAGGTCGGCGTCTTGAGGGTCGCCGCCCGCGCCGTTTTCAAGCGCGGCCCGGTAGCGTTCGAAGCGTTCCCACAGCGCGTCGTCGATCAGGCCCAAGGCGCGCCCTTTCGGCATGAGCCGCAGGTCGGCGTTGTCGGCGCGCAGGAGAAGACGGTGTTCGGCGCGGGCCGTGAACATCCGGTAGGGTTCGTCGACGCCCTTGGTCACCAAATCGTCGATCAAAACGCCGACATAGGCTTCGTCGCGGCGGAGCAAAAACGGCTCCGCTTTGCGCGCGCGCAGCGCGGCGTTGATTCCGGCGATCAAGCCCTGCGCGGCGGCTTCCTCGTAACCGGTCGTGCCGTTGATCTGGCCGGCGAAATAGAGGCCGTCGACCGTTTTGGTCTCAAGGGTGGAGCGAAGCTGGGTCGGCGGGCAGAAGTCGTACTCGATCGCGTAGCCCGGACGCATGATCTCGGCGCGTTCCAGTCCCGGCACGGTGCGCACGAACGCCGCTTGCGCGTCTTCCGGGAGGCTCGTCGACAGGCCGTTGACGTACACCTCTTTCGTGGCCCGTCCCTCCGGTTCCAGGAAAAGCTGATGGCGCGGCTTCTCCGGAAACTTGACCACCTTGTCCTCGATCGACGGGCAGTAGCGCGGCCCGAGCGCGCGGATCTTGCCCGAGTAGAGCGGGGAGCGGTCGAGGTTTTCCCCGATGATCCGGTGCGTTTCCTCGTTGGTATAGGTGATCCAGCAGGAGAGTTGTTCGACGTTCAGGGAGGCGGTCCGATGGGAGA
Organism: Elusimicrobia bacterium CG_4_9_14_3_um_filter_62_55; assembly: GCA_002790095.1. Classification (GTDB taxonomy): domain Bacteria; phylum Elusimicrobiota; class Elusimicrobia; order UBA1565; family UBA1565; genus UBA1565. Next base: position 20,105 of record PFUL01000036.1, on the reverse strand, counting down.
CGGGTCGAGGGCGTTTCGGAGGCGCCTGTTCCTCGCATTTCGAGTAATCGATGGAGTCCGAGTGAAGGCGCATCGGGGTGCCGGTTTTAAAACGCCCGATTTCAAAGCCGAGAGATTTCAGTCCGCGAGAGAGACCTTCGGCGGGAGCCTCCCCCGCGCGCCCGGCCGGAAAGTGGTCGAGCCCGACATGGGCGACGCCGCGCAGAAAGGTCCCGGTGGTCACGATCACGGCGCCCGCGCGGTAGCGCACGCCGCGTCGGGTCTCGATGCCGCAGAGGCGGCTTCCTTCGAAAAGCAATGCCGCCGCCTCGTCCTGCTTCGCGTCGAGACCGGGCGCGCCTTCGACCGTTCGCTTCATCGCGCTTTGGTACGCCTTCTTGTCGCATTGCACGCGCGGGGAGCGCACCGCCGGGCCTTTCGACGCGTTGAGCGTCTGGAAGTGCAGCCCGGTCTCATCGGTGACGACCGCCATCGAGCCGCCGAGCGCGTCGATTTCGCGGACGAGGTGTCCCTTGGCGACGCCCCCGATCGAGGGGTTGCAGGACATTTGGGCGATCGTGTCGAGGTTTTGCGTGAGCAGCAAGGACCGCGCCCCGAGCCGCGAGGCGGCGAGCGCGGCTTCGCAGCCGGCGTGGCCCCCGCCGATCACGAGGACGTCGTAGCGGGTCGGATGTTCGAAGGGCATCGGTTCTTTCTCAGGCGGCCATCAGCGCCTTGAGAACCTCCTTGGGCAAGAGACCCAGCGAGTGCATCGAGAAAACAAAAAGGATCTGGGCGAGCAAAGAGAGAAACACCGCCGCGAACGCCCGCGCGGTCGGCACGCCGAGCACGCGGCGGACCGCGTAGGACGCGAGGGCGAGCACCCACAGCAGCATCGCCATCTCGACGGTGTTGTAGGCGAGCGGCGAGCGCGCGGCCACGGCCAAGGAAAAGGGCAGCAGCAGGACGATCGCGCAGGCGTGCAGTCCGGCCAGAGACGCGCTCAGCCGGAGCCAGTCCTCCCTCGAAACGCGCCGAAACCCCGGAATCATCAGCGCCCCCAGCGCCAGCCAGGACAGGCCGAACCCCCAGCGGGGCATCGCGGAGTTGTTGTAGACGACGAAGAGCAGCAGCGGGATCGCCGCGGTGAAGACGGCGGCCGGCAATCGCAGCGCGAGTCTTCCTCCGCCGAGCAGGCGGCCGAACCAGCCGGAGGCGGCGATCCACACGGCGAGCAGCACCGGGGACCACAGCTGCACCCCCGCCCAGAACCACAGTCCGCGCTCGGCGATCTCCGGCGGAGCGCCGGGCACCGGGGGCGGAAACCCGTCGGGCTTGAGGGTGTAGAAGAGCGCGGCGGTGACGAGGTAGAGGGCGTAGACCCCGGCGGCGGCGCCGAGGGCGGCGCGGGGATCGCGTTCGACGAAATCCATCGCCCGGCTCGGGCGCCGTATGAAATCGAAGCCGAATTGGGCGGCGCTACGCATGCGCGGACCTCCGCGCCGAGTCCGAATCGCGTTCAAGACGGGCGGCGCCCCAAAAGCAGAGCGCCGCGCCGACGGCGACCGAGCAGAGCGCTCCGGCGAGGGCGCGGCGCAGACTGAAGACGTCCGAGGCGAGTCCGATGATCGCGGGGCTGAGGGCGTCTCCGAAGGCGTGGATCACGAAAATGTTCGCGGCGAAACCGAGCGCGCGGCGGCCGGCCGGAACGACGGCTACGAGAATCGAGTCGAGCGGTCCCATATGAAGGAAGATACACGCTTCGCAAAGGAAGAACAAGACGAGGGCCGCGGGTTTCGACGACGCGAACAGCGCCGCCCAGCCCAGCGGCAGCGCGGCGAGCAGGCCCGCGCCGGAAACGAGAAAGTCGGCCCCCGCCGTGCGGCGCCGCAGACGGGTCGCAAGCCGACCGCCGGCCAGGGCCCCGGTGAGTCCCCCCAGGACGGTGACCGCGCCGAAGACGATCCCGGCGGCGGAAACGCTCATCTGGTGCTCTCGGAAAAGAAAGGTCGGAATCCAGATCGCGAGCCCCCCCATCGCAAAGGTCAGCGCCGCCTGCGCGAAGCTCGCCGCGGCGTAGCTGGGAATCCGGTACAGCCGCAGATAGTCCGAAGGGATCGGACGGGCGGGGTCGAGACCGACCTCTCGAAGCGGATCGCGCAGGTTCCACAACATCGGCGCAAACACCGTCGTCGCGGCGGCGGCGCAGAGAAACGCCGCCCGCCAGCCCCAGAGGTGGCCGATCCAGCCTCCGAGCACGAACCCGATCGCCGAGCCGACGGGGATCGCCGATTCATAGATCGAAAGCTTCGCCGTGCGTTCGCGTTCCGGGAATTGCTCGGCGACAAACGACGGAGCCGCGGCGGTGAATCCGGCCTGTCCGATCGCGAGAAGTGCCCGCGCGGCGATCAGCGCCGTCAGCGTTCGGGCGAAGCCCGCCGCGGCGGTGGCGACGGCGCCCAGGGCGACTCCGATCGCGAGCGTTCGGGGCCGCCCGCCGGGGCGGATCGTCAGCCCCCAGATCGGGGCGGCGAACATGTAGACGAGCATGAAGGCGGAGGCGACGGCGCCGAGCTGCAGGTCGCTGGCGCCGAATTCGCGGCCGATGAGCGGGAGCACGGGCGCGATAATCAGGCGGTCGACGTACTTAAGGAGGTTGCAGACGAGGAGTATCGTCAGAATCGCGTTCGCCGAGCTCATCAGGACAGCTTCTCCCGGGCCGTACGCTCGCCTTCCTCGACGTCAACGCGCCACAACAGCGCCGCGCCCCCGGCGAACAGGATGAGCAAGGAGAGAATTCCGACGCGGGGGCGGCCCGTGATTAAGGTCACCGTTCCCATCAGCGCCGGGCCGACGACGGCGGCGAACTTGCCGAGCATGTTGTAGAAGCCGAAGAATTCCGCGGCCTTGTTTTCGGGGATCAGCCGCGCGTAGAGACTGCGGCTGATGGCCTGAATGCCCCCTTGGAACAGCCCGACGAGCACCGCGAGGGCGTAGAAGTGCCAGCGTTCGCTCATGTAGTAGGCGAGCACGGTGATGCCGCCGTAGCCGGCGATCGCGGCGAGGATGGCGGGCTTGGGACCGGTGCGCTCGGAGATGCGGCCGTAGAGGACGGCGGCGGGAAACGCGACGAACTGAACCAGAAGCAGCGCGGTGATCAAAGACCCGCTGGGGAAGCCCAACGCCATGCCGTAGTCGACGGCCATTCGGACGATCGTGTCGACGCCGTCGATGTAGAGCCAGTAGGCCGCGAGAAAGAGTCCGACGACTTTCAAATCCCGGATTTCCCTCGCGGTGCCGCGCAACTGCCGCCAGCCTGCGCCGACGGCCTCGAGGATCGGGAGCGGCTCCCCGAATCGCGGTTCCTCGACGAACAGCATCAGCGGGATGGAGAAGAGAGCCCACCAGACGGCGACCATCAGAAACGAGACGCGGATCGCCGTCGCGCCGTCGGGCAGGCCGAAGGCGGCGGGTTTGAGATACATCAGAACGTTCAAGGCGAACAGCAGCCCCCCCCCGATGTAGCCGAGCGCGAATCCCAGCGCCGACACCCGGTCGAGTCTCTGCTTCGAGGCGACTCCCGGCAGAAGCGCGTCGTAGAAGGTGTTGGAACCCATGAATCCGATCGTCGCCGCGACGAACAGACAGAGCGCGGCCTGCCACTGTCCCTTTTCGACGAACCAGAGCCCGCCGGTCATCACCACGCCCAGCGCGGCGAAGGCGAAGAGAAATCCTTTCTTGGCGCTTCCGCGGTCGGCGATCGCGCCGAGAAAGGGGGCCAGCGCGGCGATGACGATCGAGGCGCCGGAGTTCGCCATCCCGAGATAGAAGGTGCTGGTGCTCGCGGAGGCCCCGTCGGCCCAGTAGGCTTTGAAGAACAGCGGGAAAAACCCGGCCATCACGGTCGTCGCGAACGCCGAGTTCGCCCAGTCGTAGAGCGCCCAACTCCAAACGCTGCGGCCGGAGGCGCTCATTTCCCCACGCAGAAGCGGGAGAAAATCGAACCGAGCAGGTCCTCGGTCGTGGTTTTTCCGTCGATCGCGTCGAGCGCGTCGAGCGCGGACCTCAGGTGCAGCGCGACGAGCTCCCCGCTGTCCTCGGGGAGGATCGTGCGCGCGTCGGAGAGTTCCTTCGCGGCGGCGGCGAAGGCCGCCGCGTGCCGGGTGGTCAGGGCCGAGCGTCCCGCTTCCCCATCGGGAACGCGCAGCGAGGCAGAAAGCAGAGCTTCGAGACGCGCGACGCCGGCGCCCGAGCGCGCGGAGAGTTCGACGGTGCCCGCGCATTCGGGGAGGTCGGCGGGAACCGTGCGGGCCGGCTCCAAATCCGATTTATTCAAAACGACGATCAGCGGCGCCGCGGCGCGCGCGCGGACCGGTTCAATCGCGGCGAACAGCGCGCCGTGCGAATGGGAGGGAAGCGTCCGGTCGAGAACGACGAGGCCGAGGTCCGCGCCCTCGAGCGCCCGGAGCGCGCGGGCGTGGCCTTCGCGTTCGACGGGGTCGCGGGCGTCGGTGCGAAGCCCTGCGGTGTCGACCAAGGAGGCGTCAAGGCCCGCGAGATCGATCGGCGCGTCGAGCGTGTCGCGGGTCGTCCCCGCTCGTTCGGAGACGATCGCGCGGTCCTTCCCGAGCAGCGCGTTGAGCAGGCTGGACTTGCCCGCGTTGGGGGCGCCGACGATCGCGATGCGCGCCGAACTCTCGAGACGACCGCGCGCGGCGCCGCGGGCCAACGCGTCGAGGGACTCCAGGAGCGCGTCGATTCGCGCCGCTCCGTCTGCGGCGCTCAGCGGCGGGATTTCCTCGTCCGGGTGATCGAGATTCGCTTCGACGAGCGCCCGCAGATCCAAAACGGAGGAGCGCAGTTCCGCGACCCGGCGGGACAAGCCCCCCCCGAGCCGTTCCAGCGCCGCCGAAGCCGAGAGGCGCGTGCGCGCGGCGATCAGATCGCAGACGGCTTCCGCTTGGGAAAGGTCCAGGCGCCCGTTGAGGAACGCGCGCTGGGTGAATTCTCCGGGGCCGGCGGAATGCGCGCCGGAGGCGAGGCAAAGCGCCACAAGTCGTTCGAGGATGTAGGGCGACCCGTGGGTTTGAAATTCGACGGAATCTTCGCCCGTGTACGAGGCGTTCGCGGGAAAGAAAACGACCAGGGCCTCGTCGAGCGGCGCATCCCCGTCGTAAATCCGGACCAAGGAGGCCTTTCGCGGGACGAAGGCCTTGCCGCGGCGGGTCAACGATCGCGCGATCGCGTCGGCCCGCGGCCCGCTGACCCGGACGATGCCGACCGCCCCCCTGCCGGGGGGCGTCGCGATCGCGACGATGGTTCGGCTGCGCATACCGTCGGCCGCGCGCGTCAGGGCTTCGGCCCGGCACGGCGGGCCTTAACGACGACCTTGCGGCTGGACCCTTCTCCTTCCGAAGCCGTTTCGACGTCGGGGTTGTCGGCGAGTGTGCGGTGGATCAGCCGCCGAAGCGACGGTTCCATAGGCTCGAACCGATAAACGCCGCCGTTTTCCTTGAGTTGGGAGACGGCCCGCTCGGCTTCGGCGATGACCTTCTCTTCCAGACGCTTCCAGTAGCCTTCGGTTTCGACCTGGATCGCGGTCGGCACGCCGAGTTTGCGTCCGACGATGATGGTCGTGAGAAACTGCAGGGATTCGAGCGTGCGACCGCCCTTGCCGATCAAAAGCCCGCTGTCGTCGGATTCGATTTCGGCGTGGACGCGGTGCTGTTCGACGTCCCATTCGGCGGTGATCTTCGGCTCATCGACTCCCGCCAGGCGAAGGATCTCTTCGAGCAGGCGTTTCGCTTCGGCGCAGGCCTTCTTCTCGTCGACGGGAAGCGCTTGCGCGGGCGACCGCCGCGTCGCCGCCTTCGCGGCGGGGCGGACGGGTTTCGCCGATTTCGGCTCCCGCTTGGCCGCGGGTTTGCGTTCGGGGGTTTTGGCTCCCTCCTCGCCGGTCCAGCGCTTAGAGCGGATCAGCACGCGGGCCGGCTTCGAACCGATGCCGAGAAAGCCGGCATTGCCCTCTTCGAGCACCTGGACCTCGACGTCTTCGCGGCGCAGGTTCAATTCCTTCAGGCCGTTCTCGACGGCGATGGTGACGGTTTTTCCTTCCGTTTCGATTTCCTGACTCATGCGTCCTCCTGATAAATCCTTTACGCTTTCATGCGCTTCTTAATGAGGGTTTGCGCGGCGAAACCCAGCAGGCTGTTGACGAGCCAATACAACACCAGTCCCGCGGGAAAATTCAAGAACATGAAGGTCATGATGACGGGCATGTAGGTCATCATCTTCTGCTGCGTCGGATCTCCGCCCGGCTGGGGGTTGAGCTTGTTTTGCAGGAACATCACCATCCCCATGATCAGCGGCAGCACGTAGTACGGATCTTTCGCGGAGAGATCCTGCACCCAGAGGATCCACGGAGCCCCATGGAGTTCCCAGGCGCCGCGAAGCATGTTGAAAAGAGCGACGAAGATCGGCATTTGCAGGACCAGCGGAAGACACCCCCCCAGCGGGTTCGCGCCGTGCTTCTTGTAAACGGCCATCATCTCCGACTGCATCCGCTTCGGGTCGCTTTTCCATTTTTGCTGAATCCGCGTGACCTCGGGCTGGATCCGCTTCATGATCGCCATCGACTTGTACTGCTTATAGGTGAGCGGGAACATCACCGCCTGCAGACACACCGTCAACAGCAGGATCGCCCATCCCCAATTGTTCGTGAAGTTGTGGAAGAAGCCGAGCACCGCCAACGTGCCGCGGCCGATGGTCTTGAACCAGCCGAAGGAAACCGAGTTCTCCAGTCCGTGTCCAAGATCCCGAAGCTGGGTATATCCCTTCGGGCCGAAGTAGAACGGAATCTCGATCGTGACGGTTTGTCCGGGGGACAGCGTCACCGGCTCGACCGCCACGCCCAGCCAAGGCGCTTTCACCTCTTTGATTTTTTCGCCGCCGAGAAAACCTCGGGTGCGGGTCCGTCCTTTCCGCGTTCCATAAACGATTTTGCCGAAATCCGGTCCCGGCGCGAACACGGCCGCGAGAAAATACCGGTTGTTGACTCCGGCCCATAGCCAGGGCGCGTCGGTGCGCGACGGGATGTCCTCGAGATCGAATTCCTTGAATGCGGGCTCGGTTTTTCCCGCGGGAGTATGAAACGCGGCCGCACGCCACAGTCCGGGGTTGTCCTTGCGCTCGCTTTCTACGGTTCCAAGCCCGGGCCCCAGGTCGATGGACCACCCCTCGACCGTCGCCGGCGCTCTCCCGGGATTTGATAGGGTAATCGTCAGCGTTTGGAGTTCGCGCAGACCGAAGAAGGCGTATTCCTTGCGCACGCGCACGCCCGAGGGAAGCGTCCCTTCAAAGACCGGTTTGTTCCGGTCCCCGGAAACCGAGTCGAACTTGACGCCGGGCCAGGTCGAGAAGAACCCGGGGTTCGGATCGTCGACCAGTTCCACGTCGCCGAGCGGTCCGGGATAACGGTAGCTGACAATCGACGCGCCAAGCGGCTGGAACTGGATTTCCAAATCGCCGATGCGGGTTTTCAGCGCGCCGCTGAGACCCGCGGTTTGCTTCACGGGTTCGGTCTGGATCGGACCGATGCTCGGAGGCAGGTCGTGACCGACCCGCGGCGCCCCGGCCGGAGCGGCGGCTCCGCCGGCCGGCAGCGCCTCGGAAGACGCGACGGCGGTTTTCCGGTTCGGATAGGTTGTTTCCAAATACTTGAACCAGCCGAGAGTGACCAGGAGAGAGAGAACGACCGCGATGACGAGGTTTTTGTTATCCATGGGAAAGGGGAGCGGGAACCGGATCGACGCCGCCGGGATGCAGCGGGTGGCAGCGGAGCAGCCGCGACGCCGTCAGGCGCAGAGCGCGCAGGACAGGGTGCGAACGCAGGGCTTCCTCCGCGTAATCCGAACACGAAGGAGCGAACCGGCAGCGAGGTCCGAGCAGCGGACGAAGTAGAAGCCGGTAGAAGCGAAGAAGATTCAGCAGGAGCGTGCGCATTATGACGGTTCGCATCTCTCGCGAAGGGCGCCCGATCGTTTCAGCAAATCGAGAAAGGCGGCCTCCGCATGATCGAGCCTTGTCCAACGGCATCCCGGACGCGGATAGACGACGATATCCGCAGCCGGTCGGATCCGGTCCCGGTTCAGACGGAAGGATTCCCGCAGGAGTCGTTTAATGCGATTGCGTCGAACCGCCGTTCCGACCTTGCGGCTCATCGAAATCGCCAGTCTCGCCCGCGTGCCTTCCGCGGCGAGGATCCAGCAGATGAGGTCGGCTCGAACCGATTTGCGGCCCTCGGCAAAAACGCGCTTCATCGCGCTTGCGGTGAGGCGCGCCTCGCGTCCAAAACGCCCCGTACGACGAATCGTCAATCGTCCGTCCGGGAGAACCGACCCACCTACGCGGTGGTCAGTTTGGCGCGTCCCTTGGAACGTCGCCGACTCAAAGTGCGGCGTCCTCCGGGGGTGCTCATCCGGGCTCGAAAACCGATTTTTTTAGCGCGTTTGCGCCGATTGGGCTTGAATGTAGGTTGCATAGCGAACGATTATATCCTTATGAATGCCTAATTGTCAACGCCGGAACCGTTGAATTCCCAGTAAATTTAAGCTTTCTTCGGGACCAGGTCCCAACTTTAGTATAAAAGGGGCGATTTGAGGAGGAAGGATGTCCAAGGACACGATCGAGAGCCGTCTTGTTGAGAAGCGCGTTTTCAAGCCATCCGCCCTGTTTTCGAAGCAGGCTCGGGTCGGCAGCGCCGCCCAACGCGAGAAAATCACCCGGGCGGCCGCGCGCGACCCCGAACGCTACTGGGCCTCGGAAGCCAAGAAGCTCCTTTGGCGCAAACCCTGGAAGAAAACCTTGGAATGGAAGCCGCCGTTCGCGAAGTGGTTCGTCGGCGGCGCGTTGAACGTGAGCGAAAACTGCCTCGACCGCCACCTCGGCGGTCCCCGACGAAACAAGGCCGCGCTGATTTGGGAAGGCGAGCCCGGCGACAGCCGGACGCTGACCTATCAGCAGCTTCACCGCGAGACCTGCCGTTTCGCGAACGCGCTCAAATCCCTCGGCGTGAAGAAGGGCGACCGCGTCGCGGTGTACATGCCCTTGGTGCCCGAAGCGGCCGTCGCGATGCTCGCCTGCGCGCGCATCGGCGCCGTGCATTCGGTCGTGTTCGGCGGATTTTCCGCGGATTCCCTGCGGGACCGCATTCAGGACGCGAAGGCGAAGCTCGTCGTCACGGCGGACGGAGGATTTCGCAAGGGACAGAAATTCGGTCTCAAACAGCAGGTCGACGACGCGGTCAAGGATTGCCCGAGCGTGCGCAAGGTCGTGGTGCTCAAGCGCACCGATCAGCCGATCGCCTGGCACAGCGAGCGCGACGTCTGGTGGCACGAGGCCGTCGACGGGCAGAGCGCGGTCTGCGATCCGGTACCCCTCGACGCGGAGCATCCGCTCTTCATTCTCTATACCTCCGGTTCGACGGGAAAACCGAAGGGCGTGCTGCACACGACGGGCGGATACCTCACCGTCGCGGCGAGCACCGTCGAATCGGTGTTCGATCTAAAGGAACCCGATGTGTACTGGTGCACCGCCGATGTGGGCTGGATTACCGGTCATTCGTACGTCGTCTACGGTCCGCTCGCGGCCGGGGCGACCACGTTGATGTATGAAGGGGCTCCGACCTGCCCCGGCCCGGACCGCTTTTGGGCGATCGTCGAGAAGTACGGCGTGTCCGTGTTCTACACCGCGCCGACCGCGATTCGCGCGTTCATCCGCCTCGGAGACGCGCATCCGAACAAGCACGACCTTTCGAGTCTGCGTTTGCTCGGCACCGTCGGGGAGCCGATCAACCCCGAGGCCTGGGCGTGGTATCACCGCGTGATCGGAGGCGGGCGTTGTCCGATCGTGGACACCTATTGGCAGACCGAAACCGGCGCGATTATGATCTCCCCGCTTCCCGGGGCGACGCCGACCAAGCCGGGATCCGCGACGCTCGCGATGCCCGGCATCGACGCGGCCGTCGTCGACAAGGATGGGAAGGAGGTCCCGCATGGAACCGGAGGATTCCTTGTCGTTCGAAAGCCGTGGCCGAGCATGCTGCGCACCGTCTACGGGGATCCCGCGCGCTACAAGAAGCAGTATTTTTCCGAGTTCGGTCCGAAGGTCTACTTCACCGGCGACGGGGCGCGGCGCGACAAGGACGGCTATTTTTGGGTGCTCGGCCGCGTCGACGACGTGATCAACGTCTCGGGACACCGCTTGTCGACGATGGAGGTTGAATCCGCGCTCGTCGGGCATCCAAAGGTGGCCGAGGCCGCCGTCGTGGGAATGCCCCACGCGGTGAAGGGCCAGGGCATTACCGCGTTCGTGACGCTCAAGGGCGGCCTGCAGCCGGGCAACGGGACGACGCGCGAGCTCGTCGCCGCCGTCGAAAAGGCGATCGGCGCGATCGCCCGTCCCGACCGAATCCGCTTCACCGACGCGCTTCCGAAGACGCGTTCGGGAAAAATCATGCGGCGCCTGCTGCGAAACGTGGCGGCCGGGGAAGAAGTCAGCGGCGATACGACGACGCTCGAAGATTTTTCGGCGATCGCGAAGCTGCAGGCGGACGAGTAAAAGAAATAAACGGAACGTTTACGCGCTTCGGGCGCGTGGCTCGCGGTTTTTTGCTTCGCAAAAAACGCGCGAGCTCGAACGGCGACGGCAACGGCGCTTGAACGGCCGCTCCCGCGCATCACGCGCCTCCAACGATGCCCTTGAATCCCTTTGGGATTTTAGATTTTTGCGTGGAGGCGCGTATGCCCGGGAGGGCCGAGCCGTTCCCGTTGGAGCTCGGAGAATTGCGAAGCAATTCTTCGAGCCACGCGCCCGAAGCGCGTAAATGTTCCGTTCCCCTTGTTTATTCCGATAAATCCATTACAATATCGCGTCGTGAGACTTTTCTCGCCGATCCTCCTCGCCTCCCTTCTCGCCTCGGCATCTCCCGGGTTCGCGGCGGAGGCCGCCGCTGTAAAAGACACCGCCGGCTCCTCGTTGAAGGCGGTTTGGTCTCAAGCCCTGAGAAAATACCGCGACGCGGTTTTTATTTCCGTTTCGGGAAAGACCGGCCCGCAGGGCGTGGTCCGCTGCCGCAAGGAGTCCCCGTTCCAGCAAGGTTGGCGCTACACCTTCTACTCGCCGAAAGAAGAAAAATTCGTGATGCTGGCCGAGTGCCGGGGGGCGATCGCGGGGCCGCTGGTGCAGATGCGCTCCAAATCGGAGAGTTGGCGCTACCCTATTTCGGGGAGCTTCATCGATTCCGACCGCGCGCTGACGACGCTGGCGCGGGCGGGGTTCGATCTGGACCCGAAGGAGCACGGCGGAGTCGGCAAACGCCCCTACACGCTGCAACTCTATCGGTTGGAAGCTCCGCGATTCAAGGATCCGCCGGTGGTGTGGCGCATCAAGATCGGACAACAGAATCTGCTCATCGACGCGGTGAAGAACGAACGGTTCGATCCGTCGCGCTACGGAGAGACCACCTACGCGGTGATGAGCGCGACCGAGCCGTTGATCGCCGAGGCGCTCAATACGCGGCCGAAGCGGGCCGGCGTTTATTCGGCGTTCACCGATCTCACGAAAGTGATGGAGTACCGGAAGGCGCACTTTCCCCAAGGCAGTTTGATGGCCGTCGAGGGATTCGTCGACGCCTGGGGCGGTTCCCCCTGCACCGGCCCGGGCGACGGCTGGGCGTTTTATTTCTATGTTCCGAGACTCCGCAATTATGAGGCCGTCTACGCGTGCAACGGCTACGTGGGGCCGGGACCGACGCGCTATATTCCGGTGGACCTGAATCTGCATGAGCCTTTGCGCGGCGATTACATCGATTCGGACCGGGCGATCGATTCGCTTCTCGTCGCTCAAGGCGACATCTTCAACGAGGGGCTGGGACGGAACTTTTCGCGCACGGGCACCTTGCTGCTGCGGCGCTACCGCACGTCTCCGTTTACGGCGGCCGGGTTGTGGAAAATCCGGTTGCTATGGGAAATTTCCATGGGCCGCCGGCGCTTTCGCATGGACGCGGAAACGGGGCGACTGCTCGACGTGAGCGAGTGAAGTTTCTATGAGTCTCCTGATTTTCGGAAAATCGCATCCGATCCCCGGCATCCTCTGGGTGTTCGCCGCGGCGGCGTTCGCCGCGCTGTCCTTCGGCCTGGTGCGCGCGCTCAACGAGGATTTCGGCACGGAGCGCCTGTTCGGAAAACCGCACGAGCGTTTCTGGGCGGGGGTCTCGCTTCTGGCGGCGGGCGTGTTCCTGTGGACCGCGTTCCATCCGTTTTTGCCCGGCCGGGTTTTCGGCATGCGCTTCTGGCCGGTCCGGTTCGGACAAGGCGACCTCTGGCTGCGCGCGCTCGTGTGCGCCGCGTCGGGAACCGCGTTGTTCGCCGTCGCCTCAGGAGTCGGACTGGCGGGCGGTTTTTGGGGTTGGCGGCCCGTGCTGGGACCGGGGTTTAAGCGCGCGCTGCTTCAGGGAGCGGGGATCGGAGCTTGCGTGGGAGCGTTCAGCGTGTACGCCTGTCGGGCGCTGTTTCTCGCCGAGGCGATGACGCGCATCGGCTACGGGGAACTCGGGCCGGCGCTGTTGTGGGCGATTCTCCCTTTGTTTCTTGCGTGCGCGGTCTTGATCGTGGTTCCCATTGCGGCCGATTGGATGACCGACCGTTGGCAGATCGTCGCGCTCGGCGCCGGACTCGCAACGGCGTGGGTGGTGCCGGTGGAACTCGGCGAGGCCTACCTGCGGGTCGAATGGAACTACGGTCCGGTTTCTTTGGCGGAAGCGGCGGGCATTCCCTCGGCGTCCGAGGCGCCGAAGGCGGGAACCTTGATTTTGTCGGACGCGGAGGGAAACCCCGGACGCCAATACGGAGAGACCCTCCTCGCGTCGCAGGGGATTTCCGTTTCCCGGGAGAGTCTGCGGCTTCTGGAAATTTTCCTGGAGAAGCGCGCGTACCGGACGATGTTTCTGCCCGAGGCGCTCGCGGCTCTGCGCCGCGGCTGGCTGCTGCAGTGGGACGCGGACCGCCATTTGGACGCGGCGGCGCTGCGCGTGGGAGGCCGCTTCCCCCCCGACTACAAAACCTTTCTCGCCGCCATCCGCTCCGCGCCCGTCTCGGAGGGAAACCTGTTGAGGCTCGATCGGGTCGCGGAGGACGCGAAGGAGGAGGGCTTCGGGCAGGTCAAGACCGCGCAGCGGATGTTCGAGGGATTTTCCGCCGCGTACGCGCGCTTCGGGGATTTGGAGCGTTCCAATCAATGGCTCGACCGGATTCGCGGCTTATGGCCCCTCTTCGAGGACGACATCCACATCGAGCCGATCGAGGAGAATTTCGACGGCTGGATCGGCGGGCGTCTGCTCTACAACGGGAAGCCGGCTTCGGGCATCCGGGTCGGATTGTTTACGCTGCCGTCGACGATGACGGTGATCGGGGCGTACGAGGGGCTTGTCGGCTCGACGCTTCCCGGCGAAGACGGGGAGTTCGCGTTCGACCATTTGCCGACGGGGCGCTACTACCTGGCGCTGCGCGCCGATCCGCTTGTGCTGGGAAACGAAACCCTCGCGTTGGCGAACGCGCCCGGCGTGATCCCGCTGCGCTACGGCGAACTGACGCAGGCGCTGCCGTCGATCGAATTGGGCGCCCGGTCCCAAGCGGGGACGCGCAAGCCGCCCCCGCGCCCGCCCGGCAGGATCGGGCTGAAGTCCTTGCCCGGATTGCAAAGAAGCCGTTGATTTTTTCCGTTTTTTGCTACAATTGCGACGAAGGACGCCGAGAGGCGGCGCGACGGGATGCGCCCCATACGGTCTCCGCCTCATCAGGAGGATAGTGAATGGCCTCGAAGAAAACGGCCCCTGCGAAGAAAAACGTCCACGTTCTGATTGCGGACGACCAGACGCTTTTCCGCGAGGGCATCAAGGATCTTTTGGAGGGCGAGAAAGGGATCGTCGTCGTCGGTGAAGCCGTCGACGGTCAGGACGTCGTCCGGATGGCGAAGAAGCTCAAGCCGGACGTCATTCTGATGGACATCAAGCTCCCCCACCTCGACGGCATTTCGGCCACGCGCCAGCTCCGTCAGGAACTTCCCGAGACCAACATCCTGATCCTTTCCTCGTTCGAAGACGAGGCTCATGTGCTCGAGGCGATTCAGGCCGGCGCGAACGGGTATCTGTCCAAGATGCTTCCGGCCGCGGAGCTCGTCCGGGCGTTGAAAACCTTCGCGACCGAGGGGATGATGATCCCGCAATCGGTGATGGGCAAACTTCTTTCAGGTCTGCGCACGAAGGGGGCGGGCGGCGCCGAGGCTTCTTTGACGGCGCTCACCAAGACCGAGATCAAGGTGTTGTCCTATCTCGGACGCGGCAACTCCAACAAGGAAATCGCCGCCGAACTCGGCTGCAGCGTGAAAACGGTTAAGAATCACCTCAACAGCATTTTCCAGAAGCTCGGGGTGTCGAACCGCACGGAAGCGGTCGTGAAGGGAATCGAGAGCGGACTGATCTCCGCCGAAGAATCCCGGTCGTTCTGACGACGGGCGGCGCGGTCGTGGACTGTGCTGGCGAACTCGCCGGGCGCCTTGAGTCTCGCGACTACCGAGCCGTGAAAGCCCTTCTCAACGAGGGCGCTTTGGAGCCGCTGGCCGAATGTTGGCCGCGGCTCCCGCTCTTCGATAGGCTGACGGCGTTCAAGCTTCTCTCTCCGGAGCGGGCGTGGGCGTTTTTCGAAAACCTCGGCGAGGCGGACCGCTACGCGCTGTTCACCGGCTTCGACCTCGGGAGCATCGCGCCGGTCTTGGAGCCGCTGCCCGATAGCGAACGTGCCCTATTCGTCGCGCTCCCCGAATCCTTCCGGGACCGCATGGCGGAGACGCTGCGCTGATGCGGGGCCGGCAGACCGTGGTCGAGGCCGTCGTGATCGGCCGTCGGGAACACCGCGAAACGGACCGCGTCGCGATCGCCTACACCGACGCCTTCGGGAAGGTCCCCGTCCGCTTCGGCGGCGTCAATCGCCCCGCGGGGAAACTCAAGGCGGTCTCCGAACCGATGGTCTGGACCGAACTGCGGCTATACGCGCGCCACGGCGCTGAATTTACCACCGCGACCGGCGGATCTTTGCTCTCGTCGTTCCCGCGGATTCGTTCCGATTTTTCCTCCACCTTGCGGGGTCTCGAGGTCTGCGAACTGCTCGACCGTCTGACGCCGATGTGGAAGCCGAATCCGCGGAAGCTCCGGCTGAGCGTCGAGTGTCTCACCGCCATGGACGGCGCGGCCGGATCGCCCGGCGTCGCGTGGCTTTCTTCGGCGTACGCGCTGCGTCTGTTTAAGAGCGCGGGATTCGGGCTGCGGGAAAAGCGCGTGAGCGAGGAGAACCGCGCGCTGTGGGAACTGCTGCACGAGGGACCCCTCGAGGAGATCGGCAGACTCCCCGAGGATCGCGATCGGCAGGGGCGACTGGACTACCTGGTGCGCCACTCGGTGGAGCGGATCGCGGACCGGCCGCTGCGCAGCGCCGAATTGCTGGACCGCATCGCCCGCGAAAGCGCGAGCGGCAAACGAAGAGAGGCCGGCGATGCTGTTGACCCTAAGACCGCCGGCACGGCGGGGCTGCCGCCCCGCCAGGCGACCGGAACACGATGACCTTGCAGGAAATCATGATGAGTCTCGAAGCGTTCTGGGCCCGCGAGGGCTGCCTCATCGTGCAACCCTACGATTTGGAGAAGGGCGCTGGAACCTTCAATCCGGCCACCTTCTTCGGCGCCTTAACTAAGAGCGAAACCCGCGCGGCGTACATCGAACCCTCGCGGCGTCCGGCCGATGGGCGCTACGGCGACAACCCGAACCGCCTCGGCAAGTACTTTCAGTATCAGGTGATCTTGAAGCCTTCCCCGGCGAACGTGCAGCAGCTGTATCTCAAGTCGCTCAAGGCGATCGGGCTCGAACCCCGAAAGCACGACATCCGCTGGATCGAAGATGACTGGGAATCCCCCACCTTGGGCGCCTCCGGCGTCGGATGGGAGGTCTGGCTCGACGGGATGGAAGTCACGCAGTTCACCTATTTCCAGCAGGTGGGCGGAATTCAACTCGACCCGATCCCGGTCGAGATCACCTACGGTCTCGAGCGTTTGGCCATGTACGCGCAGAAAAAGGACAGCGTCTACGACATCCTCTACAACGCCGAGGTTACCTACGGGGATTTGTTCAAGGATTCCGAACGCCAGTTCTCCACCTACCACTTCGAACTTTCCGACGCGGGCATGCTCGCCCGTCATTTTGACGAGTACGAAGGGGAGGGACGCAAGCTCGTCGAGGCGGATCTGCCTCTCGCGGCGTACGACATGGTGCTCAAGTGCTCGCACCTGTTCAACATGCTCGAGGCCCGCGGCGCGATCTCGGTGACCGAACGCGCGCAGTACATCGGGCGCGTGCGCGCTTTGGCGAAGAAGGTGATTCACCGCTTCGTGAAGCTCGAAGAAGACCGCTCGCAAATCAAATTCGGGCGGATGGTTCCCTCGTGAACGACGCCCTGTTGGAGATCGGGACCGAGAGCCTTCCCGCGCGGTTTTTGAAATCCGCGCTTGAACAGATGCGCGCCCACGGCGCGCGCCTGCTCACCGAGAGCCGCGTGTCCTTTGAGAGTCTCGAAACCGTCGGAACCCCGATGCGTCAGGCGCTGTTGATCCGCGGCCTCGCCGAGCGTTCCGAAGCGCTCCTTTCTCTCGTCGTCGGCCCGCCCGCGAAGCTGCTCAAGGATGCCGACGGGAATTTCACGAAACAGGCCGCCGGCTTCGCGAAGAAGAACGGGGTCGCGCCCGAGACGCTCACCGTCGTCGAGGTCCCGAAGAAGGGTCCCTTCCTCCAGGCGAAGAAGGAAATCCCCGCCCAATCCACACAGGAAATTCTCAAACGTCTGTTCCCGGCCCTGATCGCCTCCCTCGAATTTCCGAAGGGACTGGTCTGGGAATCCTCCCGTTTCCGCTTCGGCCGGCCGATCCGCACGCTGTGCGCGCTCTACGGGAAAAAGACGGTCCCGTTCGAGTTGGCCGGGGTGAAGTCTTCGAACAAGACGCGCGGGCTCGCCGCGACCGGGTCCAGGCCGATCAAGATCGAATCCCCCTCCCGCTATGTGGATCAATTGCGCGACGACTGCGTCGTCGCCGATTTGCAGAGCCGGCGCGAATCCCTCGGGAAGACTTTGGCCGGCGCGATGGAGGGTTCTCAGGGGTTGCTCGACGGCGACATGGACCTCCTCGAACACACCGTCTGCCTGACCGAGCATCCGGTCGCGCTGCGGGGTTCCTTTAAAGAAGAATACCTGGAACTCCCGGCTGCGCTGTTGACGACGGTGCTCAAGAAGCAGCTGATGTTCTTTCCCGTGCTCTCGCACGATGGAACGACTTTGATCAACGAGTTCGTCGGGGTCCGCGACGGGATCTCCGACGGCCAGCACGAGGTGCGCGGCGGCTTCGAGAAGGTCATCGACGCGCGCTTTTCCGACGCCCGGTTCTTTTCCAAGCGGGACCTCGAGACCTCGCTCGCCAAGAAGACGGAAAAACTCGCGCGGGTGAGCTTTCAAAAGGGCTTGGGGACGATGGCGCAGAAAACGCGCCGGATCGGAGAGCTTTCCCGGACGATCTTTTTGGCCCTGCTTCAGGATCACGAACTCGACAAGACCGCCGTCGAAACCGTCTCAGCTCTCGCCTTCGCGGATCTTCAAACCGACGTGGTCGGCGAGTTTCCGGAGCTGCAGGGAACGATGGGCGGCGTGTACGCCCGGGCGGAAGGGCTGAGCGAGAAGATCGCGATGGGGATCGAGGAGTTCCACTTCCCGATCGCCGCCAAGGCCCCTCTCCCGACGACGATCGAAGGCTGCATCGTCTCCTTAGCCGACAAACTCGACACGATTTCCGCGTTTCTCGCGGCCGGTTTCAAGCCTTCCGGTTCGGAGGACCCGTTCGGGCTTCGCCGCCTGGGCAACGGGGTCATCCGCATCGTCCTGGAAAAGCAGCTGCGGCTCTCTATTCCGGAACTGGTCGATGCGGCTCTCGGATTCGCCGCGGCCGAGGGAGCGGAGGCCCCGTTCGACGCGGCCGCCGCGAAAAAGGAGGTCCTCGATTTCCTTTGGCAGCGCGTCGAGACGATGTTCCTCGAGAAGGGGTTCAAGATAGACGAACTTCGCGCGGTCGAAGAGGACGGGCTGGCCTCTCTCGTGCGCACCTTCCAGCGCTTGGCGGCCGTCCACGCGCTTCGTCCCGAACCCGATTTCGTCCCGCTCGCCGCGGCGTTTAAGCGAGCCTCGAACATCCTCAAGCAGGCCGGGATCGAGGTCGGTTCCAACGGGGACTCGCCCGAAATCGATCCGGATCTCCTCTTTGACGCAGCGGAAAAGGACCTCTTTTCCGCCGTCTGCCGGGTCGAATCCGAGGTGCGCGTGAAGGTCGCCGAGGGGCTTTACGAGGAAGGACTACGGTCCTTGGTGACGCTCAAGCCGCAGGTAGACAAGTTCTTCGACGATGTCATGGTGATGGCCGAGGACCCGGCCATGAAGGAAAACCGTCTGCGCCTGCTGGCGCGCATGGTCCGTCTCTTTAAGACCGTCGCCGACATCTCCTGCATCCAAAACTAAACGGCAAGGGCCCGCAGGCGGGCGAGCGCGGCGTCGCGGGCCGCCGGGTCCGCTTGGTTCGGGCGATGGGCGAAGGCGTTGATCGCGCCGCAGACGGCGAAGGCGTTGAGCTTTTTGAAAAGCAGCCGCGCGTCCTTGCGCGGCCGATGCCGGAGCAGGAGTCGGATGAATTCGGGTCCGTATTCCGCGTACGGTCCGGTGAGATCGAAGTCCGGGTCGCCGATCACCACGTCTCCGAAATCGAGAATCCCGCTGACGCGCTCGGTGACCGCGTCCCAAAGAATGTGTTCTCCGGCGAGGTCCGCGTGCAGCAGCGCGGGGCGGTAGTCGAAGCAGGCTTCGTCGTCGAGATAGGCCCCAACCGCGCCTTCGATCGACTCCCGCTCGCAAGCGCTCAGAAGCGCGAAGACGGAGGAACGGCCCGTCTCCAGCAGATCGAGGACGCGCTTGCGGTGATGTTCGCGGCCGACGCCGAGCGTCGAGGCGCGGTCCACCGGAAAGTCGCGCAGAACTTCGAGGAATCCGGCGAGCTGTTCGACCGCGCGTTCCCGGCAGGCGCCGGAGAGCCGGTTCCAGGTACGGGCGTCCAGCGCGGCGCCCGCGAGGCGGCGGTAGCCGACGAAGCGGCGAAGGAACGGCTGGTTGCGTCCTCGCTTTCCGATAAATTCAATCCGGGGAAGCGGGACCGGCGAGAGAGCGGCCAATTGAGGGAGAATTTGAATTTCCCGTTCGAGGTAGGGAAGGACTTGTTCGAACTGGGGGAAGCGGAAGACGAGTTCGTCGTTGACGGTGAACGCGCGGTTGTCCCAGCCGGCGCCTTCCAGCCGCACGGAACGGACGTCGAAATCCGGAAACGCTTCGCGGATCAATTCCCCCGCTTCGTTTTCCGCCAGGACGGCGCGCATATCGCAATCCTAGCAGATTGCGGGGGCTACCCTTCGCGGGAACGGGTCCGGATCGCGAACACGAGGCCCGTCGCAAAACACACGACGACAAAGACGACGCCCAACTCGGGGAGGAAGGCGGCGCCTTGCGCCGCGGCGTGCCTGAAGGTGAAATCGACGACCGCGAGCCCCGCGAGGCCCCCTCCCCACGCGAGCGCGGTTTTCCGACGGGAACGGGACTTGCGCACGGCGGTGATTTCGGCGTTGGACGCGCGGTGCGATTCGGCTTCGGCGATCAAGGCGCGGTGATCGTCAAGGACGGGGTGTTCGCAGCCGCGGCTGCAGCGAAACGAGCGATTCCCCGCCGGGACCGCCAGCGGATCGACCGTTCCCCCGCACTCCAAAGTGACCTCCATGCGCTTAGGATAGCTCGCGCGCAGTTCGCCCGCCAGAGGAACTCCCGCCATGTTCCCGTAGTTTTGCCTGATCAACGGTGTCTTGTTTCGCGCTTCGTGCGCGATGCTCGAAGATTCGTGTTTTCGATGAACTGTCCCCGGGGACAGTTGCTCTCGATTGAAATTTCCGT
>PFUL01000070.1 GCA_002790095.1 Elusimicrobia bacterium CG_4_9_14_3_um_filter_62_55 | reverse complement strand
GGCTATGGAGGCGGAGTTCGCCAAGGATCCGCAATGGCGGGAACTGGTGAAGGACCGCAAGGAGCTTATTTCCCCGCCGCCGCCTGATTTTCGCCCCGAGGCCGTCGGGCGAAAGATCAAACTCGGGGTCGTGGTCGAGAAAAAAATCCTGCGCCGGGGGGACCGTCTTCGCTTCCGGCTTCTGGTTCAAAACATCGGGACGAAAACCGTCGATTGGAACGAGGACTTCTTCAAACTCGAGAAAGTCAACGGCGCGGGGAGCGTCCTCGAGTGGAAATACATCCTGACCGAACCCGGCGGAGTCGAGGTGAAGCTGGAGCGCGCATTTCGGCCGAGTCCTGACCCGCTGGAGTACGGAGACCAAATCATTTTCCCTGAGCATTGGACCGACGATCAGATCGAAGCCGAGAAGCGCCGCATCTCCGCGGCGAGCGAGGCGAGCGGCAGCCTCCGCGCTAGGCTGTATTCCGGGGAGACGATCCGGACCGCGCCGCCGAACGGCTTCCGGGATTTCGGCCTCGAATACGACTTCAAGACACTCGGCACCTACCGTCTGCGCGTCGTCTATAACGACGCACCGTTATTGACGTACAGGGCAGAGGATGTCGATGAACTCGTGGCTGAATTTGGGATCGACAAGAAGCAATTCATGGAGTCGGAATTGGCGTTAAGTAAAAGGCGCCTAGGCGTCGTCAAATCCAATGTCGTAAGCTTCGAGGTCGTGCCGTGAGCGTCCTGTTGCTGATCCTGCTGTTGCTGCCCGGCGTCGCGTTGGCGAAACCGGTTCCATGTCAGCCCGACGGGCGCGGACCCTGCACCCCTTCCGCCGCCTTGAAGAAGGAGATCCTCCGCTACGCGCAGCGCGGTATCGACGCTCAAAAAGAGTGGGAAGCCTCACGGCAGGAGGAAGCGCGTCACCGCAAGGATCTTGTGAACGAACAGCAGTTGCGGCGGAGTGGAAGACGAGTGTTCGATGAGGCCTCGTACGAACGGAAGGTCTTGGAATGGGAGCAGGCCTACACGAAGATGAAGGACCAGGAGAGCGATGCGCGCGTTGCATTGAAAAAGGCGATGGAACTAAGCCTGCGCGGATACCGCATCGACCTCTATCCCGCCGGCCCGATCGAGGGCGGACCGTCCAAGGGCGTGCGCCCCGTCGATGAGTTGCAGGTGCATTTAGGCGGGGACTATTTCGACCTCTCCGCTGCGAAGGACGGAAGCGATGTGCATGTATTTCGAAGGAAAGACTCCATGAGCCCAGAAGAGATCGCCGGGGTGACCTTCTTTAACGGCCGCATCGTGCTCACGGTGCGCTCGTTTCAGGATGCGGTACAAAACAATAATCCCGGGGAAATCGCCATCACGATTTACCATGAGATGTTCCATCGTCTGACCCTCACCGATGGCCGTTGGTACGCGGGCCCCCCTGCGGAACTGCAGGCTTACGGCTTCACCCACGACGCGGCGGACGCCTTCGAACTTCCTCCGGGCAGCGCCCGCCGAAAGTTCACCGAGAAAATGATCGAAGCGATGTATCTGAAGGTACACGGCAGCAAGCGTTCCCTGTTCAAGAACGGGATCGCAAAGGTGAAGCCTCCGCGTCCTTGGGACGACGCCGCGATCGAGAAACTCGGTCTCAAGCCTAAATACATCGGGGAAGATTCCAAAGCCTCGTTCGAAAAGGGACAGGCGGATTTGGCCGAGGTTTACGCCCAGCAGGAGGGCCTGGTAAGGCTCGCGCAGCAGAAGCTGATCGAGAAGGCCGCGCGAGACAAGCGCGTACGCGAAGCAGCCCTCGCGGAGCAGCGCCGCCTCGAGCAGCACGCGCGGACGAGCACCGCCGACCGGACCGCGCGGGAAGACCTCGTTTCGTTCGCGGAAGCGGTATGCAACGGCGGAGCCGGCGTCGCGATCCTTTACCGCGATCGCGGCTTCGCGCGCATCTGGAAGGATCTTTACGGGGATCCGCACGCGGTGTATTCGCGGCGCGCCGCCGATAGCGAATGCGCCCGCCGGCTCGCGGATCGGCTGCGCGGGAGGAAACGGCGGGACCTTGATGCCGGACGCGGCAACGATGCCCTTCAAGCGGCGGAAGTCGAGGCGTTAGCCTCCGCCATTCGGCGCGCGGTCGCCGCGGAGAAAGACGAACGGGACAGAATCTACAACGAACAGTTGGCGGCCGTCAGCGGAATGTTCCAGGCGCTGTGCCGAAACCCGGACAGCGACGCTCACGAGGACGGACTGCAGGCCCTCAACGATATTCTCGATGGAACCAGAGTCCGGAAGCACATTTTGTACTACGCGCCCGACCCCGACCCGGGCGGATGCTTCACCGCCATGACCAACGCCCTCCCGAATGGGCGACCCAACGGCGCCAGGCCGCGGATGGAATTGAACGGCTTGCGCGGGGTCGCGCGCCGCCATCCGGCTCCCCTCCGCCGTCAGGTCCTCGAGCCGCCGCCTCCGGGCTACGAGCGGCCGTCCGACGACAGCGGCGGCAGTCCCGAGCGTCCGTATCTTCCGCCCTGCTGGCCGCACTGCGTTCACTGGAACTGAGGTCTCCCGGGGAAACTGCGCGATTAGCGCTGGGAACGTTCAACG
The DNA here is from genome assembly GCA_002790095.1 of Elusimicrobia bacterium CG_4_9_14_3_um_filter_62_55. Lineage (GTDB taxonomy): Bacteria > Elusimicrobiota > Elusimicrobia > UBA1565 > UBA1565 > UBA1565. The sequence goes on along the minus strand of PFUL01000070.1, from coordinate 6,968 downwards.
GCCGGCGGACAGAGAACAGGCACAGGCCAAACGATGGTAAATTGCAGTCCGTTGCCGCGGGCCCGGTGAAACGGGTACGCTAGCCGGATGAGACGAAGGATTTGCGCGCTGCTGTTGGCCGGCGCGGCGCTCGCGGCCCCGCCCCGCGCGGGAGCGGTCGTCGAGGACGACGCGGTCCCGGTGGAACTGCGCGCCATGTACGCGCTCGACTATGAAGCCGCGTCCGCGAGCACGCTGCGCCGGACCGAGCGAAACCCGGAAGATCCCTTCGCCTACCTGGTCGACGGCGGCGTCCTCTACTGGCGCGCCTCGGCCGAACCGTCGCTGTTTAAGAGCCGTCCGACGCTTGCGGCCCGGCTCGAGAGCGACTTAGCGCGGGCGCTAGAACTTTCCCGATCGCGCTTTAAGGACCCGGACCCCAAACGGCGCGCCGACGCGCTGTTCGTCAACGGCTTGTCCCTCGGGATTCGGGCGCAATGGCAGTTGTCCCGGGGACGCTGGTTTCGCGCCTATCTCGATTCCCGCAAAGGAAGCAAGCATCTGAAGAAATGCCTGGATCTCGATCCCGGCTACGCCGACGCGTACCTCGGGATCGGCCTGTATGAATACCTCAGCGACACGCTTCCCGGCGTGCTGAAGCTCGGCGCGAAGCTCCTGATCCACGGGAGTGCGGCCCGAGGGTTGGAGTTTTTGCGTCTGGCGGAGAAGAACGGCCGCTATCGTTTCGCCGCGACGCAGGCCGGCTCTAATCTCGTGATGGTTCAGATGGTGTATGAACGCGACGACGCGGCCGCCGAACGGCCTCTGCGCGGGCTCCTCGCGCAGTATCCGAACAGTCCCTATTTTCGCTTTCTCGAGGTTTTGATTTTGGCCCGCACGGGACGCTTCGAGCAATCGCTCGAGAAGGCCCTCGCGCTGTACGCGATGTCCGAGACGGACGCGGATCTTCTGCTGAAAAAGAGAAGCAGCATGCTGTGCGGGGTGGCGCCGGAGCGCTGTTTGAAGCCGGAGGCGCTCACGCCGGCGGTCGTGTGGCTGGATCGCGCGCTGGCGGACGGCCGGGAGACTCCGGCGGGCTGGAAGACGCTTTGCAGGATTTATCGCGGCCTGGCCTTAGACGTCCTGGGAGAACGCGAACGCGCCCTCGAAGACTACCGCGCGGTGCTGGCCGGTCCGGACGCCGCCGACGCCCATGAAATCGCGGCGCGCTGTTCGCGCGGGCCGTGTCGGGCCGCGGAGGCGCAGCGCCTGTTGGACCGCCGCGAACGGTGATGAAACGCGTCGTGTTCCCCTCCCTCACCTGTTTTCACTCCCAGTTTCCCCAGTTTAAACGACGGACCTATCGCATTGGTTTCGGCCTGACAGGCGGTCCGGTCTAAAGCAAAATCGGATTTTTTCAAAAAGCGTTATGAAAGAAGCCCTTTTAGCATCTCGCGCGAGATGTAAATAATGCCGTATTTTATTAGCTTTCTCTGAATATTCGATTTCTTAAGCCCCGGAGCTGGGCGTTCGCGACTTCAAGACGGGCTTCTAAAAAACGGCGCAGCTTACGCGCCTCGGGCGCGTGGTTCGCGGTTTTCGCTGTCGCGAAAACACGCGAACTCGAACGGAAAGGGCTTGGCGTTCCCGCGCGAACGCGCCTTTAACGAACGCCGTTGCTTTGAATTCTTCCGGCTCTACGCGGGCAGGCGAGAGACGCGCGGGAGCGGCCTTTTGCTGTTAGGGAAACCTGGAGTGTTTTCACCCTAGCGGGGGCGGTTGATCAGATATTGAATCCAATTCTCCAGTTCGTGCATCTCGAAGGGCTTCGTCATGAAAATGTTCGCCCCGGCGGCCATGGCCGATTCCATGTCCGAGTAGGACCCTGAGGCGGTGAAGAACAGCACCGGCGCCCCCGTGCAAAGACCTCGGGAGCGCAGTTTCCGGCACACCTGGAATCCGGTTTGATCGGGGAGTCCCACATCGAGCAGGACGACGTCCGCACGGAAGGATTCAGCCTGTTCGACGGCCTCTCCGCCGTTGGCGGCCTCGCGGATCTCGTAACGGGGCCCCAACGCCTCTCGAATCGTCATCCGGATGGAGTCGTCGTCGTCCACTACGAGCAACCGCTTCAACGCAAAATCGTCAGGCATATGCATTAATACACGCGGCGGCTCGGAAAGTTCCCGAAAGGGGGACTATTTCTTCGCGGCATGGGCGCGGCAGAGGGACACGAAATGGCGAAAAAGCCTGCGAGTCGCCGCGCTTTCCGGGGTTCGCTCCGGATGCCATTGAACCGCCAGGATCCAGTCCCGGTCGCTTTCAATCGCCTCCACGACCCCGTCCGGGGCGAAGGCGACCGGACGGAAGCCCGGGGCGACCCGGGAGACGGCCTGATGGTGCGAGCAGTGAACCCCGACGGCATCCGATCTCAGCACGCGGCGGAGCCGCGAAGACCGCTGCAGGCGCACGCGGGTGATCGGATCCTGCGCGTCGTCATGACGGCGCGGTGATTTGGCGTCGCGGCGGATGTCCTGGAACAGCGCTCCCCCTTCCAGGACGTTGATGAGCTGCATGCCGTAGCAGATCCCTAGAATTGGAATCCCGCGCGCGCGGGCGCCGGCGTAGAGCGCTCGTTCGAACCGCAGCCGGGGCGCAAAGACGGTCCCGGTGCCGGGTTTGGGCTCCTCGCCGTACAGGCGGGGATCCACGTCGTCGCCGCCGACGATGACGATGCCGTCCAAAACACTGAGGATGCGGCGGATCACCTCGCGGCGGCGGGCGAACGGCAGCGCGATCGGAAACCCGCCCGCGTCCTTGACGACTTCGGGATACCGAGGGTCGAGCAGGAATTCCCAGGCCTCGGGGGATTTCCGGGGAACATTCACGTCGAAGGTGATGCCGATGAAAGGAGGCTCGGTCATAGCAGCTTCAATCGCCTGCGCCCGAGCCACACCTCGCGCGTGTCCGGAACCTCGACGCGCAGGGCTTTCGCGAAGTCCAGGATGGTATTGCCGGAAAGCAGGAGGTCGATCGCCGAGGCGTAGCGCTTGCAGAAGCGCCTCTGCCAGGTTTGCGGATGCTCATCGTAGGCGCCCTGCGCGCACGCGTGGAGCAACGCGCTGCCGTCGAAGCCTCGCTTGAGCAGTTTGAAGGTCGTCCACATCTCCTGGGGGATGTCCATTTCCGCCAGTTCCGCCCGATACACCCAAAAGAAGCGGTCCAGGTAATCCGCCGCGCTCATCCAACGACCGCTCCAGCAAAGTTCGGCCTTCATCCCCTTGCGGGCGGCGTTTTCCCGGGTTTCGAGGTAGGCGGGGTGGCGCAGTTTGTTCGTGGCGGCTTTGCGGCGCAGGGCGCGCAGGACGATCGCTTTGACCAGGCACACCGCCGCCATCGCGTATTCGGGGATGTTCGCGTCCATGACCCGAATCTCCAGCGTCGGGGGTTTCGTGATCCGCCCGCGGCTAAAGAGCATTTCATCCAAGGACCGGGAGGTCAGTCCCCGGCGTTTGCCCGGGCGGAAATAGAGCTTGCTGGCTCGGATGATCCGGTTCGAGGCAAGCTCCGTGATCGTATCCCCCCAGACCGGGGAATTCGCGCCGACGGCGATCAAAAGCGGAATGTGGTCGTGGAGGTGGTACGCGAACAGGCCGGCGGTTTTCCGGTCGAGAGGTTTGTGGGCGGTCGCCAGATGAATGTGGGTGCCGGCGAAGCGGTCCCGCCAACCCCCGACCAGAAGCGGCTTTCGGCTCCGGTGGGTGGTTGAGAAACTTCGGTAAAGCCCGGCATCGTATTTGCGAAGGCCGGCTTTGAGCAGGAACAGCCCCTCCCGGATCGACCGGAACGGCCTGCTGTTGTATTCCGAGCCGATGGACCAATCGCGGGTGAAGCGTTCCCCCTTCTCGCTGAGGCCTTTGCGGGGAAACAGCAACTGCCGGCTCACGTAATGGTCGGGAACCACAATGGTGTAGCTTTCCAGTTCGACGCCGATCGTGACGCTGCGGTGGAACGGCTCGTTCATGAGCTTCACCTACTACGCACGCGAACGCAAAAAGTTCCCGCCGCGAGGGGGCGGGCGCGAAAGTGCTATCATGCCTTGCGGTGACCCTTTCGGAATTCCAAGCGATCCTGGGCCGAATCAAGACTTCCGTCAAGAACGCGTTCGAACGGATCCTTCCGCTCCTCTCCCCCTCCGACACGAAATTTCTGGTCGGCCTCGCGATCGCGATCGGCTTAAGCGCCGGCGTCATCACGGCGGGTTTCGACGTGCTGATCGAGCGCATTTTCCATTTCGGATTCGGCGATCTTCCGGGGGATTTGGACGCGCTTCCCTTGGCGCAGCGCTGGCGTTTTTTCCTGTTTCCCGCGCTCGGCGGCTTAATCGCCGGGCCGCTGATCCACTACCTCGCGCCCGACGCGAAGGGCGAAGGGGTTCCCCAGGTGATCCGGGCGATGTCCGAGAAAGGCGGGCGAATGCGGGCCCGGGAAGGGGTGCTCAAGGCGCTGGCCAGCGCGATCACGATCGGAACCGGCGGGTCCGCCGGCCGCGAAGGTCCCATTGTTCACATCGGCGCGGCGATCGGTTCCCGTCTCGGGCAGGTGTTCCGGCTTCCGCCGGTGACGCTTAAGACGATGGCCGCCGCGGGCTCCGCGGCCGGCATCGCGGCCGCGTTCAACGCGCCGCTGGGCGGCATGGCGTTCGCCATCGAGGTGATTCTCGGCGAATTGACGACGGGACCGTTCGCGATGGTCGTGCTCAGCACGGTGACCGCGGCGGCGGTGTCGCGCGGTCTTCACGGCTTCGACCGCTTTTTCCAGATTCCCCCGTATCAAATGGTGCATTGGGGCGAGTTGGTGCTTTACTTCGCCCTCGGGCTTGCTTCCGGGGTGACGGCGAAGCTTTTTCAGCGCGCCTTCTACCGCATCGAAGAGGCCTTCGAGGATTTCCAGCGCGTCGCCCCGCAATGGAAGCCCGCGGTCGGCGGACTCCTGGTCGGGGCCATCGGATTCTTTCTCCCGGGGATTCTAGGACCCGGCTACGAGGTGATGAACCGGGCGCTCAACACCAACATCCTGTGGTACGTCCTGCTGCTGCTGATCCCCGCCAAAATGCTCGCGACGAGCTTGACCTTGGGCTCCGGGGGCTCCGGCGGCACTTTGATGCCGTCGCTGTTTTTGGGATGCATTCTCGGTTCCCTGTTCGGACAAGGACTGCAGTGGGCGATTCCGACCATCGTGGACTCCCGCGCCTACGCCTTGGTCGGGATGGCGGCGGTCTTCGCCGGGTTGGTGCACGCTCCGTTGACCGGAATGCTGATCCTCTTCGAGATGACCGGGGACTACGCGATGATATTGCCGCTGATGATCGCGACGGTGACCGCGACCTTGGTCGGGCGCACGATGGAGCCCAACTCGATTTACGTGGAAAAACTGGTCCGCTTGGGCGTCAAGCTCGGGAAGGACTCCGACGCCTCGCTGCTGACCTCGACGCCCGTCGGAGACATCATGACGAGCAACGTGAAAACGCTGCGTTCCGATTTTCCCATCGGGCGTCTGGGAAAGACCTTCAACCGCATGAACCTGGGCGGGTTTCCGGTCGTCGACGCCGAGGGGCTTTTGGTCGGGATGGTCACCTTCGCCGAGGCCCAGGCGGCCTACCGCTCGGAACCGCCTCCGCCGCCGGACGCTCCGGTCTCGCAGATCATGCGCGATTCCGGGCCGCCGCTGTTCCCCGAGGACTCCGCGGGCGAGGCGCTGCGGCGGATGGACCAGCACAACATCGACCGTCTGCCGGTCGTCGATCCCGATGAGCCGCGCCGCGTGGCCGGGATCGTCAGCCAAAAAGATCTGCTGAGGCTTTACGCGAAGCGCATCGCCGCGCGCCCCCGCGTCGATCCCGTCTGACTAGGCGAGACGGGAAGGGGCGAAGGTCGCCACCGGTTCGGATTTTCCCTTCACCGCAAGGGGTTTCGATTCGGACCAGGCGAAGGCGTCGCCCAACGCGTCGCGCGTCGCCTTCGACGCGAGAACGGGCTCTCCGATCGTCTTCGTCAGCGATTCGATGCGGGAGGCCAAATTGACGGTGTCCCCGATGGCGGTGAACTCGAGACGGCGCTCGGGGGACCCGATATCTCCGACGACGGCCTTGCCCGAGTGCACCCCGATGCCGATGCGCAGGGCTTGCTCCCCGCGCGTCGCTCTCAGGGCGTTGAGGGCGTCCAACTCGCGGATCATCTCCAAGGCGCAGGCGACCGCTTTGCGCGCGTGTTGGGAGTCGGGGAGGGGCGCCCCGAAGTAGGCCATCAGCCCGTCGCCGATGAACTTGTCGAGCGTCCCGTCGTGGCGGAACACGACTTCGACCATGCGGCTGTGGTATTCGTTGAGCATCTGGACGACGGCTTCCGGGGACATGCGCTCGGATTGCGCGGTAAAGTCGCGGATGTCGGAGAACAGCACGCTTACGTCGCAGGCTTCCGGTCCCGCCTGTTCGCCCGACTGCAGCCGCGACGCCACCTCCGGGGAGAAATGCCGCCCCATGCGTTCGCGTTTGAGTTCCTCCACCGCGACGGAGGCGATCAGCCCCTTCACCCGGTCGACGAGAAACCAGGAACCCGCCGCGACGCCGCCCAGCAGGATGAGCGCGGAGACGCGCGCGCCGGTTTCGACGCCCGCTTCCCCCATCAAGGCCAGGCCGAACCCAGCGCCGACGACCGCGACCGCGGCGGCGACGCGGCGGTCGAGCGACATCGCCGCGAAGCCGGCGAAGGCGCAGTAGATCGCGAGGGTGAAGCTTGCGGTGCCCCCCGGCGAGGGCGAGGTCGGCAAAGACAGATGCTGAATCCAATACACGATGGGGACGTCGACCACGGCGAGGCTCGCCGCGGCGAGCCGCCCCCAGTCATCGCGCAGGCGGCAAAGGCCGAATACGAAAATGCTGAGCAGCCAGTAAACGATAAAGGGCGGAATCATCACCCGCCAGGAGGCAA
>PFUL01000004.1 GCA_002790095.1 Elusimicrobia bacterium CG_4_9_14_3_um_filter_62_55 | reverse complement strand
GAACAATGCTTAATCCGCCGAACCGCCGTGTACGGACCCGTACGCACGGTGGTGTTACAGGGAAAGCAGGCGACTGCCTACCTATGTGAATTGTAGCGTATCCGTACGATGCCGCCGCTATCGAACCTCCATCTGGTCCCCGTGCTGCAAACGGCCGTAGGACCGGCGATCCTGATCTCCGGCGTCGGCCTGCTGCTGCTGACGATGACCAACCGCCTCGGTCGGGTCATCGACCGCGCCCGGGCGCTCGCCGCCTCGGCGGCGGAGCCGGATCCCGGGATCGAGGAGCAGTTGTCGGTGCTCTGGGCGCGGGCCAAGCTTCTGCGCCGCGCGATTCTATTCGCAGCGGCGAGCGCCCTGCTCGCCTCGCTGCTGGTGATCCTGCTGTTCCTATCGGTTTTATTGGGCGTCGAAGGCGCGTGGCTTCTCGGGACGGTATTTATCGCGAGCCTGCTCTGCCTGATCGCCTCGGTGGTGCTGTTCATCTTGGACGTGAACAGGTTGCTCGGAGCGCTGGGCCTGGAGCTCAAGCCCCATCGCCTTCCCGAATAGGCGCCGGCCGCGATCCCGAACAACGGGCTACGTCACCTCCTCGCCGGATAATGTCGAGTAGATCCCCGTCTGCGTGGCCAGAAGTCGGCCGTGTCCGGCCCGCATGCCGGTCCCGCTGCGTCTCGTGCCCTTTGTCAAATTTCACCATGCGGTATTCAACGTATGGTGAAATTTGTATAATCATCAAATGCCGCCGAAGCCGCTGCGAGTCGTCAAGCTGCCCAAGCTTCTGACTGTCGGCTGGTCCAACAAGCTGTTGGAGCTTTGCGACGCGGCCATCCTGCACGATGGGCCAACCGCATTCGACTTTGAGAAAGTTGAATGGGCGGCTCCGTTCGGTTTGACTACCGTTTCGGTGAGCCTCGCGCGATGCCTCCGCAAACCCTACCCGGTCCACTTCATCCCGCCCAAAGCGAGGAGGTTTGCTGAATACCTCGAGCGCATCGGTTTTGAATACCACTTTCTTAAAGGCGGGGTCGTTGCCCATAGAAAGACGAGTTTGGAGCTTAAGCGCTTGTCCGCGGCGGACCCGCTCGTGAGCCAATTACTGTCCGACTTAATCGGCGAGAATCTTCGCTTATCGGAGGATTCTGTTTACGAAATGCGGACGCACCTGAACGAATTAATGACGAATGGTTTCGACCATAGCGGGAGCCCCGTCGGGTGCTTCGTTTGCGCACAGTGGTACCCGGCCAAACAGAATCTTCGAATTTCCTTCGCCGACGGCGGAATCGGAATCCAAGCAGCCCTTCGTTCATCGGGAAAATATCCGGAAGTCGTTTCTGATGCGTCGGCGATCCGTTTGGCCGTGAAGCGCGGCGTCACGAGTCGGAAGAAACAGATCGGCGGTTTCGGATTGGATTTCATCAGAATGTACGTGCGCAACAATGCCGGCACGATGACTATATTGAGCGGGGATGCGAAGGTGAACTTTTACCCCGCCAAGATCGAAGTCAAGAAGAATCCGACCCCGTTTAAAGGGACTATCGTCGACATTCGCGTATTCCCGAAGAGGAGCCGCCATCCGGTCAAGAGGAAATACGATGACCTATTCTAAAGGCGTATCGACGAAACTGAAGATTAAGAGCGTATGCGGAGCCAAGGTCGTCTCCCGCCAGGACGGAAAAAAGGTCAATAAATTGATCATGAAGAACTGGGAGAATTCCCAATTCATCGAGGTCGATTTCGGCAACCTGGAGATCGCCTCGGTCTCCTTTCTCGATGAGGCTTTGGGACAGCTCGCGATGCGCTTCACCCGACGAGAACTGACGGGGAAGCTGAAGTTGAAGGGGATTTCAGAGCGAGATAAGCGCCTGTTGAACGATATTTTGATTTCCCGCTACCGACAACGGGTCAAGCAGGCGCCTTGAGTGAGTCTCGGGCTCTGCTACACCTTCTCGAGCGCCTGCTTTAGATCCGTGACCAAATCCTCGGGATTCTCTACGCCGATCGAGAGCCGCAGCATCCCGGCCCCGATCCCCATGCGATTCTGACTCTCGGGGGAGACATCCGCGTGAGTCATCGTCCCCGGATGCTCGGCCAAGGACTCCGTCCCGCCCAAGCTCACCGCCAGATGAAACAATTGCAGCGCGTTCAAGAACCTAAACGCCTCCGCCTCGCCGCCCTTGACGTCGAAGCTGATCATCGATCCGGGCGATTCGCATTGCCGTTTGTACACCGACCGCTGATGCGATCCTTCCTCCAGCATGCCGAGGTAATACACCTTCTGCACCTTCGGATGGTCGTTGAGGAAATCCGCGACGAAGCGCGCGTTCTTCATCTGGCAGGTCATCCGCAGCTTCAAGGTTTCCAGGCTGCGCAGCAAAAGCCAGCCCGTCCAGGGGCCCGCGAGCGTCCCTAAGAAAGTGCGCAATCCCTTCACGCGCGTGATGCCCTCCTTGGAGCCCAAGCAGACTCCGGCGATCACGTCCGAATGGCCGCCGATGAACTTCGTCGCCGAGTAGATCACGAAGTCCGCCCCTAGCGCCAGCGGGTGCTGCCAGAGCGGTCCCAGGAAGGTGTTGTCGACGGCCAAGGGCGTGTCGTGCTCCTTCGCGATTTTCGCGCAGGCCTCGATGTCGACAAGCCGATTCGTCGGATTCGACGGGGTTTCGATGAACACCATCGCCAGCTTATCCGCCTTCCCCGTTTCCTCAAGGACTCGCCGCATGTCCTTTTCGGTCGCGTCGGCGGGAAAGCCCGCGGTCTCAATGCCGAAGCGGGGGAGGATGTGATGGAGGAAATGGTCCGTGCCGCCGTAAAGCGGTTCGCTGTGCAAAATGAGATCGCCGGGCGAGGCGTACTCAAGCAGAAGCGTGCTGATCGCGGCCATGCCGCTTTCAAACACCGCGCAGGCCTCGGCGTTGTCCCAAAGCGTCAGGCGGTCTTCCAGGATTTCGAGATCCGGGTTGTTGAGGCGGCTGTAGATCAGGCCGAGTTTCTCGCTGGGATCCTGCTTGCGCAAACCGTAGGCCACCTCGAAGAACTTCTTGCCTTCCTCGGCGGTTTGGAACACGAAGGTCGAGGTTTGGAAGATCGGGCATTTCAGCGCGCCTTCCGAGCGAGCCGCCTCGTAGCCGTAGGACATCATCAGGCTTTCAGGCTTCAGCGTGCGGCCTTCGATATTGCGGTCCTCTTTGCGTTTCATCGGATCCTCCCGGATACCTTTGTTTTAGCAACAAAAAAGCCCTCTCCGTAAGGGGAGGGCTTTTTCGGAGGGATGGCGGATTACGCCGCGCCGACGAGCTCCTTGTCCTTCGACATCTGGGCCAAGACATAGCTCAGGATGCCGCCGTAGCGGTAATATTCGATTTCCGCCGGTGTGTCCAGGCGGACGATCGCGGTGAAGGTCTTGTCTCCGGCCTGAACCTTCGCGCGCATGCCCGTGCTGAACCCGCCCGCGAGACCGGTGATCGACACGGTTTCCTTGCCGGTGAGGCCGAGGCTTTGCGCGTCCTGGCCGTCCTCGAATTGCAGCGGGAGCACGCCCATTCCGATCAGGTTTGAGCGGTGGATGCGTTCGTAGCTGGCGGCGATCACGGCGGCGACGCCGAGCAGACGCGGGCCTTTGCCGGCCCAGTCGCGCGATGAGCCGGTGCCGTATTCCTTGCCGGCGAAGATCACCGTCGGGACGCCGTCGGCGCGGTAACGTTCGGACGCGTCGAACACCGAGAGCCGTTCGCCGCCGGGCTGATGCGTGGTCTGTCCGCCTTCGATGTTGTCGAGCATCAGGTTGCGGATGCGGATGTTCGCGAAGGTTCCGCGCATCATCACCTCGTGGTTGCCCCGCCGCGAGCCGAAGGAGTTGAAATCCTTCTTTTCGACGCCGCGTTCCTTGAGGTATTTCCCCGCCGGTCCGTCCGCCGCGATCGAGCCCGCCGGGGAGATGTGATCGGTGGTCGTGGAATCGCCGAGAATCATCAGCACGCGCGCGTCCTTGATGTCGGCGTCCGGACGAGGCTTGCCGTCGAAATCCTCGAAGTACGGCGGGTTTTTGACGTAGGTCGAAGCGTCGTCCCACGGGTAGAGTTCGCTCGAACCCGAGGAGATCTTTCTCCAGGCTTCGGGGCCTTCGGCGGCCGCGGCGTACTGCGTCTCGAACATCTTCTTTTGGACGGAGCGCTGGACAACCGTGAGGATCTCGTCGTCGGAAGGCCACACATCCTTAAGATAGACGGGTTTGCCGTTTTGATCCTCGCCGAGCGGCTCGTTGACGAGGTCGGTCGCCATCGTTCCGGCGATGGCGTAGGCGACGACCAACGGCGGCGAGGCCAAGTAGTTCGCCCGCACATGCGGGCTGATGCGGCCTTCGAAGTTCCGGTTGCCAGAGAGCACCGCGGTCGCGACAAGATTCTTGTCCTCGATTGCCTTTTGGATCGGCTCGGCCAGGGGTCCGGAGTTGCCGATGCAGGTGGTGCAGCCGTAGCCGACCAGGTAGAAGCCGAGCGCCTCGAGGGATTCGAGCAGGCCGGCTTCCTTTAGATAGTCGATGACGACCTTCGATCCCGGCGCGAGACTGGTCTTCACCCACGGCTTGGCCGTCAGGCCTTTCTCCACGGCTTTCTTCGCGAGCAGTCCCGCGGCGATCAGCACCGACGGGTTGGAGGTGTTCGTACACGAAGTGATCGCCGCGATGACGACGTCGCCGTGGGCGAGATCGAAGGTCTTGCCGTCGTGCGTGACGGAAGTCTTCGCAGCCTTGTCGGCGTTCTTGTCGCGGGCGAGCAGACCGTCAAGCGCGTGGGTCCAGGCGGGCTTCGCGGCGTCGAGGTCGATCCGGTCCTGCGGACGCTTCGGCCCGGAGATGCAGGGCTTCACGGTGGATAGATCGAGTTCGAGGGTGTCGGTGTAGGCCGCCTCGGGCGCGTCGTCGGTGCGGAACAGGCCCTGCGCCTTGCAGTAGTCCTCGACGAGACGGATTTGCTCGTCGGTGCGTCCGGTCAGCGCGAGGTATTCGAGCGTGCGCGTATCGACCGGGAAAATGCCGACGGTCGCGCCGTATTCTGGCGCCATGTTGGCGATCGTCGCGCGGTCGGCCAGGGGGAGACTGCCGACGCCGGAGCCGTAGTACTCGACGAACTTGCCGACGACGCCTTTCTTTCGCAGCATCTCAACGACGGTGAGCACCGCATCGGTCGCGGTCGCCCCGGGCGAAAGCTTCCCCGTCATCTTGAAGCCGACGACCTGGGGGATGAGCATCGCGACCGGCTGGCCGAGCATCACGGCCTCGGCTTCGATGCCGCCGACGCCCCAGCCCAAAACCCCCAGGCCGTTGATCATCGTCGTGTGCGAATCCGTGCCGACGAGGGTGTCGGGATAGGCGAGGATTTTTCCGTCTTCCTCGGAGGTCCAGACGACCCGCGCGAGATGCTCGAGGTTGACCTGGTGGACGATGCCTGTTTCGGGCGGAACGACGGTGAAATTCTTGAACGCCTTCTGGCCCCAATTGAGGAAGACGTAGCGTTCCTTGTTTCGGTCGAACTCGATCTTGGAGTTTTGGGCGAAGGCGTCGGGCGTGCCGTAATGGTCGACCTGTACCGAGTGGTCGACGACCAGGTGCACCGGAACGAGCGGATTGATCGATTTTGGGTCCCCGCCGATTTTTTTGACCGCGTCGCGCATCGCTGCGAGGTCGACCACGGCGGGAACGCCGGTAAAGTCCTGCATCAGTACGCGGGCGGGCATAAACGAGGCCTCTCCGGAACCGCCCCTGGTTTTCGTCCAGTCGGCGGCTTTCACGACGTCCTCATGGGAAACGTGGCGGCCGTCCTCATTGCGCAGCAGGTTTTCAAGAAAGAGGCGAATCGAGAACGGGAGCCGGGTGATGTCATGCTTGCCGGCCAGTTCGGCGAGTCGGAAGATGTCGTAGCTCTTGCCGCTGGATTGAAGCGGGCTGCGAGCGCAGAAGCTGTTTAATCGAGTTTTGTTCATGGGGACGACCTCCGTTTCTATTCTACCAAGTTCGGGCGGGAAGCGTCGGATCAGGTTCGGGGAGAGCGGGACTTTTCGCGCTTGAGGCAGTAGCACAAGAAGCAGACGCAGGACGGGAAATGATCGACGGTCGGGGGGATATCGTGGGCTGAAAAGTTCATGGGTGCAGAGGTCTCCTGTTGAGAAGCAACGGTCCTCGGCGCGGACGACAGGCCCTCATCGTAGCAGAGGGGCGTCTGGGGGGCCAATAGGCCGACAGACCTAATGATCCGCCGGACCGATGGGCCTCTAGACCTCCCCGGGATTATCCGATATATGTAGAATACCTAGACAGATGTTCTTCTCCGCTCTACATGCCGTCGGGGTAGCCGATCTCCTCGATATCGCGCTCGTCGCGGTCCTGATTTACGCGCTGCTCGTCTGGTTTAAGCAGTCGAAGGCCGCCGTTGTGGCGAAGGGCATGCTCGTTGTCGCCGCGATTTATTTATTTTCGCGTTCGGCCGGCATGATCATGATGACCGCCTTGTTCCACGCCTTCTTCGCCATTTTGATCGTCGCCTTGGTCGTCATTTTCCAAGAGGAACTGCGGGCGATTTTTGAGCGCATCGCGGTCTGGAGCCTGTCGGGAGGCCAGGTCGAGATGGCGACCGGTTCCGACAAGCAGGCCGATGTCCTGACGCGCACGCTCGGCGATCTGGCGCGGGAGCGGATCGGAGCGCTGGTGGTGCTGCGCGGGAGGGACCCGCTGGAGCGGCACCTGCAGGGCGGATTTTCGCTGGGGGGGGATCTGTCGGAGGCTTTGCTTAAAAGCATCTTCGATTTCCATTCGATCGGCCATGACGGGGCGGTGATCCTGGAAGGCGGGCGCGTCACTCGGTTCGGCTGTCGCCTGCCGCTTTCCAAGGAAGGCGCGAAGACGGCCCGTTTCGGGACCCGGCACACGGCGGCCTTGGGACTCGCGGAACTGTCCGACGCGCTCTGCATCGTCGTCAGCGAGGAGCGCGGAACGATCTCCATCGCTCAGGACGGCAAGATCGAGACCTTGCGCGGCGCGGCCCAACTCGAAAAGCGCTTGTCGGTTTTTTACTCCGAGAAGCAGCCGCGCCCCCGGCAGGATCAGGTGCGGGAATTTCTCAAGCTGAACCAGCGGGAAAAGGGCATGGCGGCGATCGCCGCCGTTTTGCTGTGGGGGTTGTTCGTGCTGGGCGCGAAACCCTATCGGCAGGCCTACAGCGTGCCGGTGCGCGTCAGAAATCTTCCCCCGGGGATGCGTGTCGCGAGCCTCAGTCCCGATAAAATCCGCCTGGTCGTATCCGGGCAGATGCGCGATTTCTACTGGATCGACACGCGGCGCTTTGAGGTCCGGATCGATCTCTCCGACTCGCGTCGGGGCAGTTCCTACATGAGGCTCACCGAAAATGACGTCGTGCGTCCGAAACAGGTGCTGCTCGAGGAGATCGATCCGAGCGGCGTTCAGGTCGAGTTGGCCGATAAATCGGTTCGTGTCCTGGAGTCCGCGCGCTGATGGCGGCGAATCCCGCGGCCGACGCGCCGAAACGCTTGATCGAGTTCCTCACCCAGCGTGGGCGGACCCTTTCTTCTTTGCTCATCGTGACGCACGACCACCCCGATCCGGACGCGTTGGCCAGCGCGTGGGCGCTCGGGCTGTTGGCGAAGAAGTACTGCCGTTCGCGCGTGCGCATCGGCTACGGCGGCATCATCGGGCGCAGGGAAAACCGCATGATGCTCGACAGTCTCGGGGTGCCGGCGCGGCCGCTGCGGGGGACCGATCTGGAGTCCCCTAATATCGCCCTCGTCGATACGCAGCCTCCCTTTAAAAACAATCCGATCGCAACTCGTCGACGGCCTACGATCATCGTCGATCATCACCCGAAAAGCTCGAAGACGAACGCCGAGTTTTTGATGATCGACGAAACCGTCGGGGCCACGTGTACGATGCTCGCCGAGGCGCTTCTGCTCGCGGGGGTGAAGGTTCCCGCGCGGTTGGCGACGGCGATCGTCTACGGCATCGGTTCGGAAACCCAGAATCTGGGACGCGAGGCGGGGCGCCGCGACATCGACGCGTATTTGGCGTTCTTGCCTAAGGCGAGCATGAAGGCGTTGTGGAGAATGGCCAATCCTCCGCGGCCGGCTTCCTTTTTTCAGTCGCTCGCCCGGGGCATTCGAGACGCGTTCGTGATCCGGGACATCATCGGCGTTCATTTGCGCGAGTTGCCCAACGCCGATCGAGTCGCCCAAATGGCGGATTTTCTGCTTTCGCACGAAAAGATGCGCTGGTCGATCGTGACCGGGCGCTTCGATGGGCGGCTGCATGTATCCCTGCGGACCTCCTACGCGAACGGGGAGGCGGGGGCCCTTCTCAAAGGGTTGATGGGTTCGGGCCGAGGCGGGGGCCATAAAATGATCGCCGGCGGAAGCGTCGTCGTGGGGCAGACCGCACCGGAGGAGAAGTGGCGCAAGGCGGAAGACACGCTCGTCGCCGATTTCCTGAAATCCCGGGGGCCGTTGACTCCCGACCAGCGGCTGTTCCCGTTTCGAGACTGACTTTTAAATGACCCTATTGGCGGCCGTCATCGTCTTCTGCCTCGCCGGATCGTTTCTGTGCTCGATCATGGAGGCGTCGCTGTATTCGATCAGCCGCGCCCGGATCGAGACCCTGCGCCGGAGCGGCCACCGGAGCGGCGAAATTCTGGCGCGGATGCGCGACCACATCGACGAACCGATCGCGGCGATCCTGATCCTCAACACCATCGCCAACACCGCCGGCGCGGCCTACGCGGGGGCACTCGTCACGGACCTTTACGGGCGACCGTGGCTCGGTGTTTTTTCCGCGATCCTGACGATGGCGATCCTGTTTTTATCGGAGATCGTTCCGAAGAGTCTCGGCTTCAAGTTTTCGGGCCGGATCGCGCCGGCGCTCGCGTGGCCGCTGCGGATCATCGTTTTTATCCTCTATCCGGCGGTCAAGCTCTGCGTGCTCATCACGAACTCGTTCGGACGCCGGTCGCGCCTCTCGCAGGTCCCCGAGGACGACATCATCAGCCTGGCCAGTCTGAGCATGCGCGCCGGTTCGATCCGGATGCAGGAGGCGCGCTGGGTCGCGAACGCGCTGCATCTGGACAAGGTCTTCGCGCGCGACCTGATGACGCCGCTGACCGTGGTTCGACGGGTCTCCGCGGACATGCCGCTTAAGATGACGCGCACCGACGCCGATCATTGGCGCTTCAGCCGCATTCCCGTCTTCGCCGACAATGATCCGGAGCAGGTGGTCGGCGTCGTGCAACGGCGCATTGTTTTCCAACATCTGCTCGAAGGCGACGACGAGATCCGGATGAAGGACGTCATGTCGCCTCCGATTTTCGTCGAGGCCTCGGCCCCGGCGCACGAGCTGCTTAACCAATTTATTAAGAACCGCAGGCATCTTTTCAATGTACGTTCCAATTCCGGCCAATGGATCGGCATCGTCACGCTCGAGGACGTGCTCGAGGCGCTGCTGGGCACCGAGATCGTCGGGGAGCAGGACCTCTACGAAGACATGCAGGAAGCGGCTCTCGAGGCGGAAATGGCCCAGGGACTGACCGACGACCTCAAGCGAAGCGGGGGAACAATCGAGCAGGTCGTCGTGGCCCCCGCGGCCTTCGTCGTCGGCCGGGAGATTTGCGAGTCGGGAATCCCGTCCCAAGCCATCATCGGCCCGATCGTCCGTCAAGGAGCCGTGATCGTTCCTCGCGGAGACGTGCGTCTCGAGGAAGGGGACCGGGTCACTTTAATAGGAAAAAAGGAGGCGGTCGAGGAGGCCAAGCGAAAGCTTTGCCCGATCGATCCGCCCAAGGAGAACGAATCCGTATGACCAACGCCAAAATCCGACTTCCGAAACGCATCGAACGCCTCGAGGAGGTCGCCTACAATCTTTGCTGGAGCTGGAATCCCGGCGCGCGCGGGCTGTTCAAGTCCGTCGACCGCACGCTTTGGCGCAGCACGCACCACAACCCGGTCAAGCTCCTGACCCTTGTGAAGGCGGAGACGCTGGAGGCCCGCGCGAAGGATCCGGCGTTTTTGCAGTGGTACGATTCGGTGCTTGCGCAGTTCGACGATTACTTGGGAAAGAGCGACACTTGGTTCGCGCAGTCCCAACCGGGCCGCGAGGGCGGCATCGCGTATTTTTCGGCGGAGTTCGGACTCCATAACTCGCTTCCGATTTATTCGGGAGGCTTGGGAATTCTCGCGGGCGATCACTGCAAGACGGCCTCGGATCTCGGGATCCCGCTGGTCGGCGTCGGGTTCATGTATCCGCAAGGCTATGTGGTGCAGCGCATCGGCGTCGAGGGTTGGCAGCGCAATCACTACGAGCAGTTGGATTGGGAAAGCGCCCCCGTTCGGCCCGCGGAAACCGCCGACGGCAAGGAGTGCGTGATCCGTCTCGATCTGGGAGCATGGCCGCTCCACGTGAAGGTCTGGAAGGTCCAGGCCGGCCGCGTTCCGCTGTATTTGATGGACACCAACGTGCCGGGCAATACGCCCGGCGACCGAGAGGTCTCGGGACGCCTGTACGGCGGCGACCAGAAGATGCGGCTGCGCCAGGAGATCGTGCTCGGCATCGGCGGCACCCGCATTCTGCGGACGCTCGGAGTCGATGTGCAACTCTACCATGCCAACGAGGGACACGCCGCGTTCTTGATGCTCGAGCGCATCCGCGAGCGGGTTGCGGCGGGAGCCTCGTTCGCGGACGCGCGGCGCGAGGTTGCGGCGTCGTCGGTGTTTACGACGCACACGCCGGTTCCGGCCGGCCACGACGTTTTTCCCGAGCCGCTTATCGAGGAGTACTTCAAGGGGTACTGGGAGGAACTCGGGATAGACAAAAAGGAGTTTTTCGCGCTGTCCCGGGTTCCGGGACGCGAGGGTTGGAACATGACCGCGCTCGCGCTGCGTTTGGCGGAGCGCAAGAACGGCGTTTCCAAGCGCAATGGAATCGTGTCCCGCGAGATGTGGAAGGACTTCTACAAGGCCGAGGGGGTCGACGAGGTGCCGATCGGCCACGTGACCAACGGCGTCCACATGCCGACCTGGGTGAATCAGGATATCGACGACGTCTTCGGGCAGTACGTCAGCAAGGATTGGAAGCTCCATCAAGACGATGCTCCGATGTGGGCGAAGGTTAAGGATATCCCCAACGAGATTCTATGGCGCGCGCATGAAGGCTGCCGCAGGTCTTTGGTGAGCTTCGTGCGCCGTCAGGTCAGCCGCCGCTGGCGCAAGGATCATGTGGACGCGACTCAGGTGCTGGCCGGCGGAGCTCTGCTCGACGGCGGGATGCTGACCCTAGGCTTCGCGCGCCGCTTCGCCCCGTACAAGCGGGCGACCCTGATCTTCCAGGACATCGAGCGGCTCAAGAAAATCCTGCTTGATCCTTGGAAACCCGTGCAAATCGTCTTCGCCGGGAAGTCGCATCCGGCCGATGACGGCGGCAAGAAGCTGATCCAGCAGGTGTACAACTTGGCGAAGGACCCGGCTTTCGGCGGGCACATCGCCTTCATCGAAGACTACGACATGCACAAGGCGCGCTATCTCGTCTCGGGCGTGGACGTGTGGCTCAATAACCCGCTGGCGCCGTTGGAGGCCTGCGGAACCAGCGGTCAGAAGGCCGCCGCGAACGGAGTTCCGAACCTGTCTATTTTGGACGGGTGGTGGGAAGAAGGGTTTACCGGGGAGAACGGCTGGGCACCGAAGGCGTCGACGCATCTTCCCGATGCGGAGCGGGACGCCGCCGACGCGGCGTCGATCTATCAGGTGCTGGAAGAGCAGATCGTCCCGCTGTTCTACGAGCGGGGTCCGGACGGGGTTCCGGACGGGTGGGTTCGGGTGATGAAGGAGTCGATTAGGACTTCCACGCCGCAATTCTGCTCCAACCGGATGCTGAAGGACTACGTGGAGCAGTTCTACTTCCCTTCCGTTGAATCCATGGAAAAGAAAGCCGTCGCCGCGTAATCCCGCGCGCGTCCGGACGAGGCCGGCCCGCCCCTTAAGGGGCGGGCCGGTCTTTTAGAGCTCCGTCTCGGAATCTTCCGTTTCGAGCGGTGTTTTGTCATCCGGTTCGGCGGAGCGGATCGGAACCCGTTCGTTCTTCCCGTTATAGGTGAAGCGATCGACGCCGTCCACCGAGAAGATGATTTCATCGAGGATCTCCCAGCTCTTTCCGTCTTTTGCGGCCGTGAAGTCCACGAGGAAGGTTTTTCCCTGACCGGTCATGGCGGCCCGCACCAGCTTTTCCTCGGGGCCGATGTCCCGTGTCGCGGCCCAATCGAAGCTCTTCAGTGATACGTTCCACGCGTCGTCTCTCATCGTGTCGTTGAGAGGGTAGAGGCCATCGTTTTCTTCGGCGACTTCCGCAACGAACTTTTCCACGGCCGCTTTCAATTCCAACTGCAGCGCCGTGAGCGAGGGGGCGGATTTCTCCGCGGGAGCGGTCTTCGCCTGAGGCGCGGCGGGCGTTTTCTTTTCCGCGGAGAACGCCGCGGGGACAAGGATCGCGAGCAGAAGCGCGGTCGAATTTGCTTTTATTCGGGTCACTTTTTACTCTCCTAAGCGGCCCCTTCGGGACCGTGGAGGCACTACGGATGCCGCCCCGGAAAGTTCCCGGCCGTGGAACCAAAACGGGCGTTTTGCGTAGTGCGTAGTACAGGAATGCACCGATTCAAGTCCTTGAAGATGGAGATTTCACTTCACAGCGCTTTGCTTGCGGCAGCGCTGTCGGTGATTTTCGGCGCGGCCGCGGCCTGGCGTTATCAGGCGCATGAGGATCTGGAAGTTGCGGTCGCAGCGCAGCAGGATCTGGCCCGCATCGACGCGATTCAGGACCGGGCGCGTTGGGTTTCGCGGGCGGCGACAGCGGGGGTGGCGTCCATGTCGCTGCTCTTGGTCGCTTTGTCGGCGGTGCGTCTGGAACGGCGCATCGCGGTTCCGCTTGCGCGGCTCGAGCGGGAGGTCGCCCGCATGCGGGTGGACTCCAACGAGGCGTTTTCGTTCGAGTTCACGGAGGGTCCTGAGGAAGTCCGGCGCCTGCGGGACGCGTTTTTGCAGATGACCGCCCGGGTGCGGCTTCAGCATTCGGCGATCGCTCATCTAAGCGATATGCGCCGGCGGGTCGTATCGATGATGGGCCACGAATTCGGAAACGTGATGACCGGCCTATTGGGAGGGCTTACTTTACTGGATCAAATCAGCAATATCACTCCGGAGGAGCGCGGGCGGTTTATACGCATGGTCCGGGAAAACGCGAAGTCGCTGCGGCGGATGTCCGAAGAGTTCATCGGCCTCGTGCAGAGCCAAGCGGGCGTGTTCAATTTTCCCATCGCGACGATTGCCGTCGGTCCGCTGCTGGGCCGTTCGATCGAGGCGTTGGCGTATAAGTGCGCGCAGCGGGGCGTTCGCATCGAGGCGGCGATTCCCGGCGAAGAGATCGTCGTGCGGGGAAACGCCGCCGTTCTCGGTTTCGCGTTGAACAATCTGATCGGCAACGCCGTGAAGTACAGCCGTGTCAACGGCGTCGTGAGCGTCTCGGCCGTTCCCGGAGAGGGCAAGGTCCGCATCGAGGTGAGCGACTCCGGGATCGGGATGAGCGAGCAGGATTTGTGTCAGGCGCTCGAGGGAGGGTTTCGCTCCGCCGAGGCTCAGCGCATGTCCTCGGGGTTTGGGATCGGGCTGTCTTTGGTGCGCGACGCGATCGCGGGCCACGGCGCCGAACTCCGGGGGGAAAGCCGGCCGGGCAAGGGCTCGCGGTTCTGGTTCGAATTGCCGGCGGCCAACGCGGCTAAGGAAAGCGTCGGCTGAGCTTCGTCAGGGCTTTCGCGCTGAGATCGCCGATGATCACGCAGTGGCGCTTGTTGCCGCACGCGAACGACAAGACGTTCCCGGCCCATGCGGACGCGGTAAAGTCGATTTCCTCATCGTCGGATTCGACCGTCGGGATCGAATGGGGGTCAATCGGCAGCGGGCTGACGAATAAAGAGAGCACCGAGAGGCCGTTCACGTAGCGGGCGTGAAGCAATTGCTCCGAACGCATCGGCAGACGCCGAACGGCGTCCAGGCGGAATCCGTAGTCGAGTTCGGGTACCCAAAAGGATTTCGGAAATCCGGCCTCGACGAGAGCGTCGGCGGATTCCAGAATGGGTCGTTCGGGGGCCGGGATTGGAGGGCCGCCCTTGAGGGCGGCCGGGTCGAACAGCGCTTTATCGAATTCAGGATTGAGGGTCAAGGCGGTGATCGAGGACTCGCGGATCTGCTTGCCGCGATGGTTGGTCTGTCGGCGGCGCAGCACGATCCCCGTCTCCCGGTCGATCCAGATCGTTTTGCGCGGACCCTCGTTGGAGACGGGAGAAAACAGAAGCCCTTCGGCGGGCCGACCGGCGATCGTTTTCGGGTGCAAGCGCGCGACGCTAAAATTTTGCGCCAGCAGTTCACGGAGGGTTTCTCGGGCGACGCTGCCGCCGTGCAAATCCCGGACGTCGCGTTCAATGATTCTGTCGGCGGCGGCTTCGAGCACCCATTCCTTCGCCCCAACCTGCAGGGTCACGCGGGTGATGTTCCCGCCGGCGTCGAGAACCTCGTGACGCCATTGGTTCGGAGGGTTGAAGTACACGGTCTGCGCAACCGCGCGGCTTTGCTCGCCGTACCAGGCGGTCACGAGTTTGCGCGCGGTAAAAGCCGTTTTCGGCGCCTCGAAAGCCGCGTCCAGTAGAGCGGTTTCAACCGGGGCGGCGGCCGCGACGGCGGCCGCCGCCAACAGCAGTCCGGCGAGCGTCATTTGAACGCGTCCGTCTGCCTGCCGGAGTCGTAGGGGGGCGCGGCCAGAAGCCCGCGGCCGATATCGGCCGATTTCCGGCTCGCATCGGAGTGTTCAGCGAGCAGTCGGCTCAAGGGTATCGTGCGAGAGGGAGCCTCAAACGGCGCGAATTGAACGAAGACCGCGATGAGGACCGCCGCCGCGGCGAACGCCCAGCCTGTTCGGGGAGTTCGCAGGTGGTCCAACCAGGAAGCCGTCGCGACCTCCGTTTGCCCCTCGGTAAGAGCGCTGAGCCGTTCGCGCAGCGCGTCCGGCATGCTCTGCGGGGGGTGGAGGGAAAGCGCGGCGCGGCCGCTTTCAAAGGCTTTCCAGTCCGAACGGCATTCGGGGCAAAGGTCCAGATGCGCGACAAGCGCTTCGCGTTCCGCAGGTTTGAGCGCCCCGTCCACGTACGCCGAGATGCCTTCCTTAAGCGAGGAGCAATTCATTTTATCCTCCCTCCGCATAGGCGCGCATCGCCTTTCGAAACAACTCGCGTCCGCGGAATATCCGCGAGCGTACGGTGCCCACGGGGACGCCGACCAACTGCGAAATCTGTTTATAGTCTAGTTCCATCATGTCGCAAAGAGAAAGCGCTTCCCGGTAGGGTTCGGGGACCTTCGTGAGGGCCTCGCGCACGGCTGCTCGGGTCTCTTCCAGGTCGAGTTCAAAATCGAGGCTGGGCTCCTTCGTCCAAGCCCGTTGCTCGCCGGGCCGATCGTCCTCGCGGTCTCCGCCGAGATTCTCCAGCGGGACGGTCTTTCGCGTTTCGAGCCGACGGCGCCGGTCGATGTAGAGGTTTTGAACGATTTTGAACAAATAGCTGTGCAGGGCATGGCGTTCATCGAAGCGGTCGATGCTTTTGAGCGCGCGCGCCCAGGCCTCGGCGACCAGATCGGAAGCGTCGGCGTCGTTTCCGGTAAGGCCGAACGCGAACGAGTAAATCCTATCGCCGCACTCGACCAGCAGGCGCTCGAATCGCAGACGCTTCTCTTCGTTTTCGTTTCGCTTCATGCATACTACGCGAAAGCGGCCGGAAAGTTCCTCAATCGGGAACCAACGCCGTCATCGCGCGTAGTTCAATTGTAAACCAAAGTATGCCAGATTCGAGGTGGTTTGGCGTCGCCCTCCTCCTCTCGCTGACGATGACCGCGTGCGCGCGATCGACGGAGGACCGTCCCGCGTCCACCACTCCGGGGCCGACCGTCTCGCCCGGCGCCGATTGGGTTGAAGAGAAGGGATAATGGCCGGGGCATTTCCGGCCGGGAGAACGCTCCTTATGAGAAACAGCAGGGTGCCGCTGACGTCGCTGGAAGCTGATTGGGTTATGATGGTCGCGATCGCCGCGACGCTGGCCGACGGCATGATCGACCCCGCAGAGAGCGTCCGTCTGCGCATGCTTGCGTACTTAAACCCGATGTACCGCGAGGTGAGCAGCGTCGAGGAGTACATCCGGCTTTGCGCGCGCGCGGTCAAGACCCGTGGTCCTTGGAGCGTCGGACGCAGAGCGGCGCGCGTCCTGCCGCAGGCACTGTGCGAATTAGCGTACGCGTGCGCGGCTGAAATGATCTACGCCGGGAAGGGCATTCATCCCAGCGAGCATGAGTTTCTGTCCCACCTTCGCAAAGAGCTGAAAATCCCGGGTGAACTGGCCGGAAAGATCAACGCCGTCAGCGCGATTCGCAGCCGGAGCGGATAACCGAACTGCGGCGCGGCGATCCGTCTTGCCCAAGGGTCTAGAATTTTGGACGATGAACAGGTGATCGATCCAGAGAAGACGCCCCGCCGGCCCGCGCGGGCCCGCTTGACGCTGGCCGCGAAGGCGGTTTCGCATTTGGCGGAGCTCGACGCGCGGGAAGCGGCGCGGTTTTTGGAAGACGTCCAATCTTCGCGTGCGGCGAGGATTTTGCGCGCGCAGCCCTACGGCATTGTTCGGCAGATTTTCGAGCATCTCGCGCCGGACGCGGCGGGAGCCATGCTGGTCGCCGCGACGACCGAGGAAACCACCACTATATTGGAAGCGGTCGGCCTCCGAGCCGCCGCCGACGCCTTCCGCGCGATGCGGCCTCAGACGCGGGATGCCGCGTTGGCGAACCTTTCCGAAGAGCGCAAGCATAAGCTGCGCGAACATCTGGCCTTTCCCGAAGGGAGCGCCGGGCGGATGATGCGCACCGATGTGACGACCTTCCAGGAGGGCACGAAGGTTCGCCATGTGGTGGCGAAGCTGCGGCATCTCGCCGTGAAGAACGGCCCTCCGGGTTACGTCTACGTCGTCGGCGCGGGAAACCGCCTCAAAGGCGTGCTGATGATGCGCGACCTTCTGTTGGCGAGACCCGATGAGGCCGTTGAGGCCGTCATGAAGACGGGGGTGACGGCGGTCGCGCCGTTCGCCGACACCGAAACGCTCTCTGATTTGGTGCGCTCGCGCAACCTCCTCGCCGTGCCGGTCGCCGACGCGGACGGACGCCTGCTCGGCGCGGTGCGGGCTTCGGAACTCGCCGACGGGGGGGAGGCGGCCGCCGAGGATCTGCAGGTTATCTTCGGAGGGGGAAGCGATGAGCGGGTGAATTCCCCCGCCGGATTCAAGGTTGCCCAGCGCCTGCCGTGGCTTTACGTCAATTTATTGACCGCGTTCTTGGCGGGTTCGGTGATCGCGTTGTTCGAGGATCTGATCGCCCGAGTTGCCGTGCTCGCGATTTTTCTTCCGGTCGTCGCCGGGCAGAGCGGAAACGCCGGGACTCAGACGCTTGCGGTGCTGCTGCGCGGGCTCGTGATGCGGGAGGTCCAGCCCGACGATACCCGCGGGGTGATCGTGCGCGAAACGCTGGTGGGCTTCATCAACGGAGTCGCGATCGGATTGGTCACGGGCGTCATCGCGTGGCTTTGGAAGGGGAACGCGGTGTTGGGCGGCGTTGTCGCGGGAGCCATGGTGTGCGCGCTCGGCGCGGCAGGGTTTGCGGGCGCGGCGATCCCGCTGCTCATGAAGCGTTTCGGCCTGGACCCCGCGCAGTCCTCCGGAATTTTTCTGACGACGGTGACCGACATCGTGAGCTTCTTCTCGATGCTGGCGTTCGCGTCGATGCTCGAGGGACGCCTGCGATGACTCGGGAGGCTTGGGGGGACACCGCACTTAAGGAAGGAGAGGAGAGGGAGTTTCAATTCGGCAGTCTCGCGTTGACCGTGCGCCGGGAAGGCCGGGAGTTCCGCACGCGACGCACTCTCGCAGGGGAGGAGCGAGCCGTGGCCTCTCCGTCTCTTCTCAGAGGCGACGACGGGTGGAAACGGTGGGTGTTCGCGAAGGCGTCGAAGACGATGCGGCTTTCTCCCCGCGTCGACGCGCGTTCGATCGTCGTGGCCCCGCGCGATCAGTTCCATTTGATGCGGGGCGCGGAAGCGACGGTGTTCGTCGTTCTGCCGCTCTGGGTGGGGATCGAGGACGCCGCTTCGGGACAGACGATGGCGACACTGCCGACGCGTTCGATGGGGCGCGGCTGGTTCGGTTCCCGGACAATGGGCGAAGTCTGCTTCTGGCATCAAAGCCGCTTTTTTCACGAGCCGCCGCCGCGGCAGGAGGGCGGGGCCTCGGTAATCTGCACAATTCACATTGCGAACGATTCCAAGGGGGACCTTCCGGTGGAGAAGGTCTGTCTTCGGATGCGCCATTTTAGTCTGTTTTGGGCGGACGGGCGCTACTGGACCGACGAAGCCCGTCTGCGTTTCGAGGGGAAAGACGAAGGCAGCGAGATTTCCTACACCGGCCATCCTCCGCCCGAAGCGCCGCTCGCTGAATTGGTCCGCGGCCCGCACGAAAGACCCGGAAGTGTTTTTTCCGCGAAGGCTTTTTTTAATCTGTTCAGCATCGGAGGCGATCAATGACGCTCGACGCGCTGGCCGCGGTCGTTTCCGGATTCGCCCCCCAAATCCTGCGCTCCGCGGTGATCATCGTCCTCGGCGTGGTCTTCGCGCGCGGCCTGGGCCGACTCTTGGGGTCTTCGATTTCAGGGAGGCTCGGAGCGCATTCCGGTTCGCTGTTGGAACGGGGCCTGATCTATTCGGCATACCTGCTGATTTTGATTCTCGTCCTGCACCAGTTCGGATTCCAACTGGGGGCGCTGCTCGGCGCCGCGGGGGTCCTGGGAGTCGCGATCGGCTTCGCGTCGCAAACGAGTTTTTCGAATCTGATCAGCGGATTGTTCCTCGTGGCGGAACAGCCTTTTATCATCGGCGATATCCTCGAGGTAGACGGGGTCTCCGGAGAAGTGACCGAGATCGGCGCGCTGTCGGTCAAGCTTCGAATTTTCGACAACAGCGTCGTTCGAATTCCCAATGAGTTTCTGCTCAAGAATAGATTCACAAACTTCACTCATTTCCCGCTGCGCCGCGTCGACCTGCAGATCGGGGTCGCATACAAGGAAGACCTGGAACGGGTTCGAAAGGCGCTGGAGGAGACCGTTCGCGAAGAGCGGTTGTGCCTGAGAGAGCCGGCGCCCCTGTTTGTCCATAAGGGATTCGGGTCGTCTTCGATCGATTTGCAGATCTCCGTTTGGACGGAAAAGGAAAATTACCTCACGACGCGCAACGCGATGTACGCGCGGATCAAGGAACGCTTCGACCGGGACGGAATCGAAATCCCCTTTCCTCACGTGTCGCTCTACGCCGGTGAGGCGACGAAGCCGTTTCCGGTCAAGGGCTCCCCTCGCCCGTGAATCCGGCGCCCGCCGTTGTGACGCACGGCGGAGCGGGAGCGCCTTCCCGTTTCTCCGACGGATGCCGCAGGGCCGCCGATGCCGCGATGGCGGTCGTTGAGAACGGAGGGTCCGCTCTCGATGCGGCCGTCGCCGCGGCGGTGATTTTGGAAGACGATCCGCGCTTTAACGCCGGCACCGGATGCGTGCTTCGGGAAGACGGCAAAACGATCGAGGCCGACGCCGGCCTGATGGATTCCGCCGGACGCATCGGCGCGGTCGCGGCGATAAGCGGCGTCAAGAACCCGGTGCTGGTCGCGCGGCGGGTCGTCGAGACGCGTCATTTCCTGCTCGCGGGGGAAGGCGCGGCGGCATTCGCCCGCCGACACGGGCTGTGCACCGGAAATCCCCCCACGGGAAAGGCGCTTGCGGAATTTTCGGGAGAGGCGTGCGACACCGTCGGGGCCGTCGTTCGAGACCGCGCCGGCTCCTTCGCCGCGGCTTCCTCGACCGGGGGAATCCGCTCGGCGATGGTCGGCCGCGTGGGAGACTCGCCGCTTCCGGGCTGCGGCTACTGGGCCGGTCCGGCCGGCGCCGTAACGGCTACGGGACACGGCGAAGAGATCGCGCGGAGGCTGTTGTGCCGGACGGTGTACGGGTTTCTCGAGAGCGGAACGCCTCCGGAAGCGGCCTGCCGCCAAGGGGTCGCGCTGTTTCCCCGGGAAACCTCCATCGGAATCCTCGCCGTGACGCGCACCGCTCACGGCTCGGCGGCCAATCGCGACATGGCGCACGCGGTTCTTCTCTAAGCGGGGCGGTTCAAGTAGCGGCCGCGGAACGCGGGGTGGTCCTGCAGGCGGGAGGAAGGTTTCCAAATGTTCCCGCGCGTCCCGGTTTAAGATGCGTCCCTTCGTGTAGAAGATGCGCGGTGAAATGATTTGCCAGCGGCGCGGGGAGCCCGCCGCCCGCAAAAAGGCGTCGGCTTCCTCGAGGTAGCGCCTCCGGCGGGGCCAATCGGGAGCCCCGTCCCGCGCCCGGCCCAGCGAGAGGGGCTCGCGGATTTTATCGTAGGGGAAGTGAGTCGCTCCCTCGCAGGGATAGTAGTGCCCGTCGGCGCCGAGAATCAACTCCGCCGACTCTTCCCACCAAAGCAGGCCCTTGGCGGGAGAGTCCCCGACAAGCAAGGCCTGTTCGATCATTTCGCAGGTGAAGGGAAGCTTCCCCTCCCGCCGGGTGTATTCCTCAAAAAACGAGGAAAACGCGCGCGTAAATTCCCGAACGCCGTCGATCGCTTGCGGGGTACAGCATTCGATCATGTCGATGCAGAAATCGACGGCGCCGAATCCGAGGCGCGCGAATTCCCGCATCGCCCCGGGGAGTCCGGCGAGATTGTCCGGATGCATGACGATGAAAACCCCGAGTTCCTCGTGCAGGCGGGTTGCGTCCGTTTCCATAGGGCAGCGCGGACCCGGCTCCTCTATCAACAGCCGATCGCGCGGGAGATGACCAGGCGCTGGATCTCGCTGGTGCCTTCCCCGATCTGCAGCAGGCGCTGATCCCGGTAGAAGCGCTCGACGTCGAACTCCTTCATAAGGCCGTAGCCGCCGTGAATCTGAACGGCTTCGTCGGCGACTTCCTTCGCGACTTCCGAACAGTAGAGCTTCGCCATCGCGCTCTCCGTGCCGAACGGTTTTCCGGTGTCGCGCAGCCAGCAGGCCTTATAGAGGAAGGTGCGCGCATGTTCGATCTTCAGCGCCATGTTCGCCAGCTTAAACGAGATCGCCTGGAAGCGCGACAGCGGCTTTCCGAATTGGTGGCGCTGTTTCGCGTAAGAAAGCGCGGCTTCGTACGCGCCCTGTGCGCAGCCCAGACCCATCGCGCCGATCGAAAGGCGTCCCGAGTCGAGCGTCTTGAGCATCTGGCGGGAGCCGGCGCCGCGTTTTCCGAGCATCGCCGAGTCGGGGACCTTTACGTCCGTGAAATACAGCTCGGCCGTATTCGACGCGCGCCACATCAGTTTTTTGTGCATCGTTTTCTGCGTGAACCCGGGAGTTCCCTTTTCCAGGATAAAGCAGGTGAATTCGGGACTTCCGTCTTCGCGCCGGTCGGTGACGGTTTGAACGATCGAGCCCCAGTTCATGTCCGCGGAGCCGTTGGTGATGAAAATTTTAGATCCGTTGATGACCCAATCGTTCCCTTTCTTTTCGGCGCGCGTCTTCGATCCGCGCGAATCAGACCCGGCTTCTGGTTCGGTGAGGCCGAAGGCGAAGAGCTTCTCGCCGCGCGTGAGGGCGGGCAGGTACTTCTTCTTCTGTTCCTCGGTTCCGAAATACAGCAGGGGGGCGATTCCCAGAGAAACCCCCGCGGCGACCGTTGCGGCGTGGGATCCGTCGACGCGGGCGAGTTCCTCGACCGCGATGACATACGAGGCGTAGTCCAGCCCCTGGCCTCCGTATTCCTCGGGAACGATAATTCCGAAAATACCGAGTTCGCCCATTCCGCGAGTGATTTCCTCGGAAAACTCCTCTTTCTCATCGAGCTCGTGGGCGGCGGGTTTGATGCGCTTTTCGGCGAATTCCCGCACGGTCTCGCGGATCATTTTCTGGTCGTCGCTGAGTTCGAAGTCCATCGGAGCCTCCTGGGGTTGGCGCTCCATTATAGATAATCCCGGCCCGGGCGCCCCTTCCCGCGGCGGATCACCGGACTGGGGAGGGCGGAAAGTTCGTTGCAAGCTCACCTTATAGATCGACCGAGATCAGGGGGGCCTATGCTGGAATTGAGATTTCACGGCCGGGGGGGACAGGGGACCGTTCTTGCCGCCAAGATGCTGGCCGATGTCGTCTTGCGCTCCGGCAAAGGGGAATGCATGGCCATTCCCGAATTCGGGGTCGAGCGGCGGGGCGCTCCCGTTTTAGCGTACGCGCGAATCTCCGACGGTCCGATTCTCCTTCGAACCCGAATTTACGAACCCGACGTCGTCGTCGTGATGGACACGGCCGCCGCCCCCAGCGAGCGGGTGATGGACGGGCTCAAGCCCGGTGGAACCATCCTCGTCAACACCGAGCATGATAGCGCCGAGTTGGCGAAAACCTGGCCGGGATTCAAGGTTATCGCCGTACCGGCGCGGCAGATCGCGCTGAAGCATGGCTTGGGGACTCCCGCGGCGCCCGTGCTCAACACCGCGGTGATCGGCGCGCTCTGCGCCGCGCTCGACATCGCGGGAGAGGAGGATTTGGAAGCGGCCATTCGGGGCGCCGTTCCCATTAAGATTGAGGAAAACATCGCGGCGGCGCTCGAAGCCTTCGCGTTCATCGCCGAACGGAGGCCTCATGCCGCGACTCGCGTTTGATCCGGAAAAAACCGCGCCGATTTTGATCTCCGGTCGATCGATGGCGGAAAACAAGACGGGCATCTGGCGCAGCATCCGCCCGCAGATCGACAAGGAAAAGTGCACGCATTGCATGGTGTGCTGGAAGTATTGCCCCGAGGCGTGCGTGGATATCGCCTCCGGGATTCCCGAGATCAATATGGGCTACTGCAAAGGCTGCGCGATTTGCGCGGACGTGTGTCCGGCCGACTGCGTGGAGATGGTCGAGGAGGTCGCGCGATGAGAAAGGTTTTGATGGGAAATCATGCGGCCGCTGTGGGCGTCAAGCTCGCGCGAACCGACGTCGTTTCCGCCTACCCGATCACGCCGCAGACCCAGATCATCGAGATGCTCAATGATCTGGGCGAGAGCGGCCAATTTACGGGGCGGTTCATTAAGGTGGAATCCGAACACTCGGCGATGGCCGCGTGTTTGGGTTCGGCGACCGTGGGGGCGCGCTC
Source organism: Elusimicrobia bacterium CG_4_9_14_3_um_filter_62_55 (assembly GCA_002790095.1). Classification (GTDB taxonomy): domain Bacteria; phylum Elusimicrobiota; class Elusimicrobia; order UBA1565; family UBA1565; genus UBA1565. Next base: position 3,839 of record PFUL01000004.1, on the reverse strand, counting down.
GTTTACCGCGACCTCTTCGCAGGGGCTCGCCTACATGCACGAGATGCTCCATTGGGTCTCGGGCGCGCGGCTGCCCATCGTCATGGTCGACGTGAACCGGGCGATGGGCGCGCCGTGGATTCTGTGGACGGATCAGACCGATTCCTTGTCGCAGCGCGACACCGGGTGGATGCAGTTCTACTGCTCCTCCAACCAGGAAATCCTCGACTCCGTGCTGATGGCCTACCGCGTCGCCGAGCAGGTCCTGATTCCGGCGATGGTGGTCTACGACGGGTTCACTCTTTCGCACACCTACGAACCCGTCGATGTTCCGGACCAGAAGCTCGTCGACGAGTTCCTGCCGAAACTCGAAAATGCATACGCGCTTCGGCCCGATACGGCCGAGGCGTTTTCGGCGCTGCCGTCCCCGAAGGAGTATTACCGGCTGAAGGCGCGCCTGGACCACGACATGACGCGGGCCCTCGGCGTGTTCGAGGAAGCCGGCAAGCGCTTCGAGGAAATCTTCGGCCGCCGCTACCGGTTGATCGAGCCCTACCGCTGCGAGGACGCCGACACGATTCTCGTGGTCTCCGGGGCGCCGGCCTCGACGGCGCAGGCGGCCGTCGACGATCTGCGCAAGCAGGGCTGCCGCGCGGGATTGTTGAAGATGCGGGCGTTTCGGCCGTTTCCCGCGGAGGCGCTGCGCGATTTCGTCCGCCCGGGCACGCGACTGGCGGTCGTGGACCGGAACTACTCCCAGGGCCATCACGGGATCTTCTGCGAAGAGATCAAATCGGCGCTCTTTCCTCTCAAGAGCCGTCCCGAGGTCTACGGCTTCATCGCGGGGCTCGGAGGCGGGGACATCACGCCGGAACTTCTTAAGGAAATCTGGAAGGAGGCCGACGAGGGCCGCGCCGACGCATCGACGGCGAACTGGATGGAGGACGCGCGATGACTATCAAAACTTCGATTCCGGAATCAGAACTTCTTTCTGCGGGGCATTTGGCCTGTCAGGGCTGCGGGGCGACGCTCGCGATGCGCTATGCGCTTAAGGGCTTGGGGAAGGAAACCGTTCTGGTGACTCCGGCCTGCTGCTGGACGATTCTGGCGGGTCCGGCGCCGCGGCTCTCGGTCGGGGTTCCGCTGCTGCATTGTCCGTTCGCGACCGCGGCGGCGACCGCGTCGGGGCTCAAGGCGGGATTGGTCGCTAAGGGCGATGAGAAGACTCAGGTCGTCGTCTGGGCCGGCGACGGGGGCACCTTCGACATCGGGCTGCAGGCGCTCTCGGGCGCGGCCGACCGCAACGAAGACATCCTCTACGTCTGCTACGACAACGAAGCCTACATGAACACGGGCATCCAGCGCAGCGGCGGAACGCCGCAGAAGGCGTGGACGATGACGACGCAGGGAAAGGGCGGCAGCGAGCGGCCTAAGAAGGACCTCGACTCGATTCTAGAGGCCCATCACATCCCCTACATCGCGACCGTGACGCCCGGGTATCCCGAGGATATGGTGCGCAAGTTCAAGAAGGCGCGAGGCATCAAGGGCTTCCGCTTTATCCGGGTGCTCTCGCCCTGCCCTCCGGGCTGGAAGCACGATTCCTCCGACACCGTGGATCTTTCAAAGCTCGCGGTGCAGACGGGATCGTTCGCGCTTTACGAGATCGAGGACGGCGCGTTCCGGCTGAGCATGAAGACGCCCAAGCGAAAGGCCGTCGGCGAGTATCTGAAGCGGCAGGGGCGATTCCGTCATTTGACCGAGAAAGACATCGTGGAAATGCAGGAGGTTGTGGACGCCGCCTGGAAGCGCTACGAGAGCCGTTCGTGAGCGTGACGGCGCCGCAAACCGAAGGCCTGCATTGCATCGACTGCCTCCGGTTGGAGACCCGCGTCGATTTGGACGGCGGCTCCAACTACCTTTGCGCGAAGGACCTGCTCGAACCCGGCGCGCCGATTCTGTGGCGGACGCCGTGTCCGGACTTCCTCCCCGACGAACTTCCGGCGTTGCCCGTGGGGCCGCGCACGCTCGCCCCTCCGGAGCTGTTTCAGCCGCCGGACGTGGAGGGGTTTCGCCGCTTCATGCGCGACGAGAAGGACATCTCGCTTCGCGAGAAGATCATGGACGAGACCGAGGCGGTCAAGCGCTTCATCAAGAACGGCGACTACGTCGGCTTCGAACTCTACGGGACGGTGCGCTGTCCGCTCTCGATCGTGCGGGAGATCGTCCGCCGGAAGATCGGGAATCTGAGGGTCGCGGGACAAGGCCTGATGGACGTGGATTTTCTCATCGCGGCCGGACGGGTCTCCGCGATGGATTTGACCTATGTCGGCTACGAGGCGCACGGCCTCTCGCCGGTGCTCCGCCGCGCTTGCGAGAAAGACGGAATGCGCGTGGCGGAATGGTCGAACGCCGCGCTCTCGTGGCGGTTTAAAGCCGCGGCGATGGGCGTTCCGTTTCTCCCCGCGCGCTCGATGCTGGGCAGCGATACGCTGCGGCGCAGCGCCGCGAAGACGATGACCGATCCGTTCACCGGGTTGGAGCTCGTGCTGCTGCCGGCGCTGTTTCTCGATTGCGCGGTAATCCACGTCCATCGCGCCGACAAATACGGAAACTGTCAGATCGATGGGGTTGCGGGCTTCGCGCCGGAGATGTCGCGCGCCGCGAAGCGGCTGATCGTCTCGGCTGAGGAGATCGTCGATTCCGAGGTCTTTCTCAAGGCGCCGCATCACACGACGATTCCGTATTATCTCGTGGACGCGGTCGTCGAGGCGCCCTTCGGCGCGCACCCGGGAGAGACCTGCGGGCTGTACGGCCGCGATGAGGCGGGCATCAAGGAATGGCTTGAGGCCGCCAAGACGCGCGAGGGCGCGAGCGCCTATCTCGATCGGTGGGTGTACGGCGTGTCCGGACATTCGCAGTACCTGCGGGAATTGGGCGAGGCGAGATTGAAGGGCCTGCGTCTGTGAGCGCGTCGACGGAGGTTTCCGCGACCGAACGACTGGTCTGCGCCGCGGCGCGCCTGATGAAGGGGCGCTCGTCGGTGTTCATCGGCACGGGCATCCCGATGCTCGCGGCCGCCTTGGCCAAGCGTCTGTACGCGCCGCAACTTTTGCCGATCTTCGAATTCGGCGGAGTCGGCGCGGATCTTAAGCGGCTTCCGCTCGGCGTCGGAGAATCGAGAACCTTCGAAGGGGCCTACACCGCGCAGGGCATCACCGAGGTGATGGAATCCGCTCAGAGGGGCCTGGTCAAGGACGGTTTTTTGGGCGGGGCTCAGATCGACCCGTACGGCAATTTGAACACGACGGTCATCGGCGATCACGACCGGCCGAAGGTCCGCCTCCCGGGTTCCGGCGGAGGCAACGACGTCGGCGCGTTTTGCTGGCGTACGATCGTGCTGATGAAGCACGAGAAGAAGCGCTTCGTCCCAAAGGTCGATTTCGTGACGACCCCGGGCTATCCGGGCGGCCCCGGCGGGCGCGAGCGCGTCGGGCTTCCGGAGGAGACCGGTCCCTATCGGGTCGTCACGAATTTAGGACTGTTCGACTTCCCGCCCCAGACTCGCAGGATGCGGCTGATCGCGTTGTTTCCGGGGGGGACCGTTGAGGCGGTTCGCGCGGAGACGGGGTTTCCCTTGGACACGGCGGCTGAACTGGATACCGTCGCGCCCCCGAGCGATGAAGAATTGCGCCTGCTTCGTGACGTGATCGACCCGGAACGAAATTACCTATAAAAAATAGGGGTATCCGCCAAGGATTCGCAACCCGACATCCAGTAGCTATTGCAACACTTGACGCAAGCCGTCGTCTTCGTTTTGGTCCGTCTTCCTTGCCGTAATCTTAGCCGTTGCCGTTAGGCCC
>PFUL01000175.1 GCA_002790095.1 Elusimicrobia bacterium CG_4_9_14_3_um_filter_62_55 | reverse complement strand
CATCCCTACTCGGGTCTGCTACGGGGCGTCTCGGCACTTACCCCGGCGGGACTTTCACCCGCTGGCCAGGCACAGCTTTCAGGGCACGACATGCCCAAAGTATACCAAGCGAGGCTTCGGAGAAAGGGCTTGGGCAACCTGCTCAACGCCTACGCGGGGCGCGGCAAGGTGCGCTTCCCGCTCGGGGAAGTGGTCGAAACGCGTTGAACGGAAGCCCTTTAGACGCTGAAGATCTTCGGCCGGTGCGAAACGGGTCCGCTGTGGATCACGTTCGCGCGCAAGGGCCGGCCGAGGATGTCTTCGGCGCGCCGTCCGCTGGAGATCGTCTTCTCCAGGTCGATACCCGTCTCGACGCCGGTCTCCGCGAGCAGCGCGATCAGATCCTCGCTGCAGGTGTTTCCGGTGAAGCCGTCCTGGTATTTCTTCGACGAAGTCGAAGGCTGCGGCTGACCGCCGATGGCGCCGAGCGAGGTGTCGACGAACTCGAGACCGAGTTCGAGCGCCGTGTAGGTGTTGAGCACGCCGTTTCCGCGGGTGTCGTGGAAATGGGCGATGAACTTCGTCTTCGGAAACAAAGACAACAGTTCGCCGATTCGCTCGCGCACGATCAGCGGGTTCGCCGCGCCGGTCGTGTCTCCCAGCATCAAGGTGTGCGCCCCTTCCTCTATGTAGAAGCGCGTGATGTCGATGATCTTATCCATCGGCACGTCCCCGTCGATCGGGCAGCCGTAGACGGTTCCGGTGCAGCCGATCACGCGCACGCCGAGCGCATGGGCGCGCTTCATGATCGCCGCGTGTGAACGCTTCGCCTCGGCATGCTCCATGCGGAAGTTCGCTTTATTGTGCGCCTCACTCGCCGAGATCATGAGGATGATCTCGTCGGCGCCGTAGCCTTCTTTCTGGCAGACCTCAAAACGTTCGAAGCCCTTTTCGTTGGGCATCAACACCACGTAGGTCACGTCGTCGCGTCGCTCGACCCGGCGCAGCACCTCGACGCAGTCGGCGAACTGGGGCAAAAGCTTGGGATGCGAGAAGGAGGTGACCTCCATCTTTTTCACGCCGGCGTCGATGAAGCGGTTGAGCATCTCGACTTTCTCGGCGGTGGGAATCACCTTGGGGATGGACTGCAGGCCGTCGCGGGCCCAGCATTCGCAAAGGGTTACTGTTTTGGGAAGAGCCATGGTCTGCCTCCAGTGCTGCGTCGTGGGATATTTTACGACATCCCGCCCCGAACCCGTCTCTTTCTTTTTTCCGGGCCGAAACGGGGCCCTTGTTTTTTTCCCCGGCCGACGGTTATAATCCCCCCATGGCAACGACCCTCCTGAAACGAGCCGGTAAAATCGCTTACACGCCCAGCGCAACGGAAGTCGACGCCTTGATCGAGTCCGCGAAGCGTCATCCGCTGGGACTGGGATACCTCAAAGACGGCTCCCCCGATTCGGTCGCCTTCACGTTCGGGGTACACGCCTTCGTGGTAGACGCGGCCCGCGAAAAACTCGGGTAATCTCACCTTTCAACCTTTGGGACTTTAGACCTAGTTCGCCCTGGGCCTTTGCGCGGTTTCCAACCGCTTCCACCCCGTCCATCCTAAATGGCGGAGGCGGTATGAGACGCGAAGGGCGCAATTTCATTGGGTCACGAACCGTCCTGGGGGCGATCCTCGTTTTAGGACTGTCCGCTCCCGTTTTCGCCCGCCCCGATCCGGCCAAGGTCAAACGGTCCGGCGCGGTCATCACCTGGAGCGCCTCGGACGGAACCCTTTCCGCGGACCCGGTCCGCCTCGAGGTTTTCTCCGGTCCGGGCGACAGCGGCTCCGCGGAGATAAAGGCCGTGACTCTAAACCTCAGCGGAGGCACCGGCGATTGTGAAAGCTCCGCCCCGGGTGCGGTCGCCGATCAGACCGCGGGCCGCTTGGGCAAAAACAACGCGATGGCGGTCTACTCTCCCTGCGAAGAGAAAGGAGAGTCCCCCGATTCGGTGGGATGGCTCAAGCGCGCGGCGGAGAAACACCCGGGTAAACCGGTGATGATGCGCCTTGAAAGCACCGGGGAGCTGATGCGCCTGGTCCGGGCGCTGCGAAAGGATTCAAAATCCGCGGAGGCCCTCTCCCGGATCGCGGTGTCTCTCGACCGGCAGTTGACGACCGCCGAATACCGCGAACTCGAACGGCTCACGAAGGCGCATCCCAATCTGCGCGCCCACCTGATCGCGCGCGGCAACGGAACGAAGACGCGCTCCTGGTTCCGCGGCATGACCTATTCCGAGTCCCGCGCTCAGGGCGAAGCGTCCTGGAATCGCCTGCTGGAGCCGGATATGATCGGCATCCAGGCGCGGCTGAACAAAGATCGCGTCGCGCGCAAACGCTCCCGCATCGAGGAGGACGGGGTGCCCGGCGGCAAAACTCGCTCGGCGATCACCGCCTTCCAGCGCGATCACGGTATAGAACCCACGGGAGAGCTCGACGCAGAGACCGTCGCCAAACTCTTCGGGGAACGCGCTTTGACCCGAGGCATCGACGCGCGTCCTCCATCGGCGGACCAAGCCGCGGAACTCCCCCCGCTGCCGAAGCCGAGACCGCGAGACGGCGACGCGCGAACGGTTCCGCTTCCCGCAGCGAGGCCTCCGGCGCGGCTCACGCGTCCGCCCACGGCGCCGCCCCAGCCCCCGATCACGAGCGGCGAAACGGCGAAATACAAAGCCCACCGCGCGAAAGGATCCGCCTATTTCAAGTACGGCCAAAACACGGCGGCGAAGCGCCGGATGGAAGGCGGCCAAAAGGACCGCTTCGGCCGTCCGCTGCAAACGCTGCAGTGCTACCTACGGGGAGAGTGCGCGTACGTGTCGGTCGCGATGGACAAGCGCTTGAAGCTGCCGTCCAGCACCAAGCTCCGGATTCCGGAACTCGAAAAGAAATACGGCCGCAAGATCGAGTTCCGCGTCGTGGACACCGGCGGCGCCTTCACCGGCAAGGGCTATGGACGCGTCGACATCTGCGTCGACACCGAGAAACAGAGCTACGCCTCCGCGCTCAACGGCTCGATGACCTTGCTCTTTGAGCGCTGAGCTCCCGTCCGACCTCCAAGCTCCCGTAGTTTTGACGCGGTAACGGCGATCATTTTCGCCCTTTGTCGGCGATGCTCGAAGTTTTGCGCTTTTCGAAATGTTTTCTATCCAAAACTCCGAGCCCGAACAGCCGTTTCTTGGATTCGAAAAGCCGGGACGGCGCGGCCTGGGTTTCGCCGCTCCCGCGCTTTACGCTGTTCCAGCGCAAGTCGTCGCTTCGACTGTCTTGAATTCCGCTTTATGCAGGCGCGTTTGCGCGGAGGCGGCCGTTCAACGATGCTAGGGACGTTTGGATGGGCGGCAAATCGAATTTTCAAAGAAGCGTTTTAAAAATAACCGTTTTTTACATATCGCGCGATATGTAAAAACTATTTATTTTTTCAGCTCTTTCTCGAAAACTCGTTTCAACGAAATATTGCTGCCGTTGAGGCTTCGGGTTTTGGCCGTTCAAAACCCGCAGCATCGGCCCCGCAGGCCGAAGAAATTCCGTCCCTTCAGTTGTTGAAAGGACGGGAACATAGAGGTCCGACGCCTGGCTTCGCGGCATTCAAATTGCTCTACTTCCGGCGATGATCGCGGAAATTTTCCTATGTTTGATTTTCCTCGGCCTGCTCGCCGTCACGGGCCGGGAGATCGCCGCGAAACGCCATCGACTTAATGCGGCGGGCCTGGCGACGGCGGCGGGGCTTTATGCCTGCGTGGTATGGGGACCGTGGCTGTTGCTGGCGCTGTTGCCGGACGAAAGGCCCAAGACCGCATTAATCGCGTTTCCCCTCCTTTCCGTTTTGCTCCCGGCCTCGCTTTACCTTGGGAAGCGTATGCGCCCGGACGAAAAAGGACTCGCCGCACTCTCCGAAACGCTCAACGCGCTCATGTGGCATGTACCGGCCGTATTGTTCTATTTCATCCTCGTTCCGAAAACGATGGATTTCGCTCATTTTGACCGGCAAATGAGGAACTTCCATAAACTCCAGACTCTGCGTGACGCGGTAGAAACCTACAAGGATCTCCACGGAGCCCTTCCGGAGGACCTCGCCTTTTTGGAATCTGTTCCCCGACTTAGGATTTATACGAACGCCTATGGGGATCACCGTCATCAATCCCGCGAAATCGTCGTCGTCCACGGCGAGGAACTCCCGGATCTGGGAAGCTGGTGCTATAACCCGGATTCCGGCCGCGTTTCCATCTGCTGTTCCGGGCCCAATCCTAAAAGCGCAATGCCATGGAATTCTTTCTAGCCGAATCAGTGCGACCGGCGATCCGCTCACATGCGCGGAGCAAGAATTTTTAACGCGCTAGGATAAAAAGAGGAAAAAGTACTGCAGGAAGTCGCCGATCTCGAGGTTCATCAGAGTCGCCTCGACCCGGTCGCCGCCGATCGTCCCGTGAAGCCGTCCCGAAATCCTGTCGTAGGACAGGCGCACCGGGAGATGCTTCGCGCTTCCCGAGATCGAACCGGTCGCTTTATCGTAGGCGACCTGCACCGGCGCTCCGGCCGCGTGGCCGCGGAGGGCGGCGGAGTCGAAATCGACGATCAGTTCCAGCGGGGATCCCATCGCCGTGCCGCGCATCGCCATCCGCTGGGGATGCCACTGAAAGGCGATCTGAACCGGCGCAGTTCCCGCGAAACCGGTGATCCTGGTAGCCGCGTGATCGACGCGAAGGTCGACCGAACCGCTCTTCGCGATTCCCACGACCGACCAAGCCCTGCGGTCGAAGCGGAGGTCCAGCGCGGCACCGCCTTGGGAGCCGGTCAGCGAGCCGAAATACGGCCGCCCGGACACGCGCAGCGCGGAGGCGGCCAAAGTGGTACGGACTCCCTGCACACCCGCGGCGGCTTCAAACGCGCCCGCGGAAGTCAGCGAGAGAGACTCGAGCCCTGCGGCGCGTGCGGGCGCGGCGAGGGAGACGAAAGCGGCAACAAGTAAAAGGGATCGCGTCATGGGAGAAGCTCCTATTATAGGTCTTGAGGGCATTATACCATGCCCGCAAGCCCCCCAATACCGGCCGGAGGGAAGTTAGTTCTCTAAGTCCCCCGATTCCAGACACCGAGCTCAATTTCGTAGAATGGGGGCATGACCAATGCCGCGGTCGAGGCTGACCTTTTTTCACGTCCGGAGCCGGCGCTTTTGGAGATGCACCGCCTGATGGTGCGCGCCCGGCTGTTGGAGGAACGCCTGATCAAGATGAGCAAGGGCGGCGAGGGCTACTTTTGGATCGGGGGCCCGGGAGAGGAGGGCTTCAACGTCCCGCTCGGGCTGCAGGTCAAGAAGGGCCGCGGACCGGAGTTCGATTTTCTTCATCTTCATTACCGGTCTGCGGCGATCGCGTTGGCGATGGGCGCCGACCCGGTCGACTTCCTGCGCCAGATGCGCAGCGTCGAAACAGACCGTTTTTCCAAGGGCCGCAATTTCATCAACCATATCGCTATTCCGGAATGGAATATCCTTCCGGTGGCCTCGACCATCGAGACGCAGTACTCCACGGCGATCGGAACGGCGATCGCCCAGGCACGCCTCAAAACCGACGCGATCACGATCGTCAACGGCGGCGATGCAGGCTCGGCGGAAGGCGATTTCCACTCCTGCCTGGTCTGGGCGAACCGGCCGGCGCTGCCGCTGCCGATTCTGATGATCGTCGTGGACAACGGCTACGGCATCTCGACCGAGATGCAGACTCAGCACGGCGAGAAGTCGATCGCCGATTGGGCCAAGGTCTTCCCGGAGATGCCCGGCAAGGAGATCGACGGCAACGACGCGGCCGCCTCCTGGTCGGCGCTCGAAGAGGCGTTCTCTTTCGTGCGCAAGGAGCGAAAACCCTATCTGCTCGTCGCGAAGACAAGCCGCCTGCACGGGCACTCGTCCTCCTCGGGCGCCAACCGGGTCGACGAACCGGACTGCCTCCAACGCTTCGAGTCGGATTTGATCGCGCGCGGCCTCGGGGACGCCGAGGCCTTCCAGAAGGTCCGGATCGACGAGGGCGACGCGTTGACCGAGGGCCGCAAAACGGTCCGAACCGAGGCCTTCCCGAAACCGGAAAGCATCTGGGATGACGTTTTCGCCGATGGGATGCCGTCCTCCTATCCGACGAAGGGGCGCTCCTGATGGCCAATATCGCCCAGGCGATCCGAATGGCGCTGCACTACGGAGAGGAACATCTCGGCGTCAAAGAAATATTCGGAGAGGACGTCGGCCCCCCGCTTGGCGGGGTGTTCACCGCGACGCAGGGACTGAAAAACTCGTGGAACTCGCCGCTCGACGAACGCGGCATCGTCGGGGCGGCGCTCGGACTGGCTTGGGCGGGCAGCCGTCCGGTCGCCGAGATTCAGTTCGTCGACTACATCTTCAACACCATCGACTTGCTGAAGCTGGCCGGCAACGGACTCTGGGCCTCGGGAGGGCAGTGGAAGGCCCCGATGGTCCTCATGTCCCCGACCGGGTCCGGGATTCACGGTTCTCTGTACCACTCGCACTCGTTCGACTCGATCGCGACGAAGCTGCACGGGATCAAGGTCGTCTGCCCGTCGAACGCGAAGGACGCCTACGGCTTGATGATCGCCGCGATCAAGAGCGACGATCCGGTGATCTACCTGAAACCCAAGGTCCTGCTTCGCGCCCGCGGCGCGGAACGGATTCCCGGCGAACCGGAAGACCCCAAAGAACTCTCAAAAAGGATCGACGCCCCCGTCGGCGACCGTTCCGACTGGAAGCCCGACTGGCCGACGCTGACCGACTACACCGTCGAGATCGGCAAGGCGCGCGTCGCCGTCGAGGGCGCCGGCGCGACGGTCGTCACGCACGGACGCATGGCCCCCATTTGCGAGCGCGTCGCGAAGGAATTCGCCGAGAGCGGCAAGGGGTCGGTCGAGGTGCTCGACCTTCGGTCCTTGATCCCTTACGATTGGGACGCCATCACGACCTCGGTCCAAAAAACCGGCCGCGTCGTCTTCATCAACGAGGAAACCGAGATCACGAATTTCGGCGAACACCTGATCCGCCGCCTCGTCGATGAAATGTGGGACGAGCTCGATGTCCGTCCGCGGCTCTTGGCCGCCAAGGCGACCCCCGGAGTCGGGCTCTCGCCGAGCCTCGAGAACTTCACGCAACCGCAGAAGGCCGAGGTCGAAGCCGTGCTCGCCGAACTGCTCGCCGACCAAGCCTAAACGGCGCCGGCTATTTGATTCCGGAGACCAGGAACTCTACCGCCGCGGAAGCCTTCTTCGGCTTGCGAAACGGAATCGGCATCAACGGCGCCTTCTTCAGAAATCCGCGCGACACCAGCTCTTCGAGGATGTCCAGGTAGTCAAGCGACACCTTTCCGAGCAGCAGGAAGCGCCAGCGCTCTCCCGAACGGTAGAGGTTTAGCACGTCCTTAAAGCCTTTCAGGTAGAGGAAGTCCTTGGTGAGCCCGCCGCCGCGGTAGGCGCGCGTGGCGACGTCGAACGCCGAGTCGGGGTTCAGTCCGCATTCGTCGACGAGCAATTCGAAGGTCGTTTTAAAATCGTAGTCGCGGATCATGCTGCGCACCGCGAGGACCCGGCAGCCGAGTTCCCGAAGGCGGGAGACGCTCATCCCTCCCGACAAGTATTCGCTGACGATCGCAAGACCCTCCTGCGTGTACGAATACGCGGGCATGCCGGTCCGGGTGAATTTAAGTTCATGCGAACGGGCGTTGATCGTCGTTAGAAGATGGACGCCCACTTCATGATGGCCGAGCGCCAGGATCTCTCCTTCCGAGAACGAGGCGTCCTGCTGAATCTGAAGCTCCCTGCGGCCCGGAGAGAACATCGCCTTCGCCGAAAGATTCTCTCCGATGCAGACCCTGCACTCCTGACCGTAGAGCTTTACCGTCGCGCGCATACGCCGTACGGCCGCCTCGGCCCGGATCGGCCGCATCGGACGCGACTCGACCGGGAAATGCACCAGATAGCGGGCGTTGGCCAGATCCGCCGCGTCGGGTTCTCCGTACTGCTTAAGCGACTCGAACAAGAAATCCTTGCTGCCGCGCCGCGCCAGCATGTCGACCAAGGACACCTGCGCCTCAATGATGTCGCGGTACATCGACTGGATCTGCGCGTCGCGGATGCGGGACACGGGGATGGAATACGCCTCGCGCTTGAAGACGATCGGATCGATCGGAAGCGGCTTATGCCGAAATCGCGGCCGAGTCCGGAACTTTGAGCGCAGGAACCGGTTCTTCTCGGATTCCTTATTCACCGGGTTGATGAAATCGAGGAGATCGAAGCCGCGCGACAGCTTGTGCAGGCGCTCGTCGACGGTTCGAATATCGTCGGTGATCGTCGATGAGAGCAGACGCTGGCGCTTGCCGTACTTGTGCGACGCCCCCCCGGCGGCGAACACGCTCGCGGTGTTGACGACCGCGCGCTTAAGCCCCTCGCGAAGCGCAAGCATGATCGCGGGAAAGACGTCGCCGGTTTTCTCGTCGCAATAGACCTTCTTGATCTCGGTCGCAAGCACCAGAACGTTCTTCGAACGCTTCGTCAGGTGCTTGAGCAAAAATCCTTCGCCTTGAAAGTTCTCGTTCTCGGAGGTGCGTCCGGACACGTGCGGAAGCCGGATGCGCGTGAGCTCGTGCAGCCAACTCTCGACGGTTTGCCGGTAGCGGACCCGATCGACGTTCTTCGTCCCCAGGTTGAACAGGGGCTGGGACCTTTTCGGGTAGTCGCGCACGCAAAAGGAATGCATGTCGTAGACGAGACAGCGGTCGAACTGAGTCTCGACGCGCTTGACCACCGCCGTGAGGACGCGGTAAAAGCGGCGATGCTTCTCAAGCGAGACCCGGCGATCCTCCTTCGTCAGCGGCGATTTCCAAACCGTCTTCCCCCAGGCGGAATCGTAGATGCATTCCGACGGGGGTCGGTTCAGATCGTACTCATAGCGGGAATCATGGGCGATAATCCGGATCGGGAACGCCGAGATGAAGCGTCCCGTCTTCGGATCCTCTTCCTGCCAGCGCTCGAACTTGGAAAGCGCCATCTTGGGGAGCAGGTCCTTGCGGAAGTTGCCGCCGTTGTGGATCGCCGCGCAGACATAGGGAACCCATTCATCGACGGCGATGAAGAATGAGTCGTCTTCGGAAACCCCGGAGAAGCATTCCCCCCGGGCGATCTTCCCTAGGATCTCGGCTTCGGTCATGCCTCAGCTCTCGAGGACCTGTTTCTTGAACGCCATCTTGCGCTCGAAGCCCGACTCCCGGCGCCGGTGCTGCTGCTCCAGGAAATCGAGAACCTGCTTCTCGAGACGGGTCTTGTTGAATTTGTTGATATTGACGATCCCGCCGGGGCTGACCACGTTGACCTCGATCAGTTTGCCGCCGATGATGTCCAAACCGGCGATCAGCAAACCGTCCACCGCGAGCTTCTTTCCGACGCGCTCGCAGATCATCTTCTCATGGGAGGTCATGACGTGCTTGACGGCGGTTCCGCCGGAGTGGAGGTTGGCGCGGACATCGCCCTCGTGGGGGACGCGCTTGTAGGCGCCGCACGCCTCGCCGTTGAGCATCCAGACGCGAACGTCGCCGCCGTCCTCGCTTTCGACGTACTCCTGGACGATCACGTAGCGCCGCTCGTCGTCGCCGATATAGAAATCAAGGAGGGAGCGGATGTTGCTCTTGGCGCGCTTCTCCAGCAGAATAACGCCGCTTCCGCCGAAGCCGTCGATCGGCTTCATGATCATCTTGTCGCGTTCGCTGGACATGATGATGTCGTAGAGAAACTCTTTGTCCTTCGAAACGTAGGTCTCGGGGATGATGTCGTGGGCGTCGTCGAAGGTCGTCAGGTAAAGCTTGTTGTTGGCCATGCGCAAGCCGTCGATGCTGTTGACGATCAAAGTGTCGTCCTTGACCGAGTCCAGGAAGTTGAGCATCAAAGTGTCGATCGGAGGATCGGCACGGAGCACGACGATGTCGAAGCCCTTAACGGGAAGACGCTGCTTGCGGAAGGCCGCCTTCGCGTAGAACGTCTGCGCCCGGTCCGGGACCTTATCCATCGGCTCGAAGATATGGAACATGCAGGTGGTGACGTTGTCCCGAACTCCGAGTTTGCGGGGATACATCAGCGCGACCCGATGGCCGCGCAAAACGGCTTCGTGTATCATCCGGAGCGTCGAGTTCGTTTCCGGCTTGATGTCCGACCAGCGATCGATGCAGAAGCAGATATTCATGAGGTCCTATTCTACCCCGAATCACGGGCCGTTTTGACGCCGATTCGACCCGGAATTGATAGAATCCTCCGCATGACGGACCCGCTCGCGCACATTAAATCGTCCTCGATCCCGAAGCGTTCGCTGATCACCCTCGGCCTACTCGCCGCCTACCGCCTGGGCGCCGCGGTTCCGGTTCCCGGCGCAGAGGGGCTGGGCCTGTTTTCCGCCGGAATTCTGCCCTATGTCGCGGCCGCCGTCGCCGTGAGCCTCGCAGCGCCGTTCGTCGGAACGCTCGCCGCCTGGCGGCGCGGAGGGAAAGGCGGCCGGGAGTCGCTTTTTTACGCGACGCGCTTCGCCGGTTTCGCCGTCTCCGCCGCATACGCGTACCGCCTGGCCGCTCCGGGCGCCCCCTCCATGGTCACCGCCGCGCAGGCGACGCTGACGCTCACGGCCGGGGCGATCCTGCTCTTGTGGATCGCCGAAGAAATCACCGACTCCGGCATCGGCAATGGGGTGATCCTGATTCTCTTGGTGGACGCCGTACTCGGCTTCGGCGGAGCGCTCAGCGCGCTGTTCGCTCGGGTGGGGAAAAAGGAACTCGACTTTTTCGTCGCGCTGCTCCCGGTGCTGGGCGTGCTGCTCGTCTGGGCCTGCGTCGTGGCGATCGAGACCGCCCATCGGAAATTCACCGTCCGGTATTCGGCGAAAATCGTCGGTCGGCAGATGATGGCCGGTCAAAAGACGACCCTGCCGGTGAAGGTCAACGCCGCGGGAATTCTCGGCGCCGCCGCGGTGCTCCCGCTCTTGGCCTGGCTTCCCGACGCCCATCCGGTGCTGATCCCCGTCATCGCGTTGCTTGTCGGCTTCTTCACCTTCTATTTCAACGACGCCGCGGGCGACCCCAAGGAGATGGCGGCGACCATCCAAACGATGGGGGGATATCTTCCCGGGGTTCGTTCGGGCGAAGCGACCGTGGAGCACTTCGAGAACCTCCGCGACCGATTGAGCCTGGGCAGCGCGTTCGCGCTCGCGGCGCTTACGGCCGTTTGGGAAAGCGTGCGCGCGGCCGTCGGACTTCCCGCCTCCGTCTCCGCCCCGGTTCTCGTGCTCGCCGGCGGAGCCGCTTTCGACCTGCTCAACCAGGCGCAAGGACGCGCGATGCTTGAGCAAAACGACGGCAGCATGCTGCGCGCCGCGGAGCGCGCCCGCGAAGCCGGCCGTCCCCGTCGCCGCGGCACCCAGCGCAAAAAGAAAAAGCGGCGTTGATCGCGTCCGGGAGACTCTCGTGAAACCCAAAACCCCGCTCGCCGCCTGCCTGCTTGCCGCCGTCTTAAGCGCCGCTTGCGTCAAGTCTTCGCAGGACTCCGGCCCCAAAGTCCGCCCCGGATCCAATGTGCGGCTCGCCTACGACTTGATCGTCGACGGGAAGACGCTGCGTTCCGTCACGCCCCAGAACCCGCTCACCTTCGTGCACGGCAGCCAGAATCTCGCCCCGGGATTCCGGGATGGACTGGTCGGCATGCGCGCCGGGGAAACCAAGGACATCGTCGTCCCCCCGGCTCAGGGCTTCGGGGCGCACGATCCCAAACTGGTCGAGCCGGTTCCGCTCGGGGCTTTCCCGAAGGACTTCGCGCTGGAACCGGGGCGCCTGTTTCAAATGAAGCGCAACGGCGTCATGCACGACGCCCGCGTCGTGGGCATCGAAGGGAAAAACGCGCTCATCGACTTCAATCACCCCTTGGCGGGCAAGACGCTGACCTTCCACGCGAAGGTCCTGTTCGTCTCAGCACCCTAAAGGCGGAACGCGTCGACTTCATCGAGCAGCGCGCGTTTCGCGCCGCTTTCGACGAAGCAGGCCTCGACGGAGTTGCGGGCCAGAGTCCGCACTTCATCGGCGCTCAAATCAAGGGCTTTTTGCGCGGCCGCGAAGTTCTCTCCGATGTAGCCGCCGAAGTAGGCGGGATCGTCGGAGTGAATCGACGCGGCGAGTCCCGCCTCGAGCAGACGCCGCAGATTGTGCGTCCCGAGCGTCTCGAAGACCCGCAGCTTCACGTTCGAAAGCGGGCAGACCGTCAGCGGCACCCGATCGCGCTTAAGCCGCGCGACGAGCTCGGCATCCTCAAGACAGCGCACCCCGTGATCGATCCGCTCGACCTTGAGAAGATCCAGCGCCTGGCGGATGTAGTCGGGCGGTCCCTCCTCTCCCGCGTGCGCGACGGCCCGGAGCCCCTCGGCGCGGGCGCGCGCGAAAACCTCGACGAACTTCGAAGGCGGGTGCCCCCTCTCGGACGAATCCAGCCCGACGCCGAGCAGGCGTTCTTTCGACGATAGTGCGCCATTTAAGGTCCGCATCGCCTCCTCTCCCGAAAGGTGACGGAGAAAGCACAGGATCAGTCCGGAACTGATTCCGTAGCGGGAGCGCGCGTCTTCGCAGGCGCGCGACAGGCCCTCAAGAACCGTTTCATACGAAACCCCGCGCTCGGTATGCGTTTGCGGATCAAAGAACATCTCGACGCGGCGCACGCCGTCCTGCGCCGCCCGGACGAAATACGCGGACGCGAGATCGTAAAAATCGCGCTCCTTGAGTAGAACGCGCGCACCCTCGTAATAGATGTCGAGAAAGGACTGCAGGTCGGAGAATTCGTACGCGGCGCGGACCTCTTCAACCGACTTAAAGCGCAGCGGCACTCCGTTTCGGTTCGCGAGTTCGAACATCATTTCCGGCTCGAGCGTCCCCTCGATGTGCAAATGGAGCTCGGCTTTCGGAATCCCTTTGGAAAAAGCGTCCATTTATTTAGAAAAGCTTATAAGACAACACTTTATTTAACAAGGGGGCAGTGCCTAAAGTCACGCTCCTTTTCCGTAACAATGCGGATGGACAAGAATTTACCTCACTCCTATAATTTAATCGGTCTCAACAAATTATTATGCGAAAGCGCTCCGTTGAAAAGGCCTATTGGAGGGTCATGCAATCGACCGCCGGGTTGACCGGTCCGGAATTCTATCTGCCGTTGGCGACCTCGCTCGCGAAAGCACTCCACGTCGATCACGTGATTCTCACAGCACGGGTAGGGGCCGCCGCGCCCCAATTACGCTCCTTGGCATTCGTACGCTTCAAGCAGCCTGCCGAAAACATCGAATACGACTGCCAGGGAACACCGTGCGAACAGGTGATCGCGGGCCGGGAAGTCGTTCACACAAACCACCTTCGGAAGAAGTTTCCCGCTTCACGAGAAATTGAATCCCTGAAAGCCGACTCGTTCGCAGGAGTCCCGCTGAAGGACCTTTCAAAGAACATTTTGGGGCACCTGGCCGTTTTCGACCGGGGTCCCCTGCCGGAGGCCAAGGAGATTCTTCCCGTACTCCGCGTGTTCGCCACCCGAGCGGCGGCCGAAGTGGAACGTCAGAGAAGCGATTCCGTTCTAAAAAGACTGCTGGCTTCCATGCATGATGTTTTTTGGATCTTCTCACGTGATTTTAAACGGGCTTTCTACGTCAGTCCAGGCATCCAGCGCGTACGGGACATCACCCCGGAAGCGTTGTACCGTACCCCATCGTTGTGGACGAGTACGATGCTTCCCCGTGATCAAGCCCGCTTTGAAGCCTTGATTCAGCGCCGTCTCCCGGCGGGGCCCGTCAATTTCATATACCGAATCCGGCTTCAAAACGGGGAAATCCGAACGATCCGGGACCGCCTCTTCCCCTATGAGGACCCTGAATCAGGTCAGCCTCTGTACTACGGCGTCGCCGAGGACGCGACCAAACGGCTCGCGGAGGCCGGGGAACTCGAACGCTCGCGAAAATTCAGCGCCCTGGGACAAATGGCGGGATCTATCACCCACGATTTCAAAACGGTTCTGACCGTGGTCCGCTGCGCCATCGGTCTGCTTGAGGAGGTACCGACCTACGATTCGAGGAGCCGGGAAATCACAAGAATGCTGAGCACCGCCTGCGACCAGGGAATGGCGCTCACCTCGCAGTTGCTTTCGTTCACCCGCCACAAGGAAGGTCCCCTCACCGAACAGGATTTGAACTCCGTCATCCGCCAAACATCGGAATTGCTCGTACGGCTCATGAAAACCGAGATCCAAGTCGATTTAAAACTCGAAGAGTATCCGCCTCTGATTCTCGGGGACCACTGCCAGATCGAACAACTGCTGACAAACCTCATCCTGAACGCGCGCGATGCGATGCCCTCCGGGGGAAAAATCACGATCCGTACGCACCGGTCCGCATTCCCCGAACATCCGCCCCGTCCGGCGATGCTTCTGGCCGTATCCGACACGGGAATCGGCATGGACCCCGAAACGCTCCGAAATGCCGGTGGAGCCTTTTTCACGACCAAGGAGGAGGGAAGCGGCTCCGGACTCGGCCTGACGACGGTCCGAAACATCGTCGCTCGGCACAAGGGTGAATTTCGCATGGAGAGCTCGCAAAATCAGGGAACCCAAATCTCGATACTCTTTCCGCTCGCGCGAGCGGCGGCGCACTCCGCCTAATCCCGAAAGGACGGGACCGCGCCCCCGGCGTAGGGCCGCCCGCCGAGGGCAAAAATCGGGGGCTCGATCCGACCTTGACAATACATCATATACGAGATATACTCTAAGCGGTGGCTTATGAGCTCGTATTCTTTGAGTCAGAATCAGGACGGTCTCCCGCCCTCGATTTTCTGCGGAGCCAACCGAAACGCGTCCGCGCCGAGGCCGGGTGGTTGCTCGAACAACTACAGACGTACGGGGGCAGCCTCGAGCGCCCGATTATCGGCTATCTTGAGGATGGCATTCATGAACTTCGCTGGCAAGTCGAACGGAACGAGTACCGACTTTTATTTTTCTTTTCTGGTCGCAGAATAATCGTGCTCACCCATGGATTTCCCAAGAAAACAAAGAAGGTCCCCTCGGGGGAAATCGAACGCGCCCGGAGATTGCGAGCCGAGTGGTTATCGCGAGGTTGATGATGTCAATCAAGAAGAAGCGTAGAAAAGGCGTCCCTTTAAAGGAATGGCTCGATGCGGAATTTAAGGACCCTGAGTTCAAGCAATTCTACGATGAGATATCCATCAAGCGACGTGTTGCCATGGAAATCATCGCGGCCAGGCAAAAGGCCAGCTTGACTCAAAGGGAACTCGCGCAGCAGATCGGCGACAGGCAGCAAAACGTCTCCAGAATCGAGAGCGGCGAGCAGAACGTTACCGTTGGAACTCTGGGTAAAATTGCCAAGGCTGTTGGCGGTCGACTGATCGTCAAGATCGAGACCGGTTCTTCCCAGGAACTTGAGGCCGGGGTGGTCCGGGATAAAGGCCGCAGAAAGCAGTATCGGGCCAAGCCGAAATTGCGCAAGTGATCGCAATCACGGTGCGTTCAGAAAGCCCCTAAGCCGCCCTCCGGCCACCGCGCTCTTAACGAGGAAGCGTCGACGGGACCGCGCCGCCGGCGTAGGGCCGCCCGCCGAGGGCCGCCTCCAAGCCGGGGCGGATCCGGTAGCCGCCGATCAGCGGCCATTCCACCCACAGCGGCCGCCGCACCAAATGCTCGGTGCCGATGATCGCGTGCACCGTTTTGTTTTCCCTGCCGGCGTAGGCGATCGCGGCGGAGACCGCGCGGTCCAACACCTCGTTGCGCGCGTCGATGGCCGCGCGGCGCATCGCCTTCCAATTCAGAAAAGTTTTCCACGCGGCCTTCGCGACCTCGCGGTAGTACCGCCGGCCCCGCAGTTCCCCGTAGGCCAAGTGGTTGAGCGCGAGCAGATTCATGTGATGTTGGAGCACGAAATGGTTCGAGCCGACATAAGGCCCCTCCTCGTCCCAGCCCCGCAGCTCGATTTCTTCGATGGGGATGTCCCGCTCCCGCAGCAAAGACTCGTCGAGCCCCGCCTTCTGCAACTTGCGCACGGCCTCGCTGCCGCGCAGGTCCCGGCCGAGATACCCTTCGATTAAGATCACGGCTCCCCGGCCGGGTTTCATGTCCATGGCGAGTTGATTCATGTTGCGCGCGATCAGGTCCGAGTCGGTGTGCCGTTCGCCGTAGAGAAAGACTTCCGAGTCGCCCCGAGCCGATCCGGTCTCGAAGGAAAAACCCCGGTCGAAGCGGCCGTCCTTGCGGGAGAGAAAACGCCGAATCGCCCAATCCAGCGGCGCAAAGCCGTGACCCGGCGACTTTTCGATCGGCTTCCAGCCGAAGACGCTGCCTTCCTCGAACTGCGCCGCATCGTCGGCGGCGTTGCCGGAGCGCTGCGGCCGCGCAAGCCGCGGCCCCCGCCGCGCCGCGAACCGGCCCGCGCGCGGGGAAACCGGGAGATCCGATCGGGAGGCCCCCGCTTCCCCGGTCATCGCACCGGTCAGCGCCAAGCCGACGCCGTAGCCTTCCGAGGCCGTCCCCTGCGCGAGTGCGTCGGGGCGGACCCCCTCCATGGCCGCGGAAACGGCTTTAAGCGGCGGCACGACTTCTCGGGAAGCGGGCACGGGCCGCGAAACCGGAGACGCGGAGGTGACGGCCCGCGGGCCCAAAGCGACGGCGGCCGGCGCGGAAGGAGCCGACAAAGCGGCGAGCGTGGGAAGCGGCGCAAGCGCCGGCAGCGAACCGCTCATCGCGGGGACCGTCAAGGGCGCGGCGCCGGAGATCGTCGGGGCCGAAACGGAGGGCGCTTGGACGGCGACGGCTCCCGACGCGGGACGGGCACCCGCGGCGATCGTGCGGGCGAAGGCCGCCGCGGGGTGCACGCAGAGCAGCAGGGCCGTCGACGCGCTCAGAAAACTGTTAAGGCGCATATCCTCGGATAGGGTAGCCGCGCGGCGGCGGCGCGCGGGGGCCGATAGGGAACGGCGGTGCGGGATTTGGACCTACGGTGTTTGGGCCTGGATTTCGGACTCAGCGGCCCCACGTTCCGTCGTAGGAACCGACGATCTCGTCCATCGGGACGTCGAAGGTTTTGGGAACCTTCAGGCGCTTGGATTTCACTTCCGGAGTTTTCCGCTGCCGCCGCTCGACGCGGGCCCGCTTCACCGCGGGAACGTCAAGTTCCCGGTAGGAGATCAGCGGCGGCTTGTCGCGGAAGCGTCCGAGCGATCGCTCCACCGCCTTCACGCTCGCGACGCCCGTGCGGGCCGCTTCGTCGGCTCTGCGGGAGAAGGCCTCCGCGCGGCGATACGCCTCCTCAATCTTGTCGGCGTCCACCTGCGCCTCGGAAATCGCCATGTTCGAGCGCCCGAGCCACCACGCCTCGCGGCGGGTGCCGCGGGTCACTTCCCAGCCGTTGTAGATGTACTTGTTGAGCCGGACCTCATGATTGAAATTAATGCGTTTGCCCGAGCGCCGCTGCAGTTCGCGCGACTGCTGGGCCAACGCGTCGGCCTCGAGCAGGCGATCCACCGCCCAACGCAGTCCCTCCTGGTTTTTCGGATCGAGCTGCCGCGAAAATTCGCCGATCGTTTTATCGGCGCCCTCGACGGCGCGAACGACGTAGCGGTTCGCGTTCATAAGAATCTTCTTCGACTTCATCTGAGTCTTGTACTCGGTCGGGATTCCTCGCGTCCGGCGCTGTCCCAGACTCTTGAGCGCTTCCTCATCGAGCGCCCCGGCCCGCTCGGCGCGCGCGTTGGCGGACGCGGCGCTCTTGCGCGCGCGCTCGACGTACTTCTTCGCCATCGCCAACTGCTTGACGAGCTTCTTGAGATCGTCCCGAATCGGCTGAATCTCGGGCTTGAGCGGCACGATCGCGTTCAACCGTCCCAAGGGAACCAACGCGCCGGGGGAACCGGGCGGACGCAAAGTCATCGCGTTGACGGTCGCGCGGGCGGCGACGGCAACGAACTCAAGTTCCCGGACCTGATCCTGATTGCGCGCGATCAGCGGCACCAGCGCGTCCGCGGCTTCTTTCAGCTTCTTCGCGACCTCGGTGAGAAGCGGAGGAGCGCCCGCCGTCGCGAGGTCGTTGTAGGCCCGGCGCAGACTCTCGCGCGCGGACGAGGCGTTGCGCACGATGTTGTCCCGAGGCAAATCGTTGCCTTCTCTAAGGCTTTCCTCCAGATTTTCGAGGAAAAAGTCGACCCCGGGGACCCGGTCCTGGGGCTTGGTCTTATCGGCGATGGTATCGCCCAAATGGAGCACCAAGGAGGCCAGGTCGTCGTTGGTCGGGGCCTGATTGAATTCCGGGGATTTCGCCTCACGGCGCGCGCGCAGGACGGGGACCGCCCCCGCGGCCGCCTCGGCGAACCCCGGCGCCAGCAACGACGCGCACACCCCCAAAACCATCCCTCGCTTCCTCATCCCCTGTAGGGTAGCCCGTCCGGGAGAACCTACCAATGGCCTTTAGGTCCCATCCCATCTAGGCCTAGAGACCTAGACCCGATTAGGCCCCCGGCACCTGGGCCCCTTCGGGCCGAAAGGGCACACTATCGGAAATGAAGCGGCTCATCCCGATTTTGACCTCCCTCGCGCTGACCCTCTCTTCGACGGAGAGGGCCCTCGCGTCCGGCCCCTCGGAGCACGCCGACGGAACCTCGGTGCAGGAAATCGAGAACGCGATGCGGGAACGCCCCGAACTGCGGCAAAAGCAGAAGGATTTCGAGCAGCGCCTGAAGCGTCAAAAGCAGACCGGGGAAGCGGACGCTCTGGTCCGGCCCGACGATTTGGAACTCGACCCGGACATCATGTCCCGAATCCAGGAATTGGCCGCGGCCTCCGACGAGAGCTTCATGGCCGACATCATCGCCGAGGCCGAGGTCGAAAAGGCGCAGCTCGTCGAGGAGAACATCTGGTCGGCGGCCGAAGCCAAGGCGACTCCGGAAACGCGGGCCCTTTACCGGGAATATCTGCGACGCGTCTATTTCTTCGGCGGCGGCGGCGGATCGATCGCCCGGCACATCGCCTTCATCAAGGCGTCTCTTGAAAAACCGCGCGGCTGGGGCTCGTTTCCGACGCTGAAGCTCGGTCCTTTGCCTCCGGGCGTCGCGGGCCTCTGGAGCGGCGGCGACATCACCTTGATCGGCCCCTCCCTCGTGGTTCTCTCGCACGAGTGGCACCATCACTTCGACGGGGCCATCGAGTCGGCGCTCGACGGCCAAGGCGAGTTCCCGAACCATCCCGAGCCCTGGGAAGGCTACGCCTACGCCCATATGGGCGAAGAGATTTAGCCTCCGGCGTCCAGCCCGTCCAGATACTTCACGACCGTCTCCTTCGCTCCCGTCAGCAGCGGTTCACCGTCGCCGGGGAGCAGGCGTTGGAAGGAAAGTCCCCGCAGCGCCTGCAGCGACGCGATCAGTCGGCCGCGGTCCTGGATTTTAGCTTCCGGCACGAAGCGAAGGGCGCCGAAAGGATCGGCGATCAACGCGTCGCCGACCAGCAGCGATCCGCCGTTTGCCTCCAGGTAAAGTCCGATCTCGCCTTCGGTCTTGCCGGGCAAAGAGACGACCGTGCACCCGGGGGCGACGCGCTCGCCGGCCCTCAGCGGCCGCGCGACCTCGAACTCGTAGTCGTTGGTCTCGCTTTCGTGCATCGCCAGGGGGATGGCGAAGCGCTCCATCCACCATTGAACGTCGCGAAGGTGGTGCCTGTTGGTGACGACGGCCAAAGTCGGCGTTCGCCCGAGCTTCTTCTCCAGGAAGAGTTCGTCGCTGACCGCGTGCGCGGGAGGATCGACGACGAGGGTTTGATCTCCGCAGGCGATGAGATAGCCGTTGAAGTTCACGTTCTTCTCTTCGTTGAAGGCGTTCCAGCAATAGATGTTCTCGGCCAAGCGAATCATCGCGCGATAAGAATAAGGGAGTTTCTGGGAAATTACAAGACGGGACTCCTCCATGTTCCCGTAGTTTCAAGGACGGAATGCCCCCAACGGCGCGGACGCCCCCGCAGGGGGCGTCCGGCCTCGGCGCGCAAGCGCGCCGAGGGGAAATACGAGAGTTGCCCTCGGCATAATGGATTTTACGCCGGCGGGCTCCAGGCGACGCGCTCCCGCGCATCACGCGCGTGCATGCCGCAACGGAAATTTCAATCGAGAGCGACTGTCCCCGGGGACAGTTGCCGGTTCGTTCGAAGCAAGACGCCGTTGATCAGGCAAAACTACGGGAACATGGCGGGGACTCCTCCAGGTTTCCCCAGTTTCAACGACGGACCGATGTACTGCGTGATGAAGCAGCAGCCTAACGGCCGAAGAGCTTCGCCAGGCGCCCGCGCAGGCTCGCGGTGATCGAGGCGATGCGCGTCGTACGCCCGTCCGGGCGGACCGTCGGATATCTTCGCCCCAAGCGTTCGATGACCG
This sequence comes from Elusimicrobia bacterium CG_4_9_14_3_um_filter_62_55, assembly GCA_002790095.1. GTDB lineage: Bacteria > Elusimicrobiota > Elusimicrobia > UBA1565 > UBA1565 > UBA1565. The sequence continues at coordinate 26,237 of PFUL01000175.1, read as the reverse complement.
GCAGCGTGTCGCGCTCGTAAACGCGCATCCGCTCGGCGAAAACCTCGGGCTTGTCGTCGGCCCGGCCGCGAGCAAGGATCCGGCGCTCGAGTTCTTCGCTCGGCGCGTCGAGGCGGATCACTCCGTCCAGTTCGATCCCATCCTCGCGGAGCAGGCCGAGCAGCGCCTCCTCTTCCACCGGCCGGCGTGGGAATCCGTCGAGGACGAAGCCGCGCTCACGGACGTCGGCACGAGAGAGGCGTTCGCGGACCAGCCGCATCACCAACGCCGTATCGACCAGTTCTCCGGCGTTCATCACCCGTTGGATCGCAGGCTTGTCCTTCGCATATTCGCGCAGCAATCGGCCGACGGAAATGTGAACGATCCCGGTATCGGAAGCGAGCGCCGTCGCCTGCGTCGTCTTGCCGACGCCCGGCGGGCCGACGATGGCAAACCGTTTCGGTCCGAGCCGCAGCGGCGCGGACGTTGAGACGCCGTCCTTGCCCGAGATTCCCGGAGTCGAGACCCCCGCGGAGCGGGCCTGAAAGCCCGAGAACAGCCACTGTGTCAGCGCCTCGGTCCACGAGGCCTTGTCTTCCTCGGTGAACGGAAGACGCTCGGCCTCGGAAACGACCGCGTTGAGCTTTTCATTGGGGCCGCGCGGCCCGAAGAGATTGGCCCCGCCCCCCGAACGGAGGGTCTCCGTCAGAAAGACCGCGAGTTCCTCCGCCGCGACGGCGCTGAGTCTCGCGAGCGCGAACGCCGCTCCGATATCGACGGGAGCCGCTTTTCCCTTCTCCCACCAGGCTCCGCCGGACTCCGGAGCGCGCGCGTCGGACACGCGCTTGTCCTCCAGCAAGGACCGTTCGAAAACGCGGCGCCGCCCGCCGGGTCCCGCCTTCTCGATCGCCTCGGCGGCGGCCTTCGTTTCCTCCGCGTCGAGCGCTTCACCCGAGGCGGCCTTCTTCACCGCGTCCAGGCCCGCCCGGTACGGAGCATGAGGGTCCTTGCCGAGATACGCGACGGTCAGTTCCGGCTCCTCGACGGCCAATTGATAGGCGGGATCGGAGCGCTGAGTCTTCACCATGCGGTGCGAGGAAAGAGACGCGAGCAGCTTCGCGACGCCCGCGACCCCGTCTTTCTCGAAAGCCTTTCTCCAAGAGACGATCCCCTCGCTGTAGTGAGAGTCCACGGCCGAAAGCCAATTGCGCCGCCCGCGCGCAATTGCGAGGAAATCCCCGACGTCGCGCGGCGACAGGCCCAACAAGCCCGGATTGGAAACCGCGCGGTCGATCAAGGCCTGCTCCAGCGTCACCGCGAAGCCCTCGGTCATCGCCGAATAGGCAGACAACGGCGGATGATTCTCCGCCTTTTTCACCTCGGCGTCGAAGATCACGTGCGCGTACTCGTGAGCGAACTCCAAAACCTGTTCGACCTTCTGCTGCACGCGAACCATCCCAGGGATGGCGAACGCGCTGGAGACTTCGCCGCGCTCGTCCGCGACAATCGGCGCGATCTCGATGATATGCCCGGTTTCCGCCGACCACAAATGGCCGGTGGACCCGTTCGGGGACAAATCGTAGCGCGCCGCGGTCGGAACCCGGCGATAAAAGGCGGGAAGCAGCCCGCGGAACATCCGCAGCGCCGCGTTTCGGACCTTCGCGAGTTCGGGAGCGTGCGGACGGTCCGAATAGAAGTAGCCCGCGACGGCGGTCCTGTCCTCGGCGGACATCGGGACGGAACCGTCGAACGCCGCGCCGATGGAGCGCCCTTTCGCTTCGGCGCCGGCCGCCGCGTTCGGTCCGCTGTCGTCGTCTTCGGAAGTCAGGGACTTGGCCAGCCGGTCGAGTTCAGCTTTAGACGGCATCGTCTCGACGGCCTGCTCCTCCTCGGTCAACGCCCGATCCGCCTCGACGAGGGTCGACTCCGTCTCGGTGATGATTTTCTTCGGCTCGGGAAGGATGAGCTTCTTCGGCGCCGGCATGATGATCGAGGGCTTCTCCGGAGAGTAGAGGCCCGGCTCCCCTTCGGGGATGATCAAGGACGATTCGGCGGGGCTTCGAGAAATCGACGGTCCCGACAGCAAAGACGGCGCGCCGAGATGAACAGTCGACGCGACCGGAGCGACCGCATTCGTCCCTCCGGTCCCGACGGGGGCGTTCCGGAGCACCGGTCCCGCGAACGCGGTCGCGGGCATCAGCAAAAGCGCAAGAAATTGTTTCATAAGGAGAGGATGCCCGCTCAAGCCGCCTTCCGTCAGAGGCGATGGGCCCGAAATCCCCTAGGTCTCCCGACCACCCGGACGGGGGACCCCTGGCCTGGGGAAGCGACGCGAGAGTCGGCTCGCGCTATTTGATTCGTTTCTTGTGCGAATTCTTCCAATCCGGCATGGTTCTGCGCATAAAGTCGTCAAACAACGGCACTGTGAACGCGGTGTCGCCATGCGCCGGGCTATAGACCATCCCTTTGCGGATAAGTCCGGAACGAAGGGGTGCGATCGATGCGACCCTGACACCGAGGATATCGGCTGCATCGCCCGAGCGATGGGAGCCCGGCCCCAATTCCGCCAACGCGCGCAGGTATTCCTTTTCGCGGGGAGTGAGCCGGTCGAAGCGGACCCTGAAGAAACTCGCGTCGAGCTTCTTGATCGCCGAGCTTCACTTTGAGCGCGCCGACGAAGCTTCGGAGCACTCTCAGTCCGAGCTTCGCCTTGGTGCTGATGCCCTCCATGCGATCCAACTTGATCAGGACCGCACGCAGCGCGGGTATCAACAGCGCGGGAAGCGACCGGCTAGTTCGGGCGGCGGATTTTCGGCGCCTGGAGAGAAGGGATTTCGAAGGGGATCCATATGTAGGTTAGTTATCTAAATATACTAAGTTTATCAAAAATACACTTATAATTTATGTATTAATTATATTAGATTTTCAGGAATTAACTCCCCGCCGGCGCCTCGGAGAAGGGTCCAATGCCGAGTCACCGCCTGCAGCGGCAGTTCGGCATAGAGGTGGGGAAAGAGCGCGCCGCCCCGGGAAGGCTCCCACTTAAGCGCGCCGGAAAGCCTCGCGGGATCGATCTCCAGCAGCACGAGTCCGGACTCTTCGGCGAAGTGCTTGCGGGCGGTCTCGCGCAACTGTTCGGCGGTGGAGAAATGAATGAACCCGTCGGCGCGGTCGACCGGGGAGCCCGTGAAGACGGCGGAGCCCTGGAAGGCCGTCCACTCGCCGGGAAGCAGCAGTTTATAGATCATGGTTTAGGGGCGCTCCCACCCCTCCCCCAGGGTAAAAAAATGTGCGGCTTTGATCAATACACCGCATTTCCAGCACCGCTCCTGGCCGGGGGACGGGCGGCCTGCTACACTGGGAGCATGAGCGCAGCGGCCGCGACGGACCCACGGGAAACCCTGCGCCGCGCAGGGAACACCGTCCGAGTGGACGGCCTGAATCTCTTTTACAGAGAAGTCCCCGGTTCCCAAGAGGCGCCTCTGGTATTGACCCACGGGATTCCCCGCTCCAGCTTCGTCTACAGGAAGGTTCTCGACCGCCTCTCCGGGCGCAGGCGCGCGATCGCGTGGGATCTCTTCGGGGCCGGCTTTTCCGACAAGCCGCCTGAACGCGAGCGCTACCGGTTCGAGGAATTCGAGCGCGTCTTCGGCCTTTTCCTAGACGCGTTGGGCGTCGAGCGCGCGCATCTGCTCTGTCACGACGTCGGAGGTCCCTACACCCTCGGCTTCGCCGCTCGCCATCCGGAGCGCGTCGCGAGCCTCACGGTATTGAACACCACGCTGACTCTTTCCGGATTCAGAATCCCGGCGCCGGTCGCCGCCTCGGCGCTGCTTCCGGCGTCCTGGCAGCGCGCAAGCCTGCCCGATGCCGCGTTCACCCGCTTTCTCTACGGCTATCTGCGCCGCCGCGCCCACGCCGCCTCCGCCTCGCTCTCCAGCGAAGACGAAGCCTTCGATCGCTTTCTGCTGCTGCGCGACGGCGGCCGCCTCGGCTTGATCCGAACGCTGCAGGCCTATCGGTCCGTCCTCCCTTACCTGGCCGGCGTTCGCCGGGCGCTCGCCGGGTTCGCTCGACCCGCGACGGTGCTGTGGGGCGCCCGCGACCCGTTCTGCCGGATTCGCGCCGGTGAGAACATCGCGCGCCTTCTCGGAGGGTGCCGCATGCGGACGCTTCCGGAAGCCTCGCATTATTTGCAAGAGGACGACCCCGCCTCCGTCGCCTCGGAAATTCTGCGCCTGGCCGCGGAGGCGGACGGGTGAGCCTCCCGCGCGTCCTGCTCACGACGCCGTACGGCCCGTTCGATAAACTCCGCGGCGAGAGCCCGCACGATCTGTTCGCGTCGCGCCTGACTCGCGGGCACGGCGCGTTCTCGATGAGCTCCCATTTCCACGAGTTCGGGCTGCACATGATCGCCGAGAACCTCTCGGGACCGGTGACCGTTTTGGAGGAGCCGACGCGGGAGCAGTTCGAGGAGGAACTGGACGCCGGCTACGACGTCGTCGGGATTCACTTGAAAAGTCTGCACACCGAGCGGGTGCTGGAGATGAGCCGGTTGATCCGCGCCCGTCGCCCCACCGCGAGAATCGTGCTCGGCGGCTACGGCGTCGGCGCCCTCGACGACCCGGTGCCCGACGACCGCGGGACGGCGACGGCGTTGAAGGAACTCGCCGACGCGCTGTGCCGGGAGGAGGGCGTGTCCTTTATGCGCCGCTTCCTCGGCGACCCGCAAGAAGGCGCTCCCGTCACCCAATTCCTTTTGCCGTGGGCCGGATTCACCGTCCGCGGTTTTTTGCGCCGCTACATGCACGTGCCGGCGCTGCTCGCGGGGCTCGGATGTCCGACCGGGTGCACCTTTTGCAATACCAGCGCCCAATTCGGAGGAAAGAAACTACGCGTCGCCGAACCGGAGGAACTGTTCGCCTTCCTCAAAGCGCACCGCGAACGCATGAACGCGGACTTGTTCCTCTCGATGATCTTCGACGAAGACCTCTTTCTCGATCCCGCCTATCCTCGAAGGCTCGGCGCCTTGATCCGAGCGGATCCGTCGATGTGGGGCGCCAAGTGGTTCGGCTTCGCGAGCGTGCGCTCCCTTTCCAAAATCGATCCGGAGGAGGTTCGCGAATCGGGCTGCGGCGCGATCTGGCTGGGCATCGAGTCCTTTGAGGCGCCCGCAGGATCCGGAGAGGGCGCCGATTCGGCGAAGCGGCGCGGCGACGCGGAGGCCGTCGTGAAGGGACTGCATGAGGCGGGCGTGCTGACGGTCTGCTCGCTCCCGTTCGGCTACGACTTTCAAACGGACGCGGGCATCGTCGCGGAGATCGACCGCTTCGTGAAATTGCGCACGCCGTTTTATCAGGTCGCGCCGCTTCAGCCCTGCCCCGGAACCGAATTGTTCCGGCGCCTGAAGGACGCGGGACGACTCGATCCCGAACTCGGCTGGAAGGATTTTCACTTATGGCGCATGGGCGCCGCGTCGCACCCGAACTTGAAACCTGAACGGGCCGCGGAGCTCTTCGAACTCGCGCACCGCCGGCTCGCCGAGGAAAACGGCCCCCCCTTTCTCGGGATGCTCGAGATATTCCTCAACGCGCGCGAACGGCTCGCGACGCGCTCCGACGCCTTCGGGAGGCGCCAGTTCAAGCATTACGGGACCCTCGCGTCGCTCAATCGCAATCTGCTCCCGGCCGTCCGCCGCCACGCCGCGTCCGAGGCGGTTCGCGAACAAGCCGACGCGCTCGCGAACCGTTTCGACCGCCTCGTCGGGAAGCCGGGCATCTTCGATCGGGTTGCGCGCGCTCTCGGTTTATGGAACATGACCCGGGCCGTCGGGCGCGGAAACGACGAAACCCCGGCGTACCAACCCCCTCTGCGCAGAACCGCGTACGAAGGGAGCGCCGGAGACAGAAAGGCCTTCGTCCGCAAAGGCGCGCTCGCCGCCGCCCCGGTCGCCGCCGACCGCCGACGGTTCGGCGTCGTGGGATAAGCGGGCCGCGTTGGTTCGAATTCCGGACTTCTAGTAGAATAGGGGCATGCCCACACAACTGGACGCCTTCGAAGCCCGCGCGCTCGGCTCGCTGATCGAAAAATCCTTCACCACGCCGGACCAGTACCCCCTCTCGTTCAGCGCGCTCTTGGGCGCCTGCAATCAAAAGACCAGCCGCGACCCGGTGATGGAACTGGAGCCGGATGCGTTGGCGGCCGCGCTCGCGTCGCTCCAGGACAAAGGACTCGCCGCGGTGCGCCACGGCAGCCGCGTCCCAAAATACTCGCATTACGGGGAGCATTTGGGCGCCGGGGATTCCCCCGACATCCTCGGCACGATCGCGATGCTTCTGCTGCGCGGCCCGCAAACCGCGGCGGAAATCCGCGTGCGCACGGACCGGATCGCCAAATTCGAAAAGACGGAAGACGCCGCCGCTCTGCTCGATAAACTCGCCGCCGATTCCGACGGCCCGTTCGTCGCCCGGGGCGCCCGAGGCAAATATCATCATCTGTTTTCGGGCGACGCGCCGCCGGCGCCGTCGTCGTCGGCCCCTCGCCCGGCGTCCGCAAAAGACGAGCGCATCACGGAACTGGAGAAGCGCGTCGCGTCGCTCGAAGAGCGTCTCGACAAACTGACAGAATCCCCTTGAAGCTCGTCATCGTCGAATCGCCGAACAAGGTCAAAAAGATCCGGGGCTTTCTCGGACCCGACTACCGCGTCGCCGCCTCGTTCGGACATGTGCGGGACCTGCCGGCGAAAGGCGATCTGGCGGTCGAATTCAAGGACGGGAAGGTCGTTGTGACCTACGAGATGATCGATCGCTCGGCGCGCTCGGTCTCGGAGTTGAAATCTCTCGCGAAAAACGCCGAGGAAGTTCTGCTCGCGATGGATCCCGACCGCGAAGGCGAGGCGATCGCCTGGCATGTCAGCGAACTCATCGGCAAGCACACCTACCGCAGAGTCGTCTTTCACTCGATTACCGAGCGTGAAGTGAAGAAGGCCGTCGCCGAACCGCGCGATTTGGCGACGGGACTCGTCGACGCGCAGCAGGCGCGTCGCGTCCTCGACCGGGTCGTCGGCTGGATGGTCAGCCCGACCCTGCGAAAGGTCTCGAAAGACGCCAAGAGCGCCGGCCGCGTGCAGTCGGTCGCCCTGCGCCTGGTCGCCCGGCGCGAGCAGGAGATCTCCAAGCACGACAACGTGAAGTACTTCGTTTTGGACGCGCTTCTGGAAAAGGAAGGCGTCAAGCCGTCGTTTACCGCGCGCCTCGATGAATGGAAGGGCGATCCGTTGGGGCACCGCCTCCGCGACGAAGGCGTGGCGAAGCAAACGGTGGAACGCTTGAAGACGGCCGTCTGGGAGGTGCTCGCCTGCCAGCGCCGGGACGCGCTGCGCAATCCCCCGCCGCCGTTTACGACCGCGACGGTGCAGCAGGCGGCGTCGGTTCAGTTGAAAATCAACCCCGAACAGACGATGAAGCTTTTGCAGAGCCTATTCGAGGAAGGGAAGATCACCTACCACCGGACCGACTCCACCGCGCTGGCTCCCGAGGCCGTCGCCGTCGCGCGCGCGATGATCGCGAAGAAATTTTCCCCCGAATATCTGCCTGAAAAGCCGATCGTCCACGCCTCGAAAGCGGCGAACGCGCAGGAGGCGCACGAGGCGGTCCGTCCCACCGCCCCGGAACTCGGTTCGGCCGCGGCCGGAAAGGGCCCCGCCGGAGAATTGTTCACCTTGATTTGGCGGCGCTTCATCGCCTGCCAGATGGCGCCGGGCAAGGACCAGATGACCACGATCGACGTGGCCTGCGAGCCCGGAGGATGGACGCACGAGAAGCGCGGGAAGGTCCCGCTCGGCGTGTTCCAAGCGAAAGGCAAGGTGATCCTCTTCGACGGCTGGCGCAAACTCACCGGCGGGGACGCCACCGAGGAGAGGAAGAAGAAAACGAAGAAGGACGCGGACCTCGACGAAAGCAAGGAGCTTCCGATGCTCGCCGTGAAGGATCCGCTGAAACTGCTCGGCCTCGAACAGAAGCTGCGCAGTTCCAAGCCTCCGTCGCGCTACACCCAGGCCTCCTTAATCAAGAAACTTGAGAAAGACGGCATCGGGCGGCCTTCGACCTACGCCAACATCATGCGCACGATCCTGACGCGCGGCTACGTCGAAGAGAAGAAGCGCATGCTGCACTGCACCCCGCTGGGGATGCAGGTGACGGCGTTTCTCGTGCGCAACTATTCCGGTAATTTCATCGATCTGGACTACACCGCCCGGCTGGAAGAGGAACTCGACAAGATTTCTCGCGGAGAATTGGAATGGCAGAAGGTCGTCACCGAGGCGGCCTTCGGCGTCCTCGCGCTCGCGCGCGGAGCCGGACTGTGGTACGATCCGCTGGTGCCGCGCTCCCAAAAGGCGTCATGAGATTCACGCTCACCGCTCTGCTGCTCGCGGGCGCCGCGAGGGCCGAAGCCCCTCTCGGAAGGATGAAAAGCCTCGATTTCGAGTCGCGCTTCGTGCTGGCCGCGCCCCACGGCGACTTCGACTTCAACACGGTCCCGATCGCGTGGCGCGTCTGTCCGAAGATCGGCTGGGATTGCGTCGCCGCCGAAGGCTACCGGCGCAAGGAGCACCCGATCAACGTCAGCCGTCCGACCGAAAACTTCGGCGTCCGCTCCAGCGATGAGGAAGAGCATACGCCCCGGGCGAAACAGGTCTACGAGCGATACCTCGCCGAGATTCGCTCGGTCAATTCCGACCCGGCGGTGTTCGTCGAACTGCACGGCAACAGCCGCGCCGCAAGCGCGGGGGCCTTGGAGATCGCGCGTTTCGAAAGGGCGCTGATCCGCGCGCTGCCGGAAGCGGCGAGTCGGTTGTCCCGCTGAACTTAATTAGAGGCAGGGCTTGAAGTCGGCGTCGAAGCGGATTTCGACGTGGGACCAGGTCTTCCCCTGATGCTTCTCGAAGCAGGCCTCGTTGATCGCCTTCAGCGCCTTCGACGCCCCGAAATCCAGAACGTCGATGTGCCCGCGCGCCTTTAGACCGTCGCCCTCGCGCTTGAACTCCATCGCGACGTTGTCGACAGTTCGGCCGTTCATCGTCACCGAAAGCGTGAGCGTCTTCTCTTTCTCGTCGATCTTCACGACGCGGGCGACGATCTTCCCCTTCATGTTGTCGAAGAAGAACTTCGCGATTTTGGCGTCGCGCGCCTTGTCGTCGGTGTCGACGCTCTTCTCGTCCGCGTCGAGCGTCAGCGTCTGTCCCAAGACGAGCCGCTGCCACGATTGGGCCTCGCTCGGTCCCTGCGATTTCATTCCTCGGAGGTGGCCGCCGACGCCGATCTTCGCGGGCGTTTTAAACGCGGTCCAACCGACCCGAAGACCTTTCTCGCTGCCCCGGACGCACTGGGCTCCGGCGATGGACGGCGAGACTAAGAGAACGGCTGCGGCGGCAAGCAACATGTTTTTCATGCCTGAATTATAACCATTCGCGTAAGATTTTGGGGAAATATGAACAATTCCAGCTCCCACCCCGTCTCGGAACCTTGTGCGGCGGGTGAACAATATTGGGGATAACGCCCTCTTAATCCATCAATTTCTCATATAAATAAAGCGCAAAAGAAAAACCCGGGATTTCGAGCGCGGGTCTTTCCCTTCTACGACCGCCCCCGCCGCTAAATTCCGGGAATCAGCGGAATCCCGCTGCAGGCCGCCAGCAGGGAAGCGACCAGACCGATCGTCAACGCGTGAAGTAATCTCATGCCACAGTGTACGAAACAAAAAGCCGCCCGCGGAGTCCGCGGACGGCTTTCGCTCGAAGAGTTTTCGTGATCAGCCGAGGTGCTTCGAGACGAGTTTCGTCATCTCGAACATGTTCACGACCTTCTTTCCGCCGAACACCTTCTTCAACTTGTCGTCGGCGTTGATGTTCCGCTTGTTCTTCGGATCCTGCAGGTTGTTCTTCTTGATGTACGCCCACAGCTTCTTCGTGATCTCGGTGCGCGGGATCGGCTTGTTGCCGACGACCTCGGCGAGATCCGCGGAAGGCTGGACCGGCTTCATAAACTGGCTGTTCGTTTTGGCCATATCGCTCCTGTACGTCGATGTGCGCTCATTATATTAAGTTCGCACTATAAACTTGCCACTTCATCGGCTTCCTTGTCAAAATATCCGCACACAGGAGGAAGGATGAAATCAGGATTTAGAGTTATGAAACTTGGACTTTTCACCGCGTTGATGTCGCTGTTTCTCGCCCCCGCCGCGCTGCGCGCGCATTGCGGACATTGCGGAGTGGGAGAGGATGCCCCGAAGAAAGAGGCGAAGGTCGGCAAACACGCGTGCGGCTTGGAATGCGCGCACAAGAGAAAAAGCTGCCCGGCGCACGTCGACGGAGCGAAAGTCAAAGTAGAGAAGACCGATGAAGGCGTCGTTATTCGGATTTCGGCGAAGGACAAGGATGCGGTCGCGAAGATTCAAGCCGCGGCCGAGAAAATGGCCAAGGGCGAATGCTGCTCCGGTTCTAAAGGCGAACACGGAAAAATGGGCGGGAAAGAACATCCCCGTAAATAGGACTTTCCTTATAGGTGAATCAATAGTCTTTTAAAAAAAGCGCCCGCGCGCGACGTCGTGCCGCGGACACCCCGAGCGGCAGCGATCGGAACTTGCTACCCTATCGACGACTCAAACCGTGTCTTTCAACAGTCTCGAATACATCGCTCTCCTCGGGGCCTCCTTCGTGTTCTTCTGGGGGCTGCGCGACCGCCCCTCCGCGCGGCTCTGGATTCTGCTTTGGGCCAGCTACGCGTTCTATGCCGCCTGGAACGGCTGGTATCTCCTGCTTATCGTCGCCTCCACTTTCATCGACTATTGCGCCGGCCGACTGATTCACGACAACGACGACTGGCCGAGGTTTCGTAGGGGAATGCTCGCGGTCAGCGTCGTCAGCAACCTCGCGGTGCTGGGCTTCTTCAAATACGGTCGGTTCGCGACGGAAAACGCGGTCGCGGTGATGGGCTTCTTCGGCTGGGACGTCGAAGCCCCCGCGCTGCGCATCCTGCTGCCGGTGGGCATCTCGTTCTACACCTTCCAGAGCATGAGCTACACGCTCGACATCTATTACCGCCGCATCGAACCGGTGAAGCGCGCGCGGGATTTCTTTTTGTTCGTCGCGTTCTTCCCCCAACTGGTCGCGGGACCCGTCGTGCGCGCCGCGGAGCTTCTTCCGCAGTTTTTAACGACTCCGAGGCTCGATCGCGGCGATTTCGCGCAAGGGGCGTGGCGCATCCTCCGCGGAATGATCAAGAAGATCGTGCTCGCGGATTTCCTGGCGGTCACGATCGTGGACCCCGTCTTCAACATACCGCACCTGTTCGGTTCCCTTGAGATTTTCGTCGCCTTATGGGCGTTTCTCGCGGAAATCTACTGCGACTTCTCGGGCTACACGGACATCGCCCTCGGCTCGGCCCGCCTCTTCGGCTACCGCCTGCCGGAGAATTTCGCGAAGCCGTTTACCGCTTCGACGCCGGCCGCGTTCTGGCGGCGCTGGCATATGACGCTGACCCGATTCGCCTTCGACTACCTCTATGTCCCGCTCGGGGGCAACCGCAAAGGGGAGCTTCGAACCTTGCTCAACGTTTTCGCCACATTCGCGCTGATCGGCCTATGGCACGGAGCCGAATGGAAATTCGTGTTGTTCGGCCTGTATCACGCGCTGGGCGTCGCGGCGTCCAGGCCCTTGTTCAAGGCGGCGGCGTCCGTGCTCGGCCGTTCCGGGGAAAGGCTCGAATCGACGCTGGAGTCCTGGATCCTCCCGGTCGTCGTCTCGAACCTCTTCGTCGTCTTTTCGATGCCGTTGTTTCGCGCCGACGATCTCGCCGCCGCCTGGGTGCTCTACAAAGGCGTGCTCTCCTTCAGCGGATCGTCGCTGGGCTACGGCGCCGGAGCGCTCGCGGCGCTTTGCGCCGCCACGCTCGCTCACTTCATCCCGGAGGATTGGGAATCGAAGGCCGTCGCGCGCTTCGCCGCGCTGAGTCCGGCGGCGCAAAGCGCCGCGATCACGGTCGCGGCCTTCGCCGTTTCGCGCGCGGCGGTGATCGCCCGCAAGAGCTTTATTTACTTCCAATTCTAATGAACGAACCCGTCATCGAAGACCTGGTCCTGCCCGAACCCGAACCCGACCCCTTGGAGGGCGTGCGGCGCGGCATGCTCGCCTTCGCGCTGCTCGCCGTCGTCGCGGGAGCGGACGCGTGGATGCGCCGCCCGGCGTCCGAGGAGGCCGAACTCCCGACGGTCGTCGCCGAGGAGGAAACGGACGCCGTCGAAGCGGCGCGCCGCGAAGAGGACGCTCGCGCGGGGGCCCACCGCCCGATTTCCGTCAAGCACTACAGCGATCCGCACGGCAGCATGTGGCGTTTCTTCTCGGCCCTGCTCGCGGAAACTCAAGGCAAGCGGCGGGAACCGATCCGGGTCCTGTACTACGGGAATTCCGAGATCGGCTTCGATCGCTCGACCAGCCAGATTCGAAGGAGATTCCAAGCGCAGTTCGGCGACGGTGGAAAGGGCTTTTTGGTCGCCGTGCCGGGCTGGCGCTACCAGCGCCACCGCGACGTCGAATGGACTCAAAGCGGCTCGTGGAAAATCGACACGATCCGCGGCGCGAAACGAAAGGACGGACGCTACGGCCTGGGCGGAGTTCTCGCCGTCAGCGAAGGTCCCGCGTGGACGGAATTCGCGACGGTCCCGGTCGCCGACAGCCGGCCCGACGGATATCTGAATTTCCCCGCCGGGACGAGGTTCTCGCGCTTCGAACTCTACTACCAAACCTATCCGGGCGGCGGCGATATTGAAATCCGTTCTGATGACGGAGCTCGGACGATGCTGCTTCCCGGCGCCTCCCACGAACCGCGCGACCGCGTCGCCGTGATGACGCTCGACGACGGTCCCCATCGCGTGCGCGTGGTCGCCGGCCGCCGGCCGGTACGGCTTTACGGCGCGGTGCTCGAACGCGAGCGGGGCTTCGTCCTCGACGCGGCGATGGTGATCGGCGCCTGGGCGAATTCCCAGTCGGTGTTCGACCCGGAGCACCTGAAGCGCCAGATCGCCCGCCGCAGGCCGGACCTCGTCGTCTTTCAATGGGGCGCTAAGGAATTGATGCGCAATCCCCAAATGCACCCCGCGCAGCTGCGCGCGTTCCGCCGCGCCTACGTCGAGAGCATCCGCCAAACGATGGCGGCCCGCCCGCGCGCCTCCTGCCTGGTGATCTCGACCAAGGACATGGGGATGCGCAACCGCAACCTCCTCGTGACCCGTCCGGCCGTCCCGCAAGTCGTCGAGGCGGCAAGCGAGGCGGCGCACGAGAGCGGCTGCGCGTTCCTGAACCTCTACGAGGCGCTCGGCGGAGAGGGGACCATGCGGCGTTGGTACGAGGCGAATCCGCGCAAGGTCTCCCCCGATCTAGGCCACCTGATGCGCCTGGGCGCCATCGAAACAGGCGACACGATTTCCGACATCCTGCTCAATGCCTACGAGCAGTTCGAAAGGGCGCGCCGCGTTCCCTCGACCTAAGGTAAAATGAGCCGATGACCGTTCCCGGACCGATCGCGGATCTCGTTCCGTCGATCTTCGAAAGCGAAGAGCGCCCGCTCTACGCGCAGGCCGCCACCGCCTCCGCGGACGGGGTGCCGAGCGTCCGCACCGTGCACTATCGCTACATCCCCGACGTGGAGACGATCGCCTTCGCCTGCCACACCGGCTCCCCGAAGTGGAAGGAGCTCCGGGACAATCCCCTCATGGCCGGGTGCTGGTTCCATCCGAAGAAGCAGGTGCAGCTTCGCTGGAGCGCGAACGCCGAACTCGTCACCGACTCCGCGGCGCCGGAAGTGGCCTTGTCGTGGCGCGGGACGCATGACTGGATTCTGCAGGAGTATTGGAAAGACGACGCCCGCTCCATCGAAAACGTCAGCCCGCATTTCGGCGTCGTGGTGCTTCGTGTCTTCCTCTGGGATTTCTACGAAATCGATCTCGACGACCCGTCGAAAAGCCGCCGCCGCGTTTGGAAACTGGATGGGGGCTCTTGGCACGAAGAAGTCAAGGGCGTGCTGCTCTAGAAACAGGGGTAGGATTCAACCTTTCCCTTCCATCGCCTTGTACGCCTTCGGCGCATAAACGATGGCCCGAAAGCTGTCGGGGTTGCGCCGAGGAGGACGTAGGCGCCTTCTTTTCTGGGTACTTCCGAATAAAAGTTGCCATCTATGTAATTTTCCATTGCGGCATCAACAAAATTTTTGAAAGGGCCGTTATTATTATGGACCTCGAGAATATCGGTTTCTTGATTGTTGGCATGCGCCAAAGACTCGGCGGGCTTCCCTGCGCCGATTTTGCCGAGGAAGCCGCCGATGCCGTAGCTCCACGTAATGACGGACTTTCGATTTTTCTCTTCGATATCGGGGTAGTCGCCGCCCATGTTGTCGATGGCCTGGATCGTCGCGCGCTTGTGCTGGAAGTTTTTGAATGCGAACGCAGACGGAGCATGGACAAACAACCCCAAGATGGCGGCTCCACGAAGCGCTCGGCGATAGAGGCGTCTAAAGCTCTGCATTTTCCTTCCGTCTCGAATCTATTTGTCTTTCCACTGGTGGTTAAGAATCCATCTCGCCCACGTTCGAATCCGCGGTGAATTGTCTTTCTCGGCGACTTCTTCCAACACGGGTTTGGCGCTATAGATGTTCTGGTCAACCAATTCGCCAATAATGCGATTCCGAACGATATCGTCATAGTGAGTGCGGAGATGCTCAAGTCCGATTCTAAGCGCTTCCTCGGAAGTCCCCATTTGCGATGCGATTCCGTGCGCAGCTCGGAGTCTGACTGTTCCATCCGAACTCAACAAGAATGGAACAAACCGATCAACCGCGATCGGCCTCTTCGCATCCGCAATCTTCATAAGAAGCACGCGCTTGAGTTGTTCATTCTGCGTCTCCGTCGCGAGCTCAAAATAGCGAAGCGCGTCCGAATCCGAACGAACCTTCGGAAGACTCGAGATCAGATGCGCCCGCCGAGTTTTGGTCGTCGCCTTCCCGATGGCTTCCAGTAACCGCGGCAGCACAAGCTCGCCGGGGAAGGAATACAAAGTAAACCGATCATCCGTTTTCCCGACTTTCTCAATCAGCTTGTCCAAATCCGCCGCGTCCCCGACCTTCCCGAGCAGATTGACCGCCTTCCCGGCCAAAACCCCCTTCTTGGCGAACATCCGCCAAAGCACCGGCCGCGCCGCCTCGCCCACGGTACCGACGGCGGCCTCCCCGAACGCCGACAAGCGGTTAAAGCGCAGATGCTCATAGCGCGCCTCCTTGCCGCTTTCAGCGACCCACTCCCCGCCATAGTCGTCGGGAAACTCGCCCAGCGCCGCTTCCAGCGTCCGCAACAGTTCCCCCGCGAGGCGCTTATCGTCGAGGCGCTCCACATGCGCGAGTACGCTCTTGTGCGCGAGGAGCGCGATATGCGCCGCCGCTTCCTCAAGCGTGGCGCGCTCGATCCGGGCCAGCAGGGCCGTCGCGGCTGGGACGTCCTCGGGCGTCTCGATGCGCCAGGCGTCGGCTTGCCGAAGGAACGGATCGGGCTTGTCGAGCGGCATCTCGCGCACGCGCGCCCAAGCCTCGACAAGCGAGATCGGTTCGGGCGCAGGATCGTCGCCGTTGAATGGACCGGATTGAGAATAGCCCGCCATGCCGCGGAGGCAGTTCGCTCCTACGGCAACGGCGACAACGAAGGCTCGGCGCGTGCGCATAAATCAGCGAGACGCCAGGAAAGCGACTCCCAGCTACCCGAATGAATTTATCCGGGGTTCTACCCAATAGCAAGAGCCACGGCGCAGGAATTACGAGGCCTTTACCGAGTTATAGGAGTCTCTCGTCGAAGGGGCCTGACTCCAATTGACTCCCTGAAACGAAATCGCCGCTATCCGACGAGCCGATAGCCGCCCGGAATGGTGACGAAAGCCTCCTGAATTTCCTCACCCCGCCAAAGCGGGACCCTTGCCCAGCAGAAAGTCCCCCCAGTACAAGGTTTTGACCCCGTCGAGCTTCTCGGCCGCCCTCTCGCGCGAGCAAAGCACCAACGGCTCGAACTCCGAATGCCTCCGGCAAAACTCCAGCAGTCCGGCCAGATCGCGCATAACGAAATTCCCGGTCTTGATCTCGACGGCCCATTTACCCCAGCTTCCGGAAATGACCGCGTCGACCTCATAAGGTTCCTCGCGCCAATACCATAGCTCCTGCCCGCTGTTGACTGCATGCACCAAACAGGCGTTCTCGACGCGGCTGCCCCAGCCTTGGCCGCCGGGTTCGACGTCATGGACGGCGGCCAAGAGCCCGTTGTTTAAGACGACCAATTTCGGGGGAGAGGCGCGCCGCCGGATCGGACGCTCCGAGTACTTGGAGAGCCCGGCCACCAAGAAAGCCTGTTCGAGCACCTGAAGATAATGCGCCAGTGTTTCCAGCGCGCTTTTGTCCTGGATTTGGCCCGCCCGCTTGTGCAGCGCCATGATCCGCGCCGGATACTCCAAGCACAGGAAGAAGAGTTGGCGCAAAAGCGCCGGCCGGCGTACGGGTTCCAGCATGAGGATGTCGCGCCCGATGGCGGGCTCCACGATGCCGTCGCGCATGTAGGCGCGCCACCGGGACGAGTCGTCGACGAGGGGAAAGGCGCCCGGATAGCTGCCGCGGCGCACTAAGTGGTCCACGGCTTGATCCGGTCCGATCTAAAAAGCCTCGACAAGGTCCGCGGCGCTCCAATGGTTGATCTGAAGCTTCTCGAAGCGTCCGGCCATCGTCTCCTTGAGGCCCCGGCTGACCAGCAGCGATGACGATCCGCTCACCACAAGATGCACCCGGGCCTTCTTGCGCCGCAGCCGTCCAAATACTGGATCTCATCGAGGACTACGATGACGGTTTCGCTGCCCGCCCGATGGGTCACCTCGCGCCAGGTCGCCTCCCACCAGCCGGCCAAAGCCGCTTCGGGGGAATCCATCGCCCGATAGATCGCGTTGGGGATCGGGTCCATCAACCCCAGAAGCACGGTCGTCTTGCCGACCTGCCGGGGACCCAAAAGAAGCTGAACCCGTCCTGAGGGGGGCTCCGCCAATCGCTTCAGCAATTCGCGTGAGACGGCGTTCTGACTATGCTCTGATATATATTCGATCATAGTCGTATAAATAACACACTACAATCTATAAATATCAATACCCGCTGCGGAAGCGCCTGCTAGATTTTTCCGATCAGGTAGTCGGCGGCTTCGAGCGCGGAGTATTCCTTCCGCCGCAGACGCCGCTGCAGGTCGCGCACCGGCGTGATGTCGCCCAGCGTCAGCAGCGGGGGCTCGCCCGGCTGCCCCAAACCGCAGGCGGCCATCAGTCCGTTGCACAGACACATCGCGTTCTGAGTCCGCCACATCGCGCCGCCCGACTGCTTGAAGATCTCCGGCTTATCGGCCGGACACAGCCCGATGGGCTTTCCGTCCTTCGGCCGCTGTCCGCGCAAGTGGCCCAAATTGCAGACCCGATTGCGCTGCGAATAGACCGTCGGGTCGCCGAGCGTCCCGGGAACGAGCGCCAGCTTAAACGGGAAGGTGCTGGGCGACGCGTTGGCGCTCGCGACGACTTCCATCTTGTTCTTCCAAATCATATCCAACGCGCGCTTGCGAAGTTCGGGCTCCATTCCCGACTCCGTGCTCAGCGCGAACAGCGTCCCCACCTGGCGCGCGGGATGCGGAGTGCCTCCCAAAACGGGATGCCCGTGACCGCCGGCCACGAAAAACGGGATTTTGAGCGCCGCGACCGCCTCGATGTCCGCAACATCCTCTTCGCCGTATATGTAGTTCCCGCGCTCGTCCTTTTTCTTCAGCCGGGGAGGCGCGTTATGCCCCCCCGCCTCGGGACCCTCAACGACGAACGCGTCCGGCCGCGTCTCGGGATTCGCCGCCAAACCCTCCGCCTGCAGATGGGAACTGACGATCGCAATGAACGCCGGACGGCGGCTTTCGGGAAACGCCTCGCCGACCATCGCTCTCGGGTCGAAACGGACCTTGTATTCCCCTAGCGGAACCGTCGCCACCTGCATCGGCAGTTCGACCGGCTCGTGCTTCGCGAGCTTTCGAAGCAGGCCCGGGATTGCGCTCGGGTCCCCCGCGCCCATCACCACCCAATCGGCATCGGCGAGCACGGCGCCGTAAAGCCCGTAGAGGAGCACGCGCTCGATCTTGCGCAGGAAGTTCACGCCGATCGGGCGACCGGGCGCAGCTTTTTTCGCGCGCCAAATATGCGCGAAGGTCGAAACGATCGTCATCACCTGGACGTCCCGCGGAGGCTCCATCCCCCCGATCGCAAGCCCCTTGAACAAGGCGTCCGGTGCCTTGCCGCCCGGGATAAAATACTTCGAAAACAGGACGTCGACCTCGCCGGCTAAGGCGGGAACCAAGGTCTTAAAGGCGTCGAAGGCCTCCCGCGCCGCCCCGTGCGGGTCGCCGAGCTGCAGCAGTCTTGCGTAGAAATCGGCCAGCGCGGTTCCCGACAAACTACCCGCCATGCGTCCGCTCGGATGATTTGCCACCGTCGAGACAAGCTCCACGCTGGAGATGTCCACCCCCATACCCCCGACGATGATGTCGAGGTCTTTGAAAAGCCCGTCGCTCACGCATTTAGTACTAGCAACGAAATTTCCAGCAACAGGGTGCATTTACGCTCCATTTTGGGCGGGCCCTTGCCGGAGAGCCCGCCGCGCCGTAAAATGACGGCATCCGGAGGAACTCTCGATGACCCGACTCTCTTTGCTTCTCGTGCCGTTGTTTTGCTTCGCCGCGGTTTGCGCGGAGGCGAAAGCCGACACGACCCCCACCCTGAAGGAACAGGCCGTCGAAGACCCCGGAGAGGGAATCACGGAAGGCGCCATCCCTCGATTCGACGAAAACGACGGCGCGTCAGACACCCCGCTGCGCATCGAGGTCAAGGCCGAGTACAAGGAACTGAAGGGCGAGGCCGATTTCGCGGCGATGAACCAAACGCAGTCGAACCACGTGACCGGAGGGGATCGTCCCTTTAAGGTCCACACAGCAAACGGGGAGGGCGTCGAATTCAAGCGCTGGGGCTTCATCGTCAACACGCTGCCGGTGATCGACCCCAACAATCCCACGCGGGTGGACACGCAGATCCAGCTCGAACTGTCGGGACCGCTCTCCGGCAAAGACGGGATTGAAATCGAGACCTGGCAACTGCAGACCGAGGTGCTTTCGACGCTCGGCCGCTGGAAAACCATTTCGCGAAAACCCGCCAAGGTTTCCATCCGCATCTCGCGCGACGACGAGTGAAATTCCGGTAGGTCCATTTTTCGGGGCTCTCTAGGGCTTTCGTCCCATCCTCAAGAAGCCTTCGTTTGGGAAAATCCGCAATGGAACGACTTTGCGCAATCCTGCTGAGCGCGGCGCTCGGATTCCCGCCTCCTTCGCTCGCCGCCGCAGCGCCCATCCCCAGATTTCCCTCACCCTCCCGGCCGCTGAACGCGGCGGCCCCGGCCTCCGGAGGCTTCCAACGCGCCCCCGGAGCCCCCTCGGTACTGGACTTCGGGCTCGACGCGCCGCGCATCGCTTCCCTCTACGGAGAGGCCTCCGCCCGCCTCATCGAAGCGCTGGACGCGGTCGCGGCGCGACCGCGAAGCCGTCGATCTCTGGCAAAAAGGGTCCTCACAACTGCTGCGCGACCAGGTCACGCGCGAGGATCTTTACGGGAAAGTACTCGCCTACGCCAAGACGGAAGAAGCGAAGGCCCTTGCCGGGGAAAAAAAGAAGCTCCTCGATGAATCGCTGCTGGACTACAAAACGTCCGGAATGGGCCTGAACCCGGAGGCGAAGGAACGGCTTAAGCGCGTCGAGTCGCGCCTGTCCGAACTCGGCCGGGCGTTCTCGAAGAATCTCCGGGAATGGGACGACGGGATCGAAGTGCGCCGCGGGGAACTCGCCGGGCTGTCCTCGGCCTTCATCGATTCCCTGCCGAAGGGGAAGGGGCGCAAACTGCGCATCAGCGTCGAACCGACCGTTTACGGACACGTGATGACGAAGGCCCGCAGCGCCGGTTTGCGGCGACGGCTCTATTACCGCATGCAGAAAAAGGCCGCCGCCGTGAACATGCCGATTCTTAAGGAAACCCTCGACCTGCGCCGCGAGAAAGCGAAGCTCCTCGGACTCCGATTCGAGAGCATCGAATCGGCGGCCTGGCACGAGGACGTTCGGGCCTTCCTGATCCGCGACGGCGAAACCGGCGCCCGCATCGGCAGGTTCTTCCTGGATCTGCACCCCCGCCCCGGAAAGCGATCCGGCGCGGCCGCGTATACGATAGTCGGCGGCCGCCTGCTTCCGGACGGCCGCTACCAGGAACCGGTATCCGCGATGGTCGCGAATTTCCCGCGGCCCGTCGGGGACAAACCCGCGCTGATGACGCACGACAACGTCCGCACGCTGTTCCACGAATTCGGCCACATCATGCACCAGACTCTGACGACCGCCGAACGATGGAGCTTCGCGGGTTCGCGCACCGCGCGGGATTTTGTCGAAGCACCGTCGCAGATGATGGAAAACTTTATCTGGCGAGAGGACGTGCTCACCCGCATCTCCGGACACTACCGCACCGGCGAGCCGATTTCGGAAAAAATGGTCGCGAAAATGATCGCGGCCCGCAACTTTCATGCCGCGTCGGCGACGCTCGGACAGGTGCTGCTCGCCGCGATCGATCTAGCCTACCATACCCTGTCGACCGTCGATCCCCTCGACGTGTATCGGCGGGTCGGTAGGATCGTCAACGGCGGGAAACCGAACTCCGCGTCGCGCTTCCCCGCCCGCTTCGCTCATATCATGGGCGGCTACGCCTCGGCCTACTACGGCTATCTTTGGTCGAAGGTTTACGCGCAGGATGTTTACTCGCTTTTCGACGTAGACGGCGGTGTCTCGCCCCGTGTCGGAACGCGCTACCGGCGGGCGATTCTCGAAAGGGGAAGCACGCGGGAAGAGATGGACAGCCTTCGGGATTTCCTCGGCCGGGATCCATCGGAGGAGGCGTTTCTGCGTTGGCTCGGCGCCCCCGCTAAAACAGAAGCGCCCCGGAGGGATCCGCTCCGGGGCGCCCGTTAGACCGACGGTCGGACGATCTACTTTCCGTTAAGAAAGACGATCCCCCAGCCCGCATCGGTCCGCCCGCAGAGGGCGCCCACCACCGAACGCCCTTGCCCGCGGAAATGCTCAAGTTCCGACTCTCGGTCGGCCATGCAGGACGCGTACGAATCGAACTTCTTATAGTGCGAGGTCGTTTTCCGCGCGTTCCCCGCGAAGAGATAGGAGACCTCGTAGTTTCCGGTCACGGACATGGCTCCGCAATACGAGATCGCCTCGTTCGCGTCCGTCAGCGCCGCCCGGGAGAGATCCAACTGCTCGGCGCATTGAGCCGCATCGGCGACCTTGGCGTACTCGACGCTCTCCAAGCGCACGCGTTCGGGGGCGTAGTACAGGACGCCGATCTCTCCGTAGGCCATCGACGCGCGATAGCGAACGAACGACACATCGAGACCGCTTCGCTCCAATCCGGAGCGAAGCTCCGCGAGAAACGACGCGCGGGAATGACCGAGGACCTTTCCGAACACGTACGCCCCGCCCAACTGCGGCGAGGATAATGCCGTTCCGAATCCATCGATCCGCATCGTCCATTCGTCCTTGCGGGCGTATTCTTCCTGATAGCAGTAGGACGCGGCCGGGGTCAGTCCCGTATTGCGCTTAAACCGGGCCGTCTCCTCTTCGAGCGCGGCCTCGCACGCCTGCTTCGACTCCCACCCCGCGGAAGGAGAGACCGACGGTCGCCCCATCGTGGACACTAAAGGCAATTTCCCGCCGGCGCGGTATTGAACGGCGATGGTGAATCCCCGGGGGCCGTCCGCCAGGCAAACGGCGCCGAGCGTCTCGGCTCCGGTCGCCGCAGCGAAATCGGCGGCGATTTTTCGCGCCGATTCCGGACATTCACCCCGATCCTTCGGGTAGGACCTGAAAACGTGTTCCAGTACCTGCTGATCCGCTCCTCGAAGTTCAGGCATTGGGTTTTGGGAAACCGCTTCGCGAGCGGTATTAAGGAAGGCGCGGGAGTCGAAGTTCGGCGCGGGGGACACCGCCCGAACCGAGGATGCCGACAACAACAGCAGGACCGAAAAGAGAGTTGAACGCATTTTCCACCTCCAAGGACGAGCTTGACGCAATTCACTCTATGAAGAAAAGTGCTTATTAATCCAGCGTTTACGAAACCTTTAGGTGTCGGGCCTGGGCCCGCGATGATCATGGGCCCGTGACTATGGTGCGGGGAGCGGAATCGCGTAGATTCCTCACGAATCCCCCTCTACCCTATCGGCATGGAACAATCACCGTTGCCCTTCAACAATCCCCTGCGCCGCGTTGCGGCGCATCCGGGAATACTCACGCCGAAATCATAACGGTTTCAGTTCAGAAATCGAGGCGGCGCCGACGCGGCTTTTCTCGAAGGCGACCCGGCCGTAATACACGGCGAATCCGGCGACGGCGCCCATCAAAGAGAACGGCGCGTCCCCGCCGACGATGATCTCCAAAGACCAGAACCCGAATCCGACCGACATCGCGAGCAGTCCGCCGAACCGATCCGGCTTCTCATGCAGGATGCCGATCACCAGCGGCGCGAAAAACGCCGCCAGCGAAATCCCGTAGGCCTGCTCGAGCATCTCATACGCGCCGGCGCCGGAATACGCCAAGGCGGTCGACGCGATCGCGATCGCGAGCGTGGCCCACTGGCAAAGCGTGAGGGTGGAGACATCATCCGAGACCTTGTAGCGCAGGAAATTATTCGCGAGCGTCGTCGCCGGCGCCAGGATCGCGCTGTCGATCGTCGACAGCACCGCCGACAACACGGCGAGCAGAAACACCGTCGTCGCCGCCGGGGTCAGGAACTTCTTGGCGAGCGTCGGGATCACCGCTTCCGTCAATTCCGGATAATGCGCCTTCGCGGCGAGCCCCAAGAACACCGGGATGGAGCCGAAAATGACGTAGAGTACGCCGGCGATGTAGCAGGAGCGTTTCGCCGTTTGCGCCGAATTGGCGGCGAACAGCCGTTGCCCCAAATCCTGACTCGGGATATTGCCCAACGCGGCGACAAGGAAGAGATTCACCGACATCAGGACCGTTTTCGCCGAGGACGCGTCGATCAGTCGGAAATCGGCCGCGGGCAGCGGCGCGAGAGCGGCTTCTCCCCCGAGCGCCCCCAAAACGTTCCAACCCAGCATCGTGACTCCGATGATGATGAAGAACATCTGCAGAAAATCCGTGACGGTCACCGACCACATGCCGCCGAGCAAGGTGTAGCCGGTGGCGACCGCCGCGATCGCGCCGATTCCGATCTTTACCGGAACGCCGAACAGCACGTCGAGCACGGCGGCGAGGGCGACGAGCTGCACCGCGATCCAGCCGGTGAAGCTGAGGATGGAGGTGATGACGCAGAGTAGTTCGATCCGCGGACCGTACTTGCGCTTAAAGAAGTCGGTGATCGTGCACAGCTTCATTTCCCACAACGGCTTCGCGAAGAAAAACCCCGCGATCAGCAGGCAGATGCCCGAGCCGTAGGGCTCCAGCAGCGCGGGTCCCAACCCGTTCGCCGCGATCTCGTCGGTCGCCGTCAGCAATGTGCCGGCGCCGAACCAGGTGGCCAGAAGCGTGAAGGTATTGAGCGCCAACGGCAGGCGCCGTCCGGCGACGATGTAGTCTTCGTGGTCGTCGATTCTGCCCCGCGCCCAAACGCCGACGCCGAACAGCCCGACCAAATAGATGCCTACCGCGGCAGCCATAGTCGGGACAGCATAGCACGAAAAATGATCTTAGCGTCTAGGCTGGATGGGTGATTTCGCGTAGGCCGAGAAGCCCGCGCTCAGACGGAAGGCGTCGGCCCCGATCTGGTCGGCCAAGGACGGTTCGTCGACGAAGGGATTGCGGTTGCCCTGCACTTCCTGCACGCGGTCGTTGCGCCAACGCTCGAATTCACTCGGCGGATACGCGCGGTTCCACGCGAGCATCAGCTCAATCTTGGAATTCCAAAACGATTCGACGAAGTCGCGCGGCAGGATGTTCGTTCCCAGATAGCGAACATAGAAATAGAGAACGCAGCGGGCGACCCGGCCCTTAGCCGAATCCGGGGGCTCGAAAACCCCGCCGCCCCGCCGGGCGCCGGAGCGCGTGCCGTAATCGGCATCTCCGCCGGAAACGGTTCCAAACGGCAGACGGCCGCGCATCCCGTTGGGATGCATAAAGGTCGGCATCAGATGATGCAGATCGGATTTCATCGGCAGCCGCTTCTTGAAAAAGGACTGCGGCCAGGTATGCTCGACGTTCATCCCTCCGGAATCGACGTAGCCGTCTCCGTTCGCATCCCCGTGTTCCTTATATGTCCCTCCGGAGCGTCCGGTTCCGGGGACGAACACCTCGGAATACGCCGCGTAAACCCCGCGCGTCCCATCGTATTCGAGATTGTCCGTGTAGGAGAAGATCGCGGTTTGCGCTTCACCGTAAGTAAGGGAACGATGCCCGCGGGCCGCGGCGGCGTGAGCCTCCTGCAGCAGAGACAGCCCGCGCAGCGCGCGCGCTTCGCCGATCGCCGGCGCCGCGGCGGTCGGCGCCGCGGATAAAGGAAGAGCGGCCCGGGATCGGACCGCTTCGATGGAAAGTTGGGCACCGGCGTTCGGAGAACACCAAAGAGTGGCCGCCAGCGCGGACCACAGCAAATAGCCGGGCGTTCGCCACCACCTCACGGGTTCAGTATAGCACGGCCCGCTTAAAAAATAACCCATTCAAAATATGAATATAATTAGAGCTCATGACCGCCCGCTGGATCGACGCGCACTGACTCAGCCGGGCGTTCTGCGCGCCTTCGGCCTGCACCCGTGGGCCGTCACCGGCCAAGACGCCGCCGCACTCGCGGCGCTCGAACGCCTGCTGCCCGAGGCCGCCGCTCTCGGAGAAACCGGACTCGACGCGTCGCCTCGCTTTAAGCGAACGCTGGACTCCCAGCGCGCCGCCTTCGCCGCGCAATTGACGCTGGCGAAGCGTTTTCATAAACCGACGGTCCTGCACGTCGTCGGCGCGCACAAGGAGGCGCTCGGCATCCTGCGCCGCGAGGGTCCCTTCCCGCGAGCCGGCCTCGTTCACGGGTTTACCGGAAACGCGGCGACCGCGGGCGCTTACCGGGATTTGGGTTTTTTGATCTCGCTGGGACACCGCCGCTGCGATGCCGTCGCGGAGATCCCCGGCGAGAGCCTGCTCGTCGAGAGCGACGCGGACCGCCCCGGCCGGGACCTGCCGACGATCGCCCGAACGATCGCCGAAGCGATCGCGCGCTCGGGCGTCGGACGGATTTCCATCGACGCGATCGACAGCGTCACCGCGAAGTGCGGCCTGCTGGCGCGCTGCCGCGCCGCGGGGATTCCCGTCGTCACCTCGACCGGTTCGGGAGGGCGCCTGGATCCGACCAAGGTGCGCACGGCGGACCTCGGCGCCACGCAGGTCGATCCGCTCGCGCGCGACCTACGCCGCATTCTGCGGCAGAAATACGGATTTCCGGCGACGGGGAATTTCGGCATCACCGCGGTGTACTCCGACGAGTTCCCGACGAAGCCGATGGAGCTCGGCTACGACAACGGCAAGGGCTTTCGCTGCGTCTGCCCGCAGGGCGGGGAAAGCGGCTTCACCTGCGAGAGCCGCAACCTGATCATGGGGACCGCCGGGTTCGTCACCGGCGCCTTCGGCTTCGCCGCCGCCGGCGTCGCCGTCAGAACTCTTCTGAAATCCGCGTAACCGAACGGGCCGCCCAGCGCCCCTCGAGCGCCCGTTGGGCGCGCCATTCGCCCAAATGGCGCCGCGGAACCGGCATCAGCGCCAAGTCGCACTCGAGACCCATAAACGCCCGCCGCCACGATCCGACGCCGGCGTCGCGCCCGCCCGACTCCAGCTCCTGCCACGCCGGCTGGGAAATTCCCGCGCGCGCGGCGGCCTCGGCCTGACTCATCCCGATCTTTACGCGAACGGCATACAACAACTCATGCGGGGGCGCGACCCGAATATCCGCAGCCATCCCGCCCGCGACGACGAGAATACGATTCAGCAAGCGGCGCAAACGCAGCGGTAGTTTATGAAGGTTCCCCATCCCTTATTTCTTTATAGGCGATCGCTTATAAAGTACATACGATCCAAGG
>PFUL01000076.1:540-26663 GCA_002790095.1 Elusimicrobia bacterium CG_4_9_14_3_um_filter_62_55 | reverse complement strand
ATTGGTTTTGCGGCGGTCTCGA
This sequence comes from Elusimicrobia bacterium CG_4_9_14_3_um_filter_62_55, assembly GCA_002790095.1. GTDB lineage: Bacteria > Elusimicrobiota > Elusimicrobia > UBA1565 > UBA1565 > UBA1565. Next base: position 26,641 of record PFUL01000076.1, on the reverse strand, counting down.
TTCGCTCAACGCCGATCCGGCGCTCGGGGCGGTGTGCCTGAAGCTGCGCGGCTCCGGTCCGACGGCGATTTCCCCCGAACGGCTCTCGGAGTTGATCGGCTTCGTCAACGCCCGGAGCCTGCCGTTGAAAGCCACCGCGGGGCTTCACCATCCGCTCGTCGAACAAGAGCGCTTCGCAAACACGATGGGATTTCTCGGCCTGGCCGCGGCGCTGCGTCTTCAACGCTCGCTCGGAGAGGAAGTTTTCTCAAGGGACCGGGTGCTGGCCTGCCTTCGGGAAACCAACCCCGCAGCGTTTTCTTTCGAGGACGGTCTCGCATGGACCGACTTTAAGATGACCGCGGCTCAACTGGAAGACGCGGTGCTCTCCCATCCGTTCGGCATCGGCAGCTGCAGTCTCGAAGAGCCGGACGCCGATCTCACCCGATTATTTCCGGACATCGCCCCCGCCGCTATCTGACTTCCTGCACCAAGAACTCGAGCCGGCGCTCGCGCTCTTCGAGTTCCCGCTCCATTCCTTTCGGCGGAGCCTTTTCGCCTCTCGCCTTCAAGGACGGCCACAGTTCGTCTTCCTCCTTGCGGAAGTGACGGCGGAACCGGTTCGCGAGCTGCGCCAAGGAAGGCTTCAATTCCTGCAGCGTCCCATCGCAGCAGTTCTCGATCAAGAACTCCATGATCTCGCGCAAATCGGAAAGGTCGTCGTGCTCCTTTTGCAGCGCCCGAGCCGAAGGTCGGGAATTCCCGTTCAGCTCGAACACAGTACACTCGATCGTCTCATGCTCGACCAGAGCCTGGAGCAATACCTCCAGCACCATGCCGATTCTAGAGGCCGCGATTTCCCGTCCGCTGTCGAGCCATCCTTCCAGAAGGTCGAGCAGTTCCTCGCACAGCCGGTGCTCCTTTTCCAAATACTTCACGAGCTTCATACCGCTCTAGAGAGCAACAAATCTGCCTCAACAAACTCTTTCCTTGTTGGATTTCCCGTCTTGACTCCGCTGCGTCGGGACGCTACGCTCAGGGCATGGAAGAAGACGGCGAGGCGGTTTGGGTCGGCGGAGGAAGCTTCAAGGTCGACCGCGAGAAAGCGCTGGAGAAACTTTCCGCTTTCCGCCTGGCCGGGGAACACCGCTTTCTGGAAGCCTGGATGCGCGCCGCCGTCGCCAACGAGGCGACGCGGGTCGATCTCCGCCTGCGGCCGGACGGCCTCACGATGGAGTTCGACGGACGCGGCTTCAAAGCCGACGACTTGAAGGAACCGTACGGGGTTCTATTCGAAAAGGAAAAGGAGAAGACCGAAGACCGCCGCTACCTCGCGCTCGGCATTCTCTCCTTGCTTCCCGACAAGCCGGGCGCCGTCGATGTCTTTTACGGGGCGCCGGGACAGCGGCTGCGCACCACCGTGTCCCGGCTGGACGCGGAAACCACGGTCCCGGTCGACGGCGAGGAAAGAAACACTTTGCTGCGCGTCGTCTCGCTGGAACGGCCGCAGCGGCTGCGCAGTGCGGCGGGAAAACTTCCCGGAATCTGCGCGATGTCTCCCGCGCGTATTTTTATCGACGGCGTCGAGATTCCCCGTTATCCGCGCCGGGCGGAGGAACCGGGAGCCTGGGTCGAAGAGCCGGGGTTTCGCGCCTGGATCGGACTTCCCGAAGACGGCTCTCCTGGAAGCTTCGTCGAACTCTCGGTGGACGGAGTCCGACTCGACTGGATTCGCATGGACGATCACGACGCGCGGGTGATCGCGCATGTCGACGCGAGCGGCCTCTCGATGAACGCCGACCATAGCAAGCCCGTGCTCAACGACCGCTTCCGCGCGTTGTCCAACCGCATCCAAAACGCCGCGCCCGCGTTGGCCGCGCTCGCCGCCGGACGCCTCAAGAAAGCGTTCGACGGCGACCCTTGGAACGTGCGCGCCCGCCTTTGGCTTCGCGACCTCGCGGCGCGCCGCCTGACGAATCCGGAGACGGACGCCGATGATGCGCTGAATCGGGAACTCTGGGACTGTCCGTTGTACCGCAGGGCCGAAGCGCCGCCCGCGTCGCTGCGGGAACTCCTGACCCGCGAACACGAGGACGGTTCCATTCGCTGCGTGATGGAAGGCCGGGAAAGCGGGGCGGAAAAAGGAACCGTGATCTGCCGCGAGCGCGGCGAATTCAACGAATTGATCGCGCGCTTCGCCGTCCGGGATTAGTCTTCCCTGCGTCCGCGAAACGCCCAGTAGAGCAGGATCGCGAATCCCACCCCTCCCGAAACGGCCCACACGATGTCGCGCGGCGCAACGCCGCGCGGTTCATAGTCGACCAGAACGCTCTTGCCGAAATCCCCGCCTTCCTGTCGGACGCGAGACGCCCGGTCACCGGCCGCGCCACGGGAGAAGGCGGACCCCGCCCGGGACACGGCCCCCGGGAGAACCGCCGCCGCGAGGCGCGGCGAGTTCGCCGAATCTCGAGCGGCCTCGTCGCCGCCGACGATCGACGCGAACGCCCCCTTCAACCGGTCCCAAACGCCTTTGCCCGCCTCCCGACCGAGCGAACTGCGGCCGAGTTTCGCCTGCGCCTGGGTCAACGCGGGATCGACCTCGTCGTCCCCGCTCCCGAACAGAGCGTCGTAGATGCTGCTCACCGTAGGTCCCGGCACCGTTTCGCCGCGGCGGTAGGAAACCGCGTCGTGATGGACGTTGAAGCCTGAATCCAAACCGCGACGGCGCGTCGCGGTGAAGACCAGGCTCGCATGGTCGGCGCCGAGGTCCGCAGTATGCGCTCCCCCGGCGCCGCGCGCCACGACCGAGAGGACGCTCTCGTAGCGCTCGAGACCCTTCACCGCGTTTCCGGCCCCGATCCGCTTCAAAATCCCAGGGTGCTGCATCATCGCCTGCAGCGGCAGTCCGTTGAGCTCCTGTTCGGCCCGCATCAAATCCCGTTCGGTGCCGAGGATGCGCCCGTCGCGCACCGCGACTCCGGCGCGCTTAAACGCCGCTTCCGTTCCGGGAATGCTGGAGAGCATCGCGATATTCTTTCTCAACTGGGAGGCCGGAGTCGGGCTCCCCATCGCCGCGCCCCGACGGCCGGGCGGCGTCGCCCCGCCGGAAGCGCCGGGACCGCCGCCCGGCATCCCGCCGGCGCCGGACATGCCGGCCAAGGACCCCATCCCGCCGTTCTTCGGCTTCTTATCGGAGTCGTCTTCCTTCTGATCGGGGGTCCCCCACGACTTCATCAAATCGTCGGAGAGCTTCTTGTAGTACTTCGCGCGCTCCTCCTCTCGCTTCTTCTTCTCTTCGGGAGTCTCCGGCTTGAGTTTTTCGCCCGCGAGCCGGGCCGCCTCCCGATCGCCTCGGGCTTTTGCCTGCGGGTCCGGAAGCGGATTTTTCGCTCCGCCGGGACGCTTCTCCGGATCGATTTCCCGTCCTTTCCCGAGGGAGGGAACGACGGATCGGGTTTTCGGATCTCCCTTCGGATCACCACCGTCTTTGAGTTCCGCTCGCCCGTCCGCCTGGGCGTTTGCGCGCTCCTTCATCGGATTCGGCCTGGGAATCGGTATGTTTTCAGACGACCCTTCGGCTCTGCCTCCTTGACCGGAAGTCGCCGCGATTGCGCGCAGTTCGGTATTGAGCGGATCTTTGGAAGGATCGTACTCGGCTCCTTCGAAATCTTGTTCTTCAGAGCCGACCCTGTCCGGATTCTCTTTCGATCGAGCCGGCGCCGGCCCCAACGAACCGATCGCGCCAAGCGTCACCGGATGCAGTCCCCCCTCGGGGACTTCGCAAACCGTTTTATCGTCTTTCTTTTCCGCGAGCGGAGGATCCGCCTTAACGGGCAGGGCAAACGCGGCCAGGAAGGCCGCGATGAGGGAGACTTGGGCGAGGGGGAATCCCATCCTTCGAGTATAGGCGGAGTCCTCGAGTTTTCAAGGGGATTTTCTAATTCTTTACCGGCGCGGGGCGACTCAAGCCCTGCACCAAAACGACGCCGGCGACCACGATAAAAACACCGATAATTTCATTATTCTTCGGGATTCTCCCGTAGAACAGGAAATCCAGAACCAGACCGACGAAGGGGACCAAATAGGTCACCGCGCTCGCGCGCACCGCATCCCAGGCCGAAATGAGGTGATAGAAAATCAGAAACCCGAGCGCGGTCGAACAGACCCCCAGATAGACCGCCGCCCCGAACGCTTTCGGCGTCCAGGGCGCCCACAGCGAAGCGGGACCATTGAGAACGCAGGCGATCAATGCGAGCGACGCCGCGGCCGACAACTGCTGTTGGAAGACGCTGGCTTGAAACGGGATTTTCGCCGCGCCGGCCTGGAGGCGGCGGGTCAGCACGATTCCCATTCCGTAGCACGCGGCCATGCCGACCAAGGCCAAGGTGCCCTCGAACTCGCCCGGCGCCCCGCCGAAACGAATCGCCGGATAGAAGATCACCGCGATGCCCGCGAGCCCGAGTCCGAGTCCGGCGGCCTTGCGGCGCGTAAACGCCTCGACGTCGCGAAGCAGCACCAACCCGATCACCAAGGTCCACAACGGAACGGTGCCGTTGAGAATTCCCGCGAGGCCGGGGGCGACCTTCGTCTCCCCCCAAAAGAGAAGCATGAAGGGAAAGGATTGAGAAAACAGTCCCGCGATCCAAAGGCGCACCGCGTCTCGGCGCGGGACGCGAAACGCCATGCCCCGGACTCCGTAAATGAGAATCAGCGCCGCGAGCGCGATAAGCGCGCGCATCGCCGCGCCCGAGACCGGAGGGACGTCGGTGACGACCGCCTTGATGGCGACGAAGGAACCGCCCCAAAAGCAGGCCAACAGCGGAAATAAGATGCGGTTCATCGGAGGGCCGTCTATTGTAGCGGAAATGCGGCCCGCCCTCTGAAACAAAAGCGGCGCGCCGGTCACCGACTGTTGGTATGAAACAGAGGATGCGAATGATTCTCGCGGGTCTTTTCCTGCTCCACGCGGTTTCGGCGAAAGCGGGGATTCACGACCCGTGGGACTCCGTTCGTAAGTCCCGCTACCAGGTGCTGGGTTTATAGTCTTTGAGGAACTTGCCCCAGACATGCGCGCCGGTGCGCACCCCCGAGACGAACGGGTCGCAGATGCGCGCCGCGCCGTCGACGATGTCGAGCGGGGGCTGGAAGTCGTGAACGGCGGTCTTTCGCTCGCTCAGATGCAGGGGATCTTCGTCGGTCACCCATCCCGTGTCCACCGCGTTCATGTGGATGCCGGATTTCACGTAGTCGCCCGCGGAAGTCAGCGTCATCATGTTGAGCGCGGCCTTCGCCATATTCGTATGCGGGTGCCTGTCCGTTTTCGTGCCGCGCGAGAAGATGCCCTCCATGGCGGACACGTTCACGATGTGTTTGTCTCCGGTTCTGTCCCGGTCCATCAGCGGGCGAAGCCGCGCGTTGAGAATGAACGGAGCGAAGGCGTTGATCAGGTGCACCTCGATCATCTCGGCGGTCGCGACCTCCGAAAGGCCGAGCCGCCAAGTATTGGTCCGGCGCAGGTCGACCTGCTGAAGGTCCGCGTCGAGTCGGTCCTCGGGGAACACCTCGCGGCCGAGTTGCGCGTCGTCGATCGAAATCGGAATCTGGGAAAGGTGCGCCGACGCGCGAAGCCCGACTCCGACGTCCCCGTCGTGACCGACGGTCAAGGCGCGCTGGGACCGCAGGTCCTCAAGACTCGGAAGCCGCGGCGTTCCGCCCAGCGCCGCGCGCAGGCGCTCCCGATCTTCGAGCAGCCGGCGTTCCTCGGGAGCAAACGAGGACACGGGCAGCGCCTCACGCTCGAGGAGATGGGAGTACCACCCGGGAGGACGGCGGACGGTTTGCGCGGCATTGTGGCAGATAAAATCGAGACGCTCCAGCGTCGCGTCCAAATGGCGCGCGAAAACCTCCACGCTCGGGGAATGTCTCAGATCGAGTCCGTGAATCTGCAGCCGGTCCGACCAGTCGGCGTAATCCTTCTCCCGTGCGTAGCGGGCCGCGGCGTCGTGCGGAAATCGCGTGGTCGCGACGACCCGCGCACCGGCGCGGAGCAGCTTCAACGCGGCCTGATAACCGATCTTCACGCGCGACCCGGTCACGAGCGCCGTCCGTCCGCGCAGGTCGGCCGTCTCGAAGCGTTTCGCGTAATTGAACGAGGCGCAATCGGGACACATGGAGTCGTAAAAGAAATGCAGGCGGCGGAAGGGCTGCTTGCAGACGTAGCAATTGCGAGGCTCGTTAAGGAGTCGCGCCCCGCTTTCGGGGGTTTCAACCCGGACGGGAGCCTCGAAGACGGTCTCCGAGCGAACCTCCCGGATTTGCGTGCCCGCCCGGGCGGAGCGGTCCTCGTCGCGCAAGGCCTTCCGGCGATCCCGCCGGACGCGCTTGGCCAATTTCATCTGTTCGAGACGATCCGGACGGGACACGAGCCCGGCGGCGCGGACCAAGGAGACGCGTTCTTCGGTCGGCAATCCGCCGAGCAAACGGCGGTCGCGGACCACCGCTTCCAGCACGTCTCGGCAGCGGGCCAGGTCTTGAGCTGTAATTTCTTCGACGGAATCGATCGGCGCCATCGGGGCCTTCCATTGTACCACAGACCCCGGAGTGCGAAGCGGGGCTGGCGAAAGCGCGGCCGACGGGCTAAGATGGAAGCGTGAGATTCGCGCCGGCCCTGCTCTTGCTGCTCTGGACGATTCCGGCGTTCGGAGCCCCGAACGGTTCCGCGGTCACCGCGGTCGCAAGCGGGGAGGACCGCTACCATCAAGGCGATCTTACCGCCGCCCTCGCGGCAGCGGACTTCGCGCTGGAAGAGCGTCCGGGCTCGACGGCCGCCCTGCGCTTAAGGGCGCGCGCGCTGATCGGACTGCGACGCTTCGGCGAAGCGCGGAAATCGGCGATCGACGCCCTCAAACGGGACTCCAACGACGTGGACGCGCTCAAAAGCTACGCGTTCGCCTCCTTGCACGGCGAAGCCGTCGGCCCGGCGAAAAATTCAGTGGCCCATCTCCTTCGCATCGCGCCCAACGATCCACAGGTGCGCGTCTTGAGCGCGATCATCTCGGAACGGCTCGGCTCGCCCAAGAAGCTCGCCGAAGATTTGGAATGGGCGGCCCGCTTGGACCCGAAGCGGTTTCAAGGGCTTCAAGCCGCCTCTCGGGCGGGGCGCCGGATTTTCGATCCCGCCGACCCGAACAGCCACCTCCTGCTCTCGGGCATGCGGGGCGAGCAGGGCAGCGGGGTTCCTTGGAAATTTGTGGTTCTCGGATTGTTCGCCATCGGCGGAATCGGAACGCTCTTTCACTTTTACGGCACCGCGTTCGAAGACGGTACGGTGATCCCCGAGCCCTCGCCGGTCGGCGCAGGAGCCGTCATGACCTCCGGGCCGTTTAAGAATCCCTACGAAGTGAAGCCCGTGGAAAAACTGCTGGCGAACCGTTACCGCCTCGACTATCCGATCGGACGGGGAGGCATGGGGCGGGTTTGGGAGGGCATCGACCGCGGCGGCGGAGACCGCAAAATCGCCGTCAAGCAGATGACGGCGGACAAAGGCGACCGCGGTTCCAAAATGCGGCAACTCTACCTCAAAGAGGCGAAACTGCTGGAGTCGCTGCGTCACGAGAACATCGTGCGGCTGCTGGACACGCTCGATCTGCCGGAAGGCGTTCATCTGGTTTTCGAATTCGTCTCCGGAAAGACATTTCAGCAGCTGCTCGCCGAGCGGCAACGGCTTCCGTGGTCGGAACTCAAGAACATCTTCATTCCCGCCGCCCGCGGATTGAGCTACGCGCACGGAAAAGGGCTCGTCCACCGGGATCTGAAACCCGCCAACATCATGATCGCCGACGACGGATCGGTCCGGTTGATGGACTTCGGCGTCGCGCGCGACTATTCCGAACAAATCTCAGCCGACCGGGAGCAGGAGACGCTCGGCGACGCCGGACCCGAGGGGCTGTCGACGCACCGCACGACGACCCTCGCCGGAACGCCCGCCTACCGCTGCCCTGAATCGATGAAGGGCGTCGTCTCGGAACGGACCGACATTTTTTCACTCGGCGCCTGCCTCTACGAGGGATTGACCGGCGAACTCCCCTATGACCACGGAGGCTGGACCCCCCAGTCCCCGAAACGCCGCTCCCTCTCCGACCACGGCCTGGTCCCTCCCCCGGGACTCATCGAACTCATCAACGACATGCTCAAACTCGACCACCGCAAACGCCTCCCCACCGCCGAAACCTTCCTCTCCCGCGCCGCCTTGATCTAAGATTAAATATTGCAGGAGCCGCCGTGTTTGGCGTGGTATTGCTGGTGGTATTCCTCGGCGCGCCAGAATGGCGCCGCGGGTTCGAGGGTGGTGGCGATCGCGCGGGACTTGGACAATTCGGAGATCTTCGCCGCGGCCGCGGAACGCTGCGCCTCGTCGTGATAGAACACGGCGGAACGGTACTGGGAACCGACGTCGGGTCCTTGTCGGTTCTTCTGCGTCGGGTCGTGCATCGCGAAGAAGATCGCCAACAGGCGCTCGTAGCTGACGCGTTTGGGATCGAAAACGACCTCGACGGCCTCGGCGTGTCCGGTGGAGTCGGTGCACACCTGCTGATACGTCGGACGCTCGACGGAACCTCCGATGTAGCCGACCTGAGCGTCCAAAACGCCGTCCACCTTGCGAAAATCCGCTTCGACTCCCCAAAAACATCCCGCAGCGAACGTCGCTTTCTCCGAAGTTGCCATCAGTCCTCCAACGCCGAATCGATAAACTCCCCCAGCGCGGAGAGCGCCTCCGGAGGGATGCCGTGTCCGCCCTGAAACGGACGCAGCCGTCCGTTCCAACCGGCGGCTGTGAGGGCGGCCTCGAGTTTTTTCGCCCCGTCGAATCCGAGCATCGGATCCTGTTCCCCGTGGGTCTGAAAGAACGGGGTCGCCTTGCGCGCGGGCGCCCGAGCGGCCGTCCCATCCGCGTCCACGAGGTTCCCGGAAAGGATAAAGACCCCGCTCGCCGCCGGTCCCTGGAGAAGGGCCGCCTCGAGAGCGACCATCGAGCCCTGGGAAAATCCTCCGATCAGGAATTTTCCGGAAGGCGGGGCCGTCTTCGCGATCAAATCCCTCAGTGATTTCGCGGCCGCGTCGATCCCCGGCGGACGAGACCCGGCGAAATCCCGACACGTTCCCAGGACCTGCGCTCGGAGCAGCGCCTCCTCGTCGATCGGAAACCACTGCCGCCCTCCGGACCACGGCGCCGACGAGAGGGGATCCGGAGCGTCGGGGAAAACCCACCGAACCGTACGCCGCGTCGGAATCTGGCCGGCGAGCGGCGCGAGATCGGCCGCGTCCGCGCCATACCCATGGCAGCAAACGACGACCGCCTCGGCTCCCTTGACGGGAAAGTCGATCGTGTCGAGACCCGCGAAGGCGGAACGCACCGGCCGAAGGGCGCCCCCGCTCATGTCAATTCGTGCATCGTCATCCCCATCATGTAGCTCCACGGGATGAAGCGCTGCGTATGGACGGCATCCGCGAGATGGGAATCCTTTCCGGAATACCAAATCCCCCGTTCGTCCACTTTGAAGATCGCGGTGAATTCATCGATTCCGGGCAGTTCGATGGCGGTAAAAATTTCGACCAGCGCGAGCGATCCGTCATCCTTCAATTCAGGCTCGCGGCTCAACAGCGGAACCATCCCATCGCGCCATTGCGTGGTGGCGACATGCCGCTTGTTCTTCCAGGATTTGCCGTCCGGCGTTCGCATCGCCGCGACCCGCGCCTCCGCTTCTTGAAGCTTCATCGGAACCTCCTTGCTCCGGAAAGAGTAGACGCTCTAGGCGTCCGCGTCAAGCAGTCCCGTGACGCACGAACGCGGCCCTCCAGCCGCGATTGCCATTTTGATACCCTAGCACGCATGAAGAGGCGCAAACTCGGGCGAGGAAACGGGGAGACCGGCGTGAGGCGCCTCGCGAAGGCGGCCGGCCTCGCCGTTCTCCTGTCTTTTCCCCTCCGCTCTCCCGTCCGGGCCGCGGGAGAATTCCTCCGGGATTCCAACCGCGCGGCGGAAACGACGGATCCGGCCGCAAAGACGGCTTTGTACACCCGGGCGCTCGGAGCCTGGACGCCGGCCGACGGCGATCGGAACAAGGCGATCGTGCTGGCCAATCGCGCGGCGCTGCACCATGGGGCAGGACGCTACGAGGACGCGATCGCCGATCTCGACGCCTCGATGGCGATCATGGGAGAGAACCCCATCGCGGTCGCCAATCGCGGGGCCGCGCTCTCCCGACTGGAGCGACACGCCGAAGCCGTGGGAGAGTTCACAAAAGCGATTCGCATGGAGCCTCGCAATCCGGTTCACTACGCCTCTAGGGCCGTCGCGCATGACGCGATGGGAAACACCTCTCAAGCGATTCTCGACTACAACGTGCTCCTTTCGATTGATCCCGCGTTCAAGGACGGATTTAAAACCCGCGGCAGCCTTCATTTTAAATCGGGAGAATACGAGGAAGCCGTCCGTGATTTCGACGCCGCGATCGCCGCGGACAAGGGTGACCGGCGCGCGTACCAACTTCGCGCTCTTGCGCGTGAGGCGATCGACATCCGCGAGAAAAACGCGGCGATCCAGGCGCGCAGCGAATCCAGGGCGGCGACCGAGGCCCCCGCGCGCGCCGCGCCCCGCCGGGACCCGGAGCCCTCCACGGGAAATTCCCCGGCGAACGCCGGCCCCGACGCTCGAATTTGGCTGGCAGCCGGAGGCCTGCTGCTGCTCGGCCTCGGTCTGCGCGCGTTGAAGTAGCGGGTCAGCGGCCGCGCCGGGAGTCGAGCTTTCGCTCGACGCTCTTCATCTCATCCGAAACGAACGACCGCAGCGCCTCGTACCGGCGTTCGTCCTCAAGGAACTCGCGCCCCGTTCGAAGATCCCGAAGGGTCGGTTCGTATTTTTCCATCGCGATTCGAATCCGTTCCTCGGACTCCTTCGGATCCGAGGTGCGGCGCGAAATCTCTTCGCGGTGCTTGCGCAGCAATCCGTCGAATCGTTCCTCCCGGCGCCGTACGTCGGCGAGAAGCCCGATCCGTCCAAGATCGATCACCGACGGTTTGTTCGCGTACCGGGGCTGGGCCTTCACGAGACGCTTAAGGCCCGCGATGGATTGCTTCTGCGCCTGCAGCAGCACCGCGACGTTTTTCTCGATATCGAGAATCTTGTCGAGGTCCCAAAGGTCCGGACGAACCCGCAGTACCTCGTGGATCGTGGCCATCTGATCGATGAAGGCGATGTACTCGTCTTCGATATAGGAAACCGGGAACCGAACGCCTTTCTTCGCCAAAAGTCCGCGCGCGTTCATTCCATGGCGGATTTCATGCACGACGATATGCAGGGTTTTCCAGGCGAGGATCGAGGGGATCTCCCGCTCGGGGAGTCCCTTCCGTCGCAGTTCCTCGACCCCGTCCAACAGCATCTCCCGGTTGAGATACATGGACCGCTCTCGGTCGATGTAGAGGCCCAGCGTCTTTTCGGGAACCTTCAACCCGGGCAGAACCACCTTCAAGTCGATGTCCTCGTTTTTAACGAAGCGGAAGTGATCCCCGGTCGTCTCCAAACCGGACAACAGGTTGACGAGACTCTTGAGGTACGCCGTGGACATCGCGGGCCAATCGGAATCGGCGGCCGAGGCCGGTCGGAGGGAAACGAGAAACAGCGCGAACGCTAACGCGGCCTTCGGCATGCGCTTAGGGTACCCCGCTCGCGCCCGCGGCGCAAGTTCAACGATCGCTCAACTTTCTTAATCGACGGCGACGATGCTTTCGCTGCGGGCCTTCAACTGCTTCTACCGCAATACGGCTGTAATCTCCATCGACCATCCTGGAAGCGAGACCCCCACGATGACCCATCTCGAACGCTTAGTCGCTCTCGTGTTGACGCTCAGCGCGCTTTGGCTTTCCGGCGGTTGCGCGACCGCGGGACATGTTCGCGGAAACAGCCGCGCGGTCGCCGTTTACGACGAACGCCTCTCCGACTGCAAGGACTGGTTCTACGACTCCTTCGAATGCCGTCGGATGTACGGCTGCACCCGCCACATGGACAAAGCCGCCTGCGGAAACCAAATGCTCCGGGTGCTCAACGATCCGGTTAAACTCGCCGACCTGTTCTAAAGTCTTCCCCTTGGGCCCAAATTCAAAAAGGCCCTTGTCCCCGCGATTTCGACCGCAAATACTATCACGCTATGGTCATGAGGAGGTGGATCGCCTTAAGCCTGAGTCTAGCCCTGTTGGCGCAATCCCCTTGCGCATGGGCCGAAGACCCCGCGAAACCCTACAACGGGACTTTTTTTGACGGATCCCGCGACCGGACAGGCGCGGTCCGCGGACGCCGGCGGGATGGGAAAACGGGGATCTGGTCCGACCCCGAGAAAGGGAAATTTCGAGTCAAGGAAGGCCGGTTTCAGCCGCGCGGAGTCCCGCAAGCAAAGGCGATGTCCAAGGAGGAGCAAAAGCTCCGGGCGGAAGCCCCTCAGTTGTTTTGGGATTGGGACAAGACGGTCATCGCCGCGGGCGGGGCGCTGGCGGGCGCAGCGATCGGGTTCCTGTTCGGAGGCCCCATCGGAGCGGCGGTCGGATTTTTGGGCGGGATGCTCGTCGCCGCGATCGCGGCCAACATGGTAAAAAAGGACGAGAAGACGGAGACTCCCCCCGCTAGTTGACCCACTTGCCCGGATGGCGCAATTCCTTAAGCGGCGTCCCGAAGGTTCCGAATTTCCAAATCCACCACGTCATGAACAACTCCATCGGCATCCGCAGCACCACGTACATCGGCCCCATCGTATGGTCCGGTCCGACCGAGTGCACCGCACCGTAAAAGTGAATCGGCATCGCGGCGATTTGAAACAGGATCAGCGCCGCGGCGGCCGCCTTCTGAGTTCGCCAAACCAGCAGCAGCAGCGCCGCCGCGCCCTGGAAGACGCCGACCGCGTACACCGAGGGCATTCGAAGTCCGCCTAAGAAGGGAACCATGTCCGCGTAATCGGCGGCGGAAAGGAAATGCCGCGCGGACAAATAGAAGAAAACCGCGGCGATCGAAAACACGCCGCTCTGCCCGGGACGGATTTTAGGGGTTTCCGCGAACTTTTCCTCGAGGATGAAGATAAAGAAGACCCCGAAAAGAATCGCGTACATCAGGAGCATGCCTCATTCTACTAAACCGGCCGCATCGCCCGGGCGTGGTACAATAAGTCATGGCGAAATCGCGAAAACTCTCTTCGAAAGCCGGAGCCTCGGTCACCGGCAAATACGTCATCGATCCGGAAACCGGAGCGTTGGTAAAAATCTCCGAGCGCGTTCCCAAGGTCGCCTCCCGCGGCCGCTCCTCGGCGGCGCGTACCGGCCCGTGCGGCCGACCGGTCGGGCCCGGCGGATGCGGGGGCGGCGGCGGCTCCTGCGGGATGTAGGGCGTTGCCCTGGGTTCAGCGGGAATTCCGGCTCGCGCCGAAGACGCGCGGGTTTCATTTGATTACGGGCGAGATCGAACGCGGTCTCCCGGAACTGCGCGACCTTCGCGTCGGGATCCTGCATCTGTTCGTGCGGCACACCTCGGCGTCTTTGACCCTCAACGAAAACGCCGACCCCTCGGTGCGCGCCGATTTCGAGTCTCATTTCAACGAACTCGTTCCGGAAGACGCCCCCCACTACACGCACACCGCCGAAGGCGCCGACGACATGCCGGCGCATCTGAAAGCCTCCCTGCTCGGCGCGTCGGTTTCGGTTCCGGTCACCGACGGACGGATGAACCTCGGAACCTGGCAGGGCGTCTATCTTTGCGAACACCGCGACGCCGGCGGGGCGCGCGGACTCGTCGCGACCCTCTGGGGGGAATGAGATGAAATCACGAACCGTCAAACGCGTCTTTCAATTTCGAGTGCCGCCTGGAGAGGATCTCACCGAGTTTCTGACCGAGTTCTGCCGGGCGAAAAAGATTCGATTCGGAACCGTTTCGTGCATCGGCGCCGTTTCAAAAGCGACCTTGGGATACTACGAACAGATCGGAAAGCGGTACGTGAAGAAGATTCTGCGCGAGGAATTGGAAATCGTCTCCTGCCTCGGCAACGTCAGCCTGCGCGACGGGGAACCCTTTCTGCATCTGCATGCGGCCCTCTCCGACGCGAAACTCCGCACGCTCGGCGGACATTGGTTCCCGGGTTCTACCGTGTTTGCCGCGGAAGTCTGCATCACCGAACTCTCGGGCTCCCCCGAAACGCGGCTTCCCGACGCGGCTTCCGGCCTGGCGCTCTGGCCCTGCGGACTTTAATTAAGGGTAAAGCGCGGCGAGCCCTTCGGGCATGACCTCCGGGGCGCTTCCGGGAAACACGAAAACGCCGTCCGCGTCGAGGGAGGAAAAGACGTCCCCGGCGATCCGGGCCGGATCGTCGAAATCCTCGGAAGCGTCGCCGATCCGATCCCGAACGGACTTCGCCCCCTTCCCCTCCAAGTGCTCGAAGAATTGGGTCTTCACGCCGGTCGGACAGACCACCTTGAAATTGATCCCGGCCCGCCTAAACTCGGGGGCGACGGTTCTCCCCCAGCCGACCAGCGCGTGCTTCGACGCCGAATACATCGCGGTCCGCTCGAAACCGTCGATCAGCCCCATTAAGGAAGCGACGCTGACAATCGTTCCGGATTTCCGCTTCGCCATTTCGGGATAGACCCGACGCGCAAGATCCACATAGGCCCAGAAGTTTACCTCGAACTGACGCTTTGCCGCGTCAAGTTCGAATTCTTCGACCGTCGCCATGTATCCGTAGCCCGCGTTGTTAAACAGCGCGTCGATCGTTTTGAACCTCGCCCGGGTTTCGGCGACGACGCGTTCCCGGTCCTCCGGCTTCGCGAGGTCCGCTTCGATGACGATCGTCTCGCCGCCGAGTTCCTTCGCGAGGGCCCGCGAACCTTCGGGCCGAATGTCCACCAGCGCCAGCTTCATGCCGCGGCGCGCGGCTTCCCGCGCGAGTTCGCGGCCGATGCCGGAACTCGTCCCGGTCACGATCGCGGTTTTTCCCGCGAGCGGCCCGGCGTGAGCGCCCGGTCCGACGCTCAGCAACAGCGAGAGAAAGAGAGAGTGCATCCCGGTATTCTAAGAAATGAGGCGCCGGGGCGCTCGCGACAATATGGGCCCATCAGGCAAAATCGAGCGGGTCTTTAGACCGTTGGGGGTTCGAAAGACCCATGGTACTATGACCGCAAGTCCTAGTGCCGGTAGGTCTTTCGGGCCGGGGCGATGGAGGTGGTGCGGTGATCGAGAAGAGCGGTCGTCTGGTTTTTCTGTCTACGCTGGCGATGAGCGCGTTCGCGCTTTGCGCCGGGTTCGCACGCGCCGCTTCCGCGGAAGGCGCCCTGATCGGCTTCGACGGCGCGCGCGCCGCGGCGGGCTTCTCCCTCCAGAGCGCCGTCAACTCCCTGCAAAAGGAAGCGAAGGACTCCGTCGCCCCCGAAGGCAAAGACCTCCAGGACCCCAAGTACTTCACTTTGGACGAAAAGACCGTCACGATCGATAAGGTCGGCAAGTTCGGTCCTCACGATTTCCTGCCGGGCGAGAACAAGCCGATCGGACTTCCTAAACTGCCGGTCCCCCCGACCATCGGGACCCCCGGCTTCCCCACTTCCGGCGGCGACACGATCAGCCAGATCGGCCGAATCATCAACATCGCCGAGCGCGTTTGGACCTTCATCGAGAAGAACAAGCCGATCGTGGAAATCGGCTCTCACTACGCGAACGCGATACCGGCGTCCATCACCCACTGGGACCAATTGTCCGAATGGAACACCCCGGAAACCACGGTCTACCGCTTTCACGCGAAGAACGCCTACGGCATGACGATGGTCGACGTGACCTACGCGGTGCTGAGGACGACCGGCGGCAAGTTCAACGGCAAAGGCCGGTACCTCAACGGCGTAACCGTCATGCCGATCCGGGTGGATGTCGGCTGGGGCTATAAGCTGACGATGGGCGTCGAGATCCCCACCGTCTCCAACGTGGGGACCTCCGAGGATCCGATCGCGGGCATGACGGCGAATCTCACCTGGTCGATCGAGACCGTGGTGAAAACCTCGCGCGGAACCGGCGTGTACTACGTGCGCGGCGACGGGCAGTTCAAAGAAGTCGCGAGCCCGTTCAATTGATTTTGGTGGCGGTACATTAGGTGGAGGTGGTTCAAATGGTTCGCATCAAGATGAGGTCGGTGTCGCTCTTGGCCGTTTTCGTTCTATGCGCCGCGTTCGCTCCGGTTCGGGCTGGGGAGTCCGAGTCAAAGGAGAACGCGCTGTCGAATCCCCAGCGACGGGAACAGATCGTCATGTTCCGCGAGGGGACTTCGAAAGAACAGAAGCTCGAGATCATTAAGAGGAAGGGCGCGACCGTCGTTCGCGAACTCGCTCTGATTGACGCGTACGTCGTGAAGTTCGAGAAGTTCTCCCCGAACGCGGTCATGCTGCTCAAGACCGAACCCTCCGTCGAGAACGTCTCGCTGGACCAGTATCACAAGTGGCTCAACGTCGCGGCCCCGGTGATGCCGTCGGTCGGCGGCCTTCTAAAGGGCGCCGCGGAAGGCGCGAAATCCGTCCCGGGAATTCTCGGCGAAGAACAGGCCGATCCGGAGAAGCGCTCGGAAATCCCGTGGGGCGTCGACCGCATCGGCGCGTCCAAAATCTGGGATCGCGCGACCGGAAAAGGAGTCAAGGTGGCGGTCATCGACACCGGCATCGACATGGAGCATCCGGACCTCGCCGCGAACGTGAAGGGCGGCTTCAACGCCGTGAAGCCCGGTGAAAGCCCGCAGGACGACCAGGGCCACGGGACCCACGTCGCCGGCACGATCGCGGCCGTCCCCAACGGGATGGGCGTGATCGGCGTCGCTCCGGAAGCGAGCCTCTACGCGGTGAAGGTACTCGACGCCGAAGGCGGCGGAACCTACGCCACCATCATCGCCGGCATCGAATGGGCCGCCGAGAACGGGATGAACGTCGCCAACATGAGCCTCGGGGGCCCGAGCGCCCCGCCGCTCGAGAAGGCCGTTCAGAAAGCCTACGACAAGGGTCTGATCATCGTCGCCGCGTCCGGGAACTCCGGGCCGGACGCCGAGGTCTCGGCCCCCGCGTCGTACGCGACGACGATCGCGGTCACCGCGAGCACCCCGGAAGACGGCCTGGCCGAGTTCTCCTCGACCGGCAAGGAGGTCGACGTGATCGCCCCGGGGCACAAGGTCCTCTCGACCTGGCCCGGCAGCAAACTCGCCGAGCTCAGCGGTACCTCGATGGCCAGCCCCCACGTGGCCGGCCTCGCGGCGCTCGCGTACCAACTCGGCGCGACCTCGCCCGAGCAGGTCCGCAAGGTGCTCAAGAAAGGGGCCAAGTCGCTGGACCTGAAACCGGAACAGCAGGGCGCCGGCATGCCCCAGGCCGACCGCTGGTTTAACTAAACCTCCGGCCCGCCGCAAAGAATCTACCCCCGGCTCCGTCCAGAGCCGGGGGTGATTTTTTCCCTTTTTGCCCACTTTCGACTAGGCTTAAAGGCCTAGATTTTATACCATGGACGTCACTGATCCGACGGTGGGGGTGGACATGAAAATCTCGAAGAATCGGCTGGCGTCCGTTGTGGTGGCGGTCGCCGGTCTCGCACTCGCGGCGCACGCGAGCGGCACGGCGTTGCCGAAGTACGAAGAGGGCGTGGACATTCGTCCGTATCTCCAGGCGGCCAAGGACGCCGCCGGCGCGCCGAAGGGCCGCGTTCTCGGCTCCGAGTCGTCGACCGAAAAAATTCTCTGGGTGACGATCGGGGCGGAAGACCTTCCCGAGATCGCCAAAGCCGCCAGCCTTCCCTTGGCCGCGCCCGTGGCCGTTTCCGACCGGGCGGGACTGTTCCGGGTGCCGGAATCGAAACTGCCGGATATCGGCAAGTTCATGCACGAGAAATTCAACCGCTGCGGCGGTTTCTTCGCGCACGAGACCCGCGAGCAAGCCGAGACCGATTTGGCCGCGCCGGCCTCCGCCGGCTCCGGGGACTACTCCATCGACCGGAAGGAAATCGTCGAACCGATGGTGAAGCTCGTGGACGAACGCGAGATGGAAACCACGATCTCGAACCTCTCGGGCTTCAACAATCGGTACTACACGAGCGGAACCGGCGTCGCCGCCGCCTCGTGGATCAAGGACCGCTGGAACGTCGCCGCCGCGGGACGCCGCGACATTTCCGTAGAACTGCACGCCCACCCGGGGTGGAGCCAGCCGTCGGTGATCGCCACGGTCAAGGGCAACCGCAACGGCGGAGAGGTCGTCGTCTTGGGCGGCCACCTCGACTCGATCGCCGGCTGGTACGGCGGCGCGAACGCCCGCGCCCCCGGCGCCGACGACAACGCCTCGGGCATCGCGGTACTGACCGAGGCCCTGCGCGTTCTGGCGGCCTCGGGTTACAAACCCGACCGGACGATTCAGTTCATCGGCTACGCGGCCGAGGAAGTCGGGCTTCGAGGCTCCAAGGAAATCGCCGAGGAGTACAAGAACGGAGGCGTCGGCGTCGTCGGGGTCGCGCAGTTCGACATGACGAACTTCGCCGGGTCGGGAAGCCAAATCTTCCTGGTCGACGACTACACGAACCCCGCGCAAAACGCGTTCATGGGAAGACTCATCGACGCGTACGTCGGCGTCGGCTGGTCGACCACGCGCTGCGGCTACGCGTGCTCGGATCACGCCTCATGGACGCGCGCCGGATTCCCGGCCTCGATCCCGTTCGAGTCCTCCAAAGAGGGCATGAACTCCAACATCCACACGGCTCGCGACACGCTCGCGAATTCCGGCGGGAACGCCAAGCACGCGTCGCATTTCGCGAAACTCGCCGTGGCCTACATGGTTGAATTGGGAAAGGGCGGATTGGAGAAAACCGCGCGCCGCCCGGACTAACCGCGTTTCTTCGCGTCTTCGATCCGCTTGCGTGCGAGCTCGACCAAATGCCGCCCCAGATCGGGCGTCGCTTCCATCACGCGCTTGACGTCGTCGCGCACGAGACAGAAAATCTGGCTGGTCGTGACGGCGTCCACGTCCGCGGTGCGGATCGCGTCGGGCTTGAGCAAGGCGATCTCCCCGACTATCGTGACGGCTTCGAGCAGCGCGAGTTCCACGCGCTCCGCGCCCCGGCGCTGCGACACCCGAACCTTCCCGGTCGTCACGATGTAGAGATTGCGCGATGCGGTGCCCTGGCGGATCACCGCCTCGTTCTCCTGAAAGTAGTACAAGCCGCTTTTCGGAAACAGGGTTTTGATCTTCTCGGGATTCAAGTCGGGGTAAAACGACGTGAGTCCGAGCTCGCGGCTCAAGCACTGCGCAGTGATCGGGTTCATCGCGATGGGTTCGGGCATACGGTATTTGTATAGCAGTCCCTTTAGGCTGGTACAATGGGGTCCATGGATCTTTCCTTGGCGGGATACGCCGGGCTGGCCGCGTTCGTCTACATCGCCGGCGTGATCGACGCAATCGCCGGGGGAGGCGGACTCATCACCCTTCCGGCTTATCTCGCCTTCGGACTGCCCCCCGCGCTGCTTCTAGGCACGAACAAATTGGCATCCACGATGGGGGTCTGGGTCTCGACGGCGCGTTATGTCCGGCACATCGGCGCGCGCCCCCGCGAATTCGCCCCGATGGTGATCGCCGCTCTCACGGCCTCCGCCCTCGGCGCCCGCGCGGTCCTGCTCCTCGATCCCGATTGGATCCGCTTTATGCTGTTGGGCGCGCTGCCCGTCGTCGCCCTCACCACCTTGGGCAAGCGGGATTTCGGAAAGGAGGACACCAGCGCGCGCTTCTCCCCTCCGGCGCTTCGCCGGCGGGAGATCGCCGTCGCCGCCCCGATCGGCGCCTACGACGGCTTCTTCGGTCCCGGAACCGGAACCTTTTTAGCCATCGGCTTCAGCCGGGTCTGCGGCTACAACCTGCTGCACGCCACGACCCGCGCCAAGGTCATCAACATGACCTCCAACGCGGCGGCGCTGGCGACCTTTTTGCTCGCCGGACGGGTCAGCCTCAAGATCGGGCTCGCGATGGGCATCGTCAACATCGCCGGTCATTGGTCGGGCTCGCATCTCGCGATCAAGCGGGGACACGCGGCGATCCGCCCTGCGCTGCTCGGGATCTGCTCCCTGTTGTTCGTGAAGGTCGCCTACGACGTGTTCGCGCGCTGAAGCCTCAAAGGCTCATTTCACGCAGATCGAGAAAGGACCCGCTGGGCTGCTCAAGCAGCTTGGGAAACGCCGAACGCAAGCGTTCGACGGCGATCTCAACCGTCTGCAGCCGCTCGGTTCCCTCAAGCGACCGGACCCGCGCGGAAACGATCGCGCCGACCGCCGCGGGTTCGGAGAAATCCACGCGCGCGAAAAAAAAGCCCGCGCGACCCGCCAACCCGGAGGGCTCGCTTCGGCTCAGGCCGTACACCGTCCGCCCCGAATCCAGAAAGGATCCGGCGAGGGCTCTCCCGATCCCGGTATGAACGCCGGTGATCACGAGCGCGCCGGGCACGTTATCGCCGGCCATCTTGATAGCCCCTTGGAAGGCCGGCACAGCGGGGCTTCCGCCCCACTAGGACGCGACTTGAATTTTGATCGGCGCCGATCGCTGCGTGGTGCGCTGCCCGTTGCGCGCGCGCGCGACGAGCGTGACCTTCGCGACCTTCGTCGGGTGCCAGTCGAACCAGTAGTAGCCTACGGCCTCGCGGCACGGATACCACTTCTTGTTGTCGAACGTGATCTCGACCAGTTCGTGCGGCTTCGATGCGATGCGCACGGCGTAATGTCCGCCGCTGGGGATCACGTCGCCTTCGCGGGGATAGTCGATCTGAATCTCTTTGGCCTTCGGGGCCCGTTTTACTGACCGGCCTGCGGTCTTACGCGCCGCCGTCTTTTGCGCTGCGTCCTTTTTTTCCGCCATTCACATCCTCCATCAACAACGATCTTGGAGCCGAGAGAGTAGCATACCCGGCCCGGTCACCGCATGACCCTTTATTGACGGTGCAACACCGTTGCCTATGGTCCGGTCGCTTGGAAGCGGCGGTCGGCGCTTCTCAGGCCGGAAATCCGCTCCTGGATGCGCCATTTAAGGTCGTCCTGATTCTTGAAGCCGCCCATGGCCGTGTTGAGAATGGCCGCGAAATCCCCCATCCGCGGACGGAGCAGGATGCCGGGATCTTCGGTCGCCCCGGTGATCCGGTAGGCGAGAAATTGCCGACTGTGGTCGCTGGAATACGCGAGGTCGCGCGTGTATTGAGCCAGCACGTACGCCGACCAGAGCGCGGTCGGGTCGCGAAGCAAGGACTGCGCATCGGAGCCCGCCGCGCCCTTGGACCAATCGACGAGGGTCTGAAACTCCCCCATGCGCAGCAGCGAATGGGCTGCGGCCTCTTGGTACGACGGAATGCCCGACACCGTATTGCGCACCAGCGGCTTTCCCCGTCCCGCGACCAAGGACTGAACCAGTTCCCGGCGCGCCTCGTCGCGAAACAATCCCGATTCCGCCACCGACCCGAGCGCCACCGCCAGCTTTGCCTTCAACACGTCGTTGTCGGTGTCCCGGTACGTCTTGACCAGTAAATCGAATTCCGGCCGCGACACGGGACGGGCGTCCTTGGCCCCCAACGCACGGCGCGCGTCCTGATACCAGGAATACCCCTTCGTCGGGGCGCCGGTCGCGGGAGCGCCGGGGAAGACGCGGCCCAAGATTCCCCCGACGTCCTCCGGAGCGGAAACCTGCAAGCCCGTCGGCTCGCGCGATAGCTTTTTCTTTTCCTCGGGTTCGATCTCCGGAGCGGGAGGAAGGGTCAGTTCCGGGCGAACGACGCGGTCCGACGGACTCGGGGAGTTCTGCGGGTCGAACTCGATCGGATACTGCACCGCTTGCCGTCCGGTACGCACCAAGCGCACCGTGCCGTGCACCAGGTGTTCCGCGTAGAGATCCCCGCTGGCCCGGTCGACAAAGCGCTTCAGTTCCGTTTTGCCGACCTTCACCGGCGGGCCGTAATCGTAGAGCTCCACTTTCGGGACCTGGGTGTCCCGGTAGTACTTTCCGCGAATCTGACGGAGAATCGCGCGGCTGTCTTCGCCGGATTCCTTGGAAAGCGGAACGTTCGTCACGGTCCGATGATGCGCGGAGATATCGAGACGAGCCGTTTGTCCCTCCCCCGCGATTTTTTCCTTAGGCCAAGATCGGATCACTTCGTGATAGCGTCCGAGCTTAACTGTGGTCTGCCCGTCGCCGACGCCGTACAGCGCCCAATATTCCTTCTGCTTCGTGTGATTGCCCGTTCCCGTATCCGGCGGAAACGCGCCCCGTCGCCCCGCCCAGGCGAATTTCCTGGGTCTTCTCTCCGAACGGCTTCATAAAGGCCTGCGTGTCGCGCTTGTCGTCCTCCGAGCGCGAAATCTGGCCGCGCTCCACGCTCAGGCGCGTGAGCTTATCGGGGTTTTTGGGGTCCATCTCGACGATCTCGCCCTTTTTCGGGTCGTAGAACACGGCCCGCCCGTCGGGCAATTCGAGATTGACGAGCACGTTCCCGTCCTCCGTCTTGAGAATCTGATACCCGTGAAGGTCCTCGAAACCCCGGGTGATCTCGAGCGCGCCCAGATTCTTCTTGATGCCTTCCAGCATCTCGGGATGGTCCTTGAACTGCGCGGCCAAATCCTCGCGCACCATCGTGTAGGTCGGTCGTTTTTCGGGAGGGGCCTCTTCGATTTTCTCCTCGGCGAAAAGCACCGAGGCGGATAAAAATAGCGCGATCGCGAGAGAGGGTTTCATAGCGAGAGTATAGCCCCGGCCCGACGCCCTCGCCAGGGACCGCTTGACGGGGACTCCCCGGTCGCCTATCCTGATGGGGATGCGTTCGAAAGTCTCCCCGGCGGGGCTTGCCTCCGCCTTTCTCGCGCTGGTCGCCGCCGCGTCATTGGCGCGAACCCTTTCCCGCCCGCCCTGGCCGCTGGAATTGCTCAATCACTATCCGCTGCACTACGGGTTTCTCCTGGCGGCCGGCACGCTCTTGCTGTTGTACCTGCGGGAGCACAAACGAGCCGCGTTCTTCGGCCTGTTCGCGCTTTGGAACATCGGCGTCGTTTCGGGAGACCTTTGGGGCAAGGTTCCCGTGGACGCCGACGCCCCCCGCCTGAAGATCGTTCTCGCGAACGTGTTCACGGAGAATCGGGAGTTCGAAAAGGTCGAGGATTGGATTCTCTCCGAGGATCCCGATCTGGTCGTCTTGATGGAGGTGGATCATCGTTGGTGGGCCCGTCTCGACCGGTTGCGGGAACGCTATCCGCACGGGGAGCAAATCCTGCGCGGAGACAACTTCGGGATCGCCCTGATGAGCCGAAAGCCGTTTCGCTCCGCCGAGATTCTTCCCGCGTTGGAGAGCTATCTCCCCTCGGTCCGCGCGAAACTGGACTTCGGCGGCCGACCGCTGAGCCTCTTCGCCACCCACCCCTTGCCCCCCACCTCCCAGGAGCACCTGGACAAGCGCGACGCCCAACTCTCGCGGATGGGTGCGCTCGCGAAGAAAGCCGCCGCGGAAGGCGAGGTTGTGCTGCTGGGGGATTTCAACACCACCCCGTGGAGCCCGAGCTTCCGCCGACTGCTGCGAACATCGGGGCTGCGCGACAGCCGCCGCGGATTCGGACTGCAGGCGACCTGGCCCGAGGGGATGCCGATCCTGCTGCTGCCGCTCGATCACCTCCTCGTTTCACCGGGCATCGGCGTCGTGGAGCGCCGCACCGGCGACTGGAACGGCTCCGATCACCGTCCCGTCGTCGCGTCTCTAGCGCTGCGTTAGGGCGCTCGCTTCGGCCTGAAGTCGATCTTTTCTTCCCAGTGTTCCCCGGCCTCGCGCAGGGACTCCACGACCGCTTCCTTCTGACCGAACGAAGCGCCCCGCGCGGAGGGAAGCGCCAGGTTGAAGCCGGTCGTGATGATCCCCCTGCGCAGTTCCCGGACGATATCCCGTTCGATGTTGTCGACGACGGGGGCGAAATCGAGTTTTCGACGGCTCCTTTTACTTCGAGACTCCGGGGGCGGGGCCTCGCTTTGCGGGATATCGTAGCCCGTGCCCCGGCGCATCACGGAATACCCGCGTTCGAGCCGGTCCGAGGCGAAGGATAACGGACTCAGCATGCGATCCAGCGGCAGGTATTTTCCGAGGCGAAACCGCATCGAATAAAACCCGATGTCCACGTCGCTGAACATCTCCCGGGCCGCTCGCTCCGCGGTGCCGAAGGGGTTCATCGCCAGACGGGCGGCGCTGCGGGGAAGCCGCTTCACGTCCTCCATGTCCCAACGGAGCAGATAGGTGACCTCCGCAGTCGTCTTCCGCCGGTCGTCGTAGCGCAGTTGAAAGCGGATCGGCCCTCCGAGCACCGGCTCCACCCGGGCGGGTCCGGCGGCCGCCGTCGAGGCGGGGACCTCGGTCACCGCCGCGCTCGAGGCGGCATACTCCTTGGCCGAGCCGGATGCCGCGGCGAGGGGAAGTAGCGTCGAAAGAAGAAACGCGCGGGTCTTCATGTCCCTATGAGATGAGATAGCTTTCGAGAAGCGCCCGCGCAAGAGCGGCGATGTCTTTGGAAATTCCCGCAATACGCCCTTAACACGGGTCCGCTAGAGTATTGTCGACACCGAGGGTCGAATGAGTCGCTTTACGAAAAGCTGCTTCGCCGCCGGAACCGCCTGCCTCATGACGGCGGCGCTTCTACGCCTGGCACCGGACGAAATCCCACGCCATAAATCCCCGGCATCCGCGATCTCCCGCCGTCCCCCAACAGCCTATTTTCCGTCTCCCCCTCCGCGCCCTACGCGCACGGTCGCGGTCCCTGCGTCCCACCGCAGCCGATCGTTTCCCGCGGCCTCCCCGCTTCCCGTCTGGAGCGGCAAGGTGGAACACCGGTCTTCCTCAGAAGAACTGCTCGAACGCGCCCTGCGCGAACTCGCGCGCGAAGTGTATGAACTGAAGCGAAAGCGCGAACAGCAATCCGACGAGAGGACCGAGACCGTGACGGTGGAACTCCCCGAGCCCCTCGAGGACCTGCCCGCCGTGCGCCGACCCGAGGACCCGCTCGCCCATCTCCCGCCCGTTCGCCGCCGGCGGGACATCGAATCCGCGGGAACGGCCTTCACGCCGTTTCAATTCACGCCGTTTAGAAGCGAATGGGCGGACGTGGTCTTCCGCTCCTTCACCACTCCCGGATTGATCTAAGGTTTGGCGGCGGCTTCCGCTTTCAGCGCCGCCCGCAGTTCAAGCACCACGCGCACATAGAACTCGTAGTGGTTGTAGGCGTAAACGGCCGTCCACGCGCTTGCGTTGCGCGAGAAATCCGTCTCGCCCGGCGAATAGCCGTTGCGCAGAAGATAATTCGCCGTGGAGGCCAGCGCGTCGGCCCATTCGTAGGGCTCGCGCACGCCGTCGCCGTCGCGATCCACCGCGTAGGCTTCCCAACTGGTCGGGATGAACTGCGTGTACCCGAAAGCGCCCGCGTAGGACCCGCTGATGGAATGCGGCGGGAAACGCTCGCGCCAGGACATCTTAAGGTAAGCCGCCAACTCCTTCGCGGCCCAGTCCCGGCGCTTGGGCACTCCGTGAATCGCGGTGTAGAGGGCGTTAAAGACGGTGAACTGGGCGTGATGGCGCCCGTAATAGCTCTCGACTCCGGCGATGGAGAGCACGACGAAAGGATCGACGCCGGTGTCCGCCGCGATCGCGTCGACGAGCGCCTTATGCTCCTTGTAAAACTCGACGCCTCGGGCGATCCGCTCCGGCTTCATGAAAATCGCCCGGTACTGCTCCCAGGTCAGCTTGGTTTCGGCGGGCCGGTTGAACCGGTCGATGATGCGTTGATCGACCTTCACGCCCGGATCGGCGAACGCGCCCCGCACGAACGAGTCCGAAACCCCGGTTCCCCGAAGGCGTTCTGTGACCAAGCGATACGCGATGTCCTCGCCCAGCCCCCGCGGGCGGATCCGCGCCGCGTCGAGCAAAATTGCGTTTCGGAACCCTCCCAGGCGGCCCGAAAACGCCGCGTCGGAGACGGGCAAGGCGGCCTGCGCCGACGAACTCGCGATCACGAAGAAAACGCAGAAAGAGGACACCCGT
>PFUL01000076.1:0-507 GCA_002790095.1 Elusimicrobia bacterium CG_4_9_14_3_um_filter_62_55 | reverse complement strand
TTCATACGACGAGTTTAGCGATTTGATTGCTGAATTTAAACGGGAAATCGGGGGAAAATCCGAATAAAATCGCCCCCCCCGGCCGATGGAACGGAACAAAATGGGCCGGTGTCACGTATGCATGTTATGGAGGATCCCATGAACCACTACGACTACGTGCTCATCACGCCGGACAACTTCGAACGCGAGGTGCTGGAATCTCCGATTCCCGTCCTCCTGCAGTTCTACACGAAGCAGGACGATCCGCTTTCGGACCCGTCGGTCCTGCGGGAATTCGGAAGCCGGCTGCGCGTCGGGCGCGTCGACCTCGATGACGAGGACAATCGGACGATCGCCGAATTCTACGGAATCGGCGACGCGCCCGCTTCTTTAATGGTCCGCCCCGGCGGCTACCCGGTGCCGGTCGCCCTCGGCGACCACCCGATCGCCGAGCTTTCCTGGCAGCTCGACGCGGCGTTTCACTGGGCGACGACCTGAGGCTTAGGCGAGGGCGGCTTCGATCGCGCG
>PFUL01000067.1 GCA_002790095.1 Elusimicrobia bacterium CG_4_9_14_3_um_filter_62_55 | reverse complement strand
AAGGACCACGACACGACCGAAGACGATTGGAACACTTCGGTGAAGGGGGTTCCCGAAACAACCGGAGCGTACACCCGCGTTGACGTCGAACCCAGGGCCGTGTACGCGGTCGCCTCCGCGTCATGGGAGACGGCCCGGACGAAGGCGTAGTAGGTCGTATTCGCCGCCAACGGCGCGACCGTCAGCAGGGGAACGCCTTCGGGACGGGTGGAGACCGCGGTATTGCCGCTGAAGGCGTTCGGATAGGACGAACCGGAGCTCGCGACGACCTCATACGAAGTCCCCGAAGAGTTTCCGTTCGTCAGCCAGGTCAAATCGAAGCCGGTCTGTCCCACGCTGGAGTAGGGGACTCCCCCCGCCAGCGGCACGGCGGCCTTCGTCACCGTCGAACCCAACGCGGCATCCGATGTGGGCGTCCCATCGCGAGCGAGGGTGCGGACGTGAAAATAGTAGGTGGTGTTGGGAACCAGGCCCTCGGCAGTCGAGAAGACGACCGGCCCGGTCTCCGAGTCCGTGGAAACGATGACGTTGCCGGGGAAGGAGTTCGGGAACGCCGTGCCGCTGGTTATCACGATCTTAAACCGAGACCCGACGACGTTGTTGTTGAGGTCCCAGGAAACGGTCATCGAGGTTAGATGAACCGCCGGGAATGTCGACACCGTCGTTGCCGGGAGACTCACGAAAGTCACCGTCGTCCCGACCTGGTTGAAGACCGTGGGTGCTCCGGCCTGATTGAGCGCGGCGGCGAAAAGATAATAGGTGGCGTTCGACTGCAGCGTGTTGAAAAACGCTCCGGGAACGGGACCCTGCGGCGTAGTCGAGAAACTAACGTTCGCGCTGAAGTTATTCGGATAGGTGTTTCCCGTGGACATCGCAACGGTGTACGTGGTCACCGAAACGGCATTGCCCCCGTTGCCCCAGCGCACCGAGGCAGAACTTTGGTACACCGCGCCAAACGGCTCGGGATCCGCGGTCGGAACGGCCGCCAGAGACGAGGTCGAACCCAACGCCAACCAGGCCCCCGCCGCGCCCGCGTGGCTGATGACGCGCACCGAGAAGTAATAGGTCGTGTTCGCCGTGAGTCCGGTAAAATCGGCCGTCGTTGCGCCTTCGGGACGCGTGCTCCGCAGCACATCCCCGGAATTTCCGTTTTGAAAACCCGTCTCGGTGGACAACACGGCCTCGTAAAGCGTCCCGGGGCCGTTGCCGTTGGCGTCCCACGCTGCGGTGATCGCGGTTTCCGACACGGCGGTGAAAGTGGAGACAGCGCTCGCTGCGTCGTAAGGCATAGTGACCGAGTCGCCGAACACCAGGAAGGCAGATTCGACGCTGTTCCAGTTCCGGGCCTGCACGCGGAAATAATAGGTGGTATTGGCGAACAATCCGACCATGTCGGTAGAGGTGGAAACGCTCCAGTAATCGTTTCCGACGTTCGTTCCCGAGAAATCGGCGGCCGTCGACGCCTGAGTCCGGTACTCCGTCCCATTCGGGTTGCCGTTGTCGGTCCAAGCCAGGCTCGCCGAACTGAAATTCACTTGGGTGATGGCGGCAGTGAAAGGCGCCGCGGCGAGCGTCGCGGTCGAGCCGAAGTCGATGTAGTTCGGCGCCGACGCGTGGTTGACGGACGCGGCGCGGAACCAATAGGTGGTGTTCAATTCCAGCGAAACCCCGTTTATGCCGACGGAAAGCGTCGAGACGGCGATGTCGATCGTGGTGGAACTGAACAAAACGCCCGTACCGTCGAAGTTCGTCGACGACGCCTCCAGGCGGTAGCCCTCCGCAGAGTCCTCGACCGGCGTCGCGGGCAAGCCGATCCAGGCGGCGGTGATCGACCCGCCCTGAACGTCGAAAAACCGATCCGGCAGCGGGGTCAAAGGCTTGGCCAAAGTCGATTTCCTCTCCAAGCCCATCCACGGCGCGGTGCCGACATCGACGGCGTAGATTGCCGCGTAGTAGGTCGTATTTGCCGAAAGACCCTCCACGGATGCGTCGTAGACGTCGCGGGCCGTCGTCGAGGAGAAGACGCTCCCGCTGAAGTTCTGCGCGGAAGACATAAACACGCGATAAAACACTCCGGGATCGTTGACCGGATCGACCGCCGCCGACCAGACATGGGTGATGCTTGATTCCCAGACCGCCGTCGCGGTGACCGTCGTCGAGGACGGCTGGAAGGGGGCCCAGGCGATCGTGCCGTGCGGATCCGATTGCCAGGTTGTGCCTCCCATCAAGCCCGACCATTTTCGGAGGGTGATGCCGGCGGCGCCGCCTCCCACAACACGGATGTTGTACGCGTTGGGCGCGGGATCGGTCGAACGGCTCGCCGCGAATTCGACGCCGTAAAAGGTCGTGGCGACGGCGGGCAAATCGCTCGCGTAGGTGATGTACGCGCCGTCGAGGGTCGGCTCGACGCCCATAAAATCAAAAGTCGTCGAAGCGATAAACAGTCTGCCGGGCTCGCCGGAAAACCAGAAACCCCCGTTATCGGTATTCGTAATCGAACTGTGCTCCAGATAGACGGGTCCGCTGCTTTGCAGCGTGTAGTACGGCTGTCCGGGTCCGATCGTATCCACGATCGTCGGAAACCCCGGAATGCCCCGCAAAGTGAAGGTGGAGTCGGCGGAGAACTCGAATCCCGACCGCCCGTTTCGATAACTCGCTGCGGTAGGGCCGAAAAGAATCTTTTTCTGGGTATTTCGGTCGCGGCCTCCCTCCGCGATCGCGAAATGCATGAAGTCGCCTTTCACGCCGGCCGTATTGTCGTTGAAATTGAGCGTGAATTGGGGCGGGGTCCCGATCGTGCCGGAAAAGTCCGTGGCCCAGGTCTGCACGCAGGTCCCGTCGGGAGCCAACGGCTCCCGCAGGCACCAAACCGCTCCGTCGAATTCGATGATCCAGAGGCCGCCCTTCGCCGCTTCCGTCTTGTTGAAGATAAAGGCCGACGCGTCGCCCCGCATGGCCACGACGGAACTCACCTCGATTCCCATCGACTCTCCGTCGAAGTTGTACTCGAACTGGTCCGTGGCCGCGAACGGGACAAAACCGTATACACGCAAAGTTCCCGTGTCGTAATTCTGGGAGAAGGCGGCGATGTATCGCCCCGCTCCGGTGATGCCCGCGGTCGAGAGACCGACCGCGGGGTTGATCCGGGTCTTGCGGAGTTCGATGCCGCTCAGGGTCGCCGAATCGATATGGGCCTCGGCCGGGCTATTCGGATTCGAGGCTCCCGCCGCGTCGTAGCCAAGAGCGCCGTCCTGGAAGTACACCCGCTGCGCGCCTCGGTAATACAGTCCGTATTGGTCGTTTCCATGAACCGTATTGCTGATCAGCATTACTTCGTTCGCGTTATTGAATTCGATTCCGCTTTCCGCGTTGTCGCCGATGTCGTTGAGCACGAGACGCTCGAACGCGACCGAAGTCCCATAGAAGATTCCATCTCCTCCGTTCGAGCGGATCGTATTGCCGATCAAGGTGCTGCCGCCGGCGGCAGCGAAGCGGATTCCCGCTCCGGAGTTTCCGGCGATCGCGTTCCCGACGACGACCGCGCTCGAAGACACGGTCGAAAATTCAATCCCGTTTACTCCGTTCTCGTCGATCCGGTTGTTCAGAATGACGAACTCGCGGTTGCGGTTCGCGAACATCAGCCCGTCCCCGCCGTTGCCCACGATCACGCTGGTCGTCACATAAAGCTGCGAGGCGTTCGTCGACTGATGCGCGATGCCTTCGCTCCCGTTGAAGGAGGCGGTGCTGCCGAGAACGGCGATGCCGTCGCTCGTGCCGCTGAAGGTCAGGCCGCGGCTGCCGTTGGCGGTGAAGCGGTTGGACTGCATCCAATGCCCGCCGCTCGAGTTGACCGACATCCCGTATTGACCGTTCCCCGAGAATTGATTTCCGTAGACCCAGGCCCCGCCGCTGTTGGTGATCCGGGCGCCCTGGGAGGCGTTGGCGAAGCCCGCGTTGTAGGTGAGCGTGGCCTGGCTTACCGAGGTAAACAAGAAGCCGTAACCCGCGTTGGCGTAGGCGACGTTCGCGTGCACGACCACGTTCGTCGCCTGGAAGACGCTCAGGCCGTTCTCGCCGCCGCGGAACACGCAGGAGGAAACGAACGCGCTCGCCGCGGCTCCCTCGACCCGCACTCCTTCCGTCGCGGCGGCGCCTGCGCCGAGACCGACGAACTCGGCCCCGTAGAGCGCCGTCGCGTAGAGGCCCGTGGACCGGATCAGGACGTAGGACTGCGAATTTTGCGCCGAGGAACCCGACGACATGAAGACGATGTTGCGAGACAGATTCACCGCGGAAACCGACCACGAGGAATAGTGAACGGCGCCGGCCGTAGCGTCCATCGTGATATCCTGTCCGGAGAACCCCGTGACGCTTGAGACGAAAACGCTGGAGGTCCCCGCTCCTTGAGACGGAAGCACCGCGACCAAATCCCCCGCGCCCCAATCCACCGTCGGGTCGCCGACGACGTTGAGAACTCCCGATCCGGACGCCAAATCCGTCTCGAGCGGGTACGCGATCGTCCGAGGATTCCCGTACGCGGAATATCGTCCGCCCTCCTCAACGACCAAGCCGTACTGTCCCGGCGACTCTCCATAGGCCAGCACCAACGCGGCTGAAGAGCTCACCGGGTCCGCCGCCGTCCCGTAGTCCAAAGACCCGCCCTGAGCGACCGTGAGGCTCCCCCCGACCATCGTGTAGCGGCTGTTCAGCGTCCGGTGCGCTTTCAGAGTCCCTTGAACCACCGTCGCCGAAGAGACGATAGTCTCGCCGTCCAGCGTCACCTCAACATTGGCCGGGATCGTCACCGGGTTGCAGGAAGTGGGAACATGCGGCGGGTTCCAGATTTCGGAGTCGGACCAATTCCCGGAGGCTGCGCCGCGCACCGGATCGCAGCCGGTGGCGAGGATCGCGAACGGACCCTTGAACTTGAGATTCCCGGCGCGGTCCGTGAAGCGGAACACGACCTGGTTCGTCGCCCCGCAAGCCTGTTCATTGCCCCCGCAGGTTTCGGTGTTCGTCGACGCGACCAGATCGACCAGGCCCGACAATCGCAGCGGGCCGAGATCCCCGTCGGTGCCGGTCATCGTC
>PFUL01000120.1 GCA_002790095.1 Elusimicrobia bacterium CG_4_9_14_3_um_filter_62_55 | reverse complement strand
AATCCAGGAAAAATACTTCTCGACGCGCGCCCGCGCGTCCGCCGGATCGAAGTCGCCCACCACCGCGATAATCGTGTTTGACGGAGAGTACCAATCGGAAAAAAAACGCTTCACGTCGCCCAAATCGGCGGCTTCCAAATCCGCGAAATCCCCATAGGTGTCGTGCTTATTCGCCCAATTCGAGAAGACGTCGCGCTGGATGCCGACCCACAACGACGGCATATAGGGCTCTTCGAGAACGTTCTGACGCTTCTCCTCTTCGACCACGGCCACCTGGGTTTTGACGCCTTTATGCGTGACGGCCAGGCCGGAAAGACGGTCGGCGTCGAGCCAATAGGCTATTTCCAGCGCGTTCGCCGGAAGCATCTCGTAGTAGAAGGTGACGTCCTGATGCGTCGAGGCGTTGCTCTCCGCGCCCAGTCTCTCCAGGATCGCGTCGAACTCCCCTTTCTTCACGCGTCCCGATCCCTCGAACATCAGATGCTCGAATAGATGGGCGAACCCGGAACGCCCCTTCGTCTCCCGACGCGCCCCCACTGGAACGATCATCGACATCGCCGCGACCGGAACGCTTCGGTCGGGCGCGAGAACGACGCGGAAGCCGTTGGCGAGCGTGAACGTGGAAATGTCGATCGTAAACGCCGAGGCCCGAATCGGGCTCAACAGCAGGGAAAACAGCAGAGCCGCCCGCATCAACCGCGCTTGCGGCCCTTGATGCGCAGCGCGCGTTCGAGGCCGTCGTCGGGGCGCACGACGCGCTTCTTGGATTCCGGGCCGCGCTCGGCCACGACGATCATCCGCTGGGATTCCAAGCCGTACGCCTTCCCTTCGTAGTCGCCGTAAGCGTCTCTTAAGCGGAGATCGGCATGCTCGAGCATGGAGACGATCTCGGTCAGCGAATAGATGCGCAGATTTTCCCGCGCGTGAGCCAAACCGCCCCGGGCGGAAAATCCCCGGCAATCCAGCCGTCCCGTGCGGAGATCAAACACGTGATTGTGAGGACCGAGCCGCCGAATGATCCATTCGCGGTTAAGCAGATCGAGCAGCAGGCGGCCGCCGGGCCGCATCGACCCGCGAATCGCTTCCAGGCAGCGCTGATCCTCGCGGTCGGTGCGATGACAGCCGAGCGGGTTGCGCAGGTTCAAGACGGCGTTGAATTCGTTCTCGAACGGAATCCGAGTCATCTTATCGCTGTGAAAATGCACCGTCAGTTTCTCGGCCTTGGCGTTCTCCCGGGCGATGGAAAGCGCGTCATTGGAGGTATCCATTCCCACGACGCGGTAGCTGCGCCGAGCGAGCTCGATCGTCTGACTGCCGGCGCCGCAGCCGAGGTCCAGCACGCGGTTGCGGAAGCTCAGTCCGAGCAGCTTCTCGATCCCGTCGATCTGCTTGCGGATGCGGGTTTCCGGACGGATCGTCGGATGCTCCGCGAAAACCTGTTTCTTCCAAGAGGTCATCGAAACCGATTATACCTCGGGCGAAGCGCCGGCGGACGAGGCGTGCGAGGAATCCTCGGAGTCCTCCGCATCGTCTTCCCCTTCGATCTTTTCGATCCGCGAGGCGGCCTGGTCGAGCATCTTATAACTGGGGCCGGTGACCTCACCGTACGCCTTGGCGGTCTTATCAAGCAATTCCCCGACCTTCTCGAAGCGGCCCTTGAACTTATCGAACGCCTGACGAAAGAGCACGATCGAGCGCACGATCTCGCGGGTCGCTTCGCTAAAATGGAAATTCTCGTGGGCCTGCCGGACGATCGCGAGCACCGCGTAGAGCGAGAACGGGGAGGTGAGCATGACCTTCTTGCTCAACGATTCATCGACGAGTTCGGGCATCTCATTGAGCACGAAGCCGTACACCTGCTCGTTGGGGATAAACAAAACCACGTAGTCGAGCGTCCGGTCTTCGGTCTTGATGTAATCGCGCTTGGTGATTTCCTTCACGCGATTGCGCACGTCCTTGAGAAATTCCGCTTTAAAGCGGTCGCGTTCTTCATCCGCGCCGGCGTTCACCATCCGGAGATAGTTGTCGAGCGGAAATTTGACGTCCATGTTGAAGGTATGGCCGTCGGGGAGCAGAAAGGTGAAATCGGGCCGGCTCGCGGAGTGGTCCTGCGTGCGGTTGCGCTTGTACTGGACGTTCTCGACCATTCCCGCCGCGCGCAGGATGTCTTCGGCCATCCGCTCCCCCCACTGCCCGCGGGTCCGGGGATTGGAAAGCGCGGAATTGAGCTTCTCCGTGGTGGCCTGAAGCGCGTCGGTGCTCGCCGAGGTTTTTCGCAGCTGCTCCTCGAGCGAACCATATTTCCGGGAGCGGTCCTTCTCGAAGCCGCGCACCAGCGATTCGTATTCCTTCAGGCGTTCCTGCAGGTTCGAGACCGTCGTTTCGACGGCCCGCCGCTGCTCTTCGAGCGACGAGGCGGCCTTGACGCCTTGGGTCTCTAAACGGCTTTCGGCGAGCCTGAGAAACTGCTCGGTCGCGCGGTCGATCACTTCGGCGGAGACGCTCGCAAACTGCCCCTTCATCGTTTCGCGGTCCTGGATCAAGCGAGCGTCCTCGTTTTTCTTCATCGAGAAGAGAAGCGCGTAGACGCCGAGAGCCCCGAGCAAAGCCCCGACGACGGCGGCCGCGACGATGACGGCGGCGGCGTCCGCGCTCACGCGCGTCCCCGCTTGAGCAGCATCTGCAGCTCGGAGAGAGTCAAGCGCCCGTTCTTGCAGGTCTTCCCCGCGTCGAGATAGAGCCGCAGCTTGGCCAAAAAGTCCTCCCAGCGGGCGCGAAATTCATCGAGCAGCGCGCGCTTTGACGCGGCGCCGGAAAAACCGGCGTGCACCAAGGTCAGCGTACTCCCCATCCGGCGCGGGCGTTCCTCGATGAAGACCGAAACCAAAGGCGGCACGCCGGAAGGCCGGGTGCGGTCGTCCCACAACCACGCGACCTTGCACGCCCGCTCCAAATCCACGAAGACGCCGCTGGCCTCGCAGGGCTCGACCCCGTCCGCCTTGGGCCACACGATGCGCATCCGACCCATGCTCCGGGCGTCGGTTTCAGCCCGGTCCGCCAACCAGACGCACAATTCCCGGGCCGATGTCAGCGCGCGATACGCGTCCACCGGCGCGGCCCGCATCGAAAGGACCACCCGGACATCTTGTTTTGAGGAAGAGGCGCGCGATCGGGCGGGAGCTTGGGAGGTCATAGGGGGTTCCATTTTACCAAATGGCGACAAAATAGGGGGGCTGGGTCCTAGGGCCCAAATTTCGGCGGGGCAGGCCTACGCTCGAATCCGGGTAAAAAAGCCCTGGAGGGTTTCTGAACCCTCTTCCATAATATCATCGCATGTCGCTTTCTTTCCGAAAAACAATAGCGATTACGCTCGCGGCCGCCCTGATCGCGCTGGCGCCGGGCGTCGAACCGTATCGCCTTCTCGCCGGAGTGACGGGGCCGGTTCCCAAATCCGTGGGCTCGCAGCCCGTCGGAACCACGGGCAACGCGGTTCAAAATGCCGGAACGGCGGAAAATTCGTTGTCGGTCGGCGCAGATGTCGGCCCGCTTGCCATTCAAAGCGCGCTGCCCGGAGCCGGGAATGTCGTTCTTTCGCAGATTGAAAATACACCCTCGGCCGCCGCCGCGCAGCGGACGGCTCCCGCGATCACTCCCGAAGCGGCCCGGACCCTCGCGCCCGGCCGCGCGGCGCCGTCCCGCTCCGCTCCCGCTCGCGCGGAAGCGGCGCCTGAGGAAACCGCCGCTCCCGCTGAATTCGACGCGCCCACCGCCGAGGACGCGCGAAAGGCGGGCACCACCGTCAAGCGCGCCGTCACCGCCGTCGCCGAGATGGCGCAGAGCGCGCCCGTCAAGGAGATCCGTTCCGGCGAAAACCTGACCGCCGCGCTCTCAACTTTATTCACCCGGCAACGCGCCGCCGGAGGAGTCGAAGCCCCGGTTTCCAACACCGCACGCGCCGGACGGCTCGCCCCGGGCAAGGTGCTGCTGCAGCGTCCCGGACAAACCGTCAACGGAGCGGATGAATCCAAAGAGACCTCGGCCAACGACGCCATCGAGCAGGCGTTCAACGCCGCGTCTCCTCCGGTACAAGCCGAAGGGAAGCAAGCCGAAGCCCCCCGCTTCCTGAAATCCCCAGCGCAATGGCTCAAGGCCAAGAGCGGCAAGGCGTTGGAATCCTTCGCGGACCCGAAACTCTGGACCGGGTCCGTCGTCGCCTTCATCGGCGGACTCGCGATCGCGCAAATCGCCCAGGAATTCTACGGGCAGAGCATGCCGCCGCTGATCAAGCTGGCGTTCGGCTCCTTCAGCGTCTACGCGTCGATGTCGATATTCAGAATCGTGGGCCGGACCGTCGGCAACGCGGTCGGCGGCGTTCTCCCCGAGATTTACGGGCTTAAGAAGGTTTATCTCGGCGCGGAGGTCGGACGGGCGCTCACCGTCGGCCTGCTCGTGGCGGGGCTGCTCACCGGGATGATCACGGCGGGCCCCGCAGGCTACGCGGCGTTCGCCGCGTTGATGGCGATCAACGGATTCTTCACCGGCATGACGATCACCGCGCACGCCTCGATTCCCCGACTCCTGCTCGGCAAGGATCAACGTCTGCTGGAAAGCTTCTACAACCTTTACCAATTCATCGTCGAATTCGCCGGCATCGGCGCGCCGATCCTCGCCGGATTCGTCATGAGCGCGACGGGGACCTTCGCCTGGACGCTCGGCGCCTACCCGGTGATCCTCGGCCTCGCGATCCTGTTCTTCGCGAAATTCCTGAAGCTCCCCTCCGACGCGGGCGTCCAACGACTCGAAGGGGCGAAACCCGAACGAAAAACCGTTGCTCAGGCGCTGAAGCTCGTCTGGACGCGGTTCCTGCAAGGCAAGAAAACCGTTCTCGGCCACAAAGCGCTGCGCACCGCCGCGTTCACCGACGCCGGCTACCTGATGCTCAACCTCTTCCTTTACGGCGCGATCGCCCCGGCCTTCGGCTTCTTCGTCGTCGGCCAGACGATGGACCCGAGCGTGCTGCTCGATTCCGCCGGTCAGATGACCACCGCCGCGGCCACCGCGGCGGGAGAGATTCAGGCCTGGACCGTCGGTCTCTACAGCGCGGGCAGCATGATCGGCGCGCTGCTCAACATGTGGGGCAACAGCCGCGTCCAAAAACGCGTCAAGAACGGCACGCTCTCCCGCGAAGACGCCGACGCGGCCGCGAAGCGCTCGACGCTGCGCTGGATGCTGCTCGGAGGACTGTCGCTCGCCGCGTTCTTGCCGATGATCGGGACGAACCTGACCCTCGCCTACACCGGCGCGTTCGTATTCGGCCTGCTCTCGGTGGTTCCGACGCTTAAGCTCAAGGGCCTGATCGGATCGCTCACCCCGGACGACCAGGTCAGCCCGGTCAACGGCTTCATCCAAATGGCCACCGGCGTGATGGCCTCGGTCGCGCTGATCGGCTTCAGTCAGATTTTCGACATCTTCACCACGGCGGCGGCCACGCCGTCGCAGACGGCCTTTATCGTGATGACCGCCGTGCTCGGCGTCTGGGGGCTTATGCTCCTCGGAGGCCGCGCCTTGCTCGCGCGCCAACTCGACATCCCGACCTGGAAGGTTCATCGCGCCGCGCCGGTGCTCCCGAAGGGCTTGGGTTGGCTTAAATTCCTCCCGGACCGCGCGCTGGGCGTTTTCTTCAGCGCGGAGAAGGCCGAACTCAAGAAACTCGACAAGAATCTCGCGCGGCTCGGCCTCCCGCCGGTGAAAACGCGCAAGGACGACGCTCCGTCCTCGCAGGATCGTCCGACCGTCGCGTTCTACGCGCCCGCCTCGGTCTACAAACTCGCGATCTCGCGAGAGGGCGGCCGCCAGGCGGCCGAGGACTTCCACCTCGTGCTCGATCCCTCGTGGGTGGATCAGCGCATCGACCCCGACGGCACGCGCGTGAATTTCGTGCGCAAGGCCGTCAAATTCGACGCCGACGGCCGACAGGCGACGATCGTCACCTACAAGCATCCCCGCCGCGTGCGCGCCGACGCGAACTACTTCACGCCCGGATCCAACGACCGCTCCGACGGGCTGCCGCTCCAGCGCGGCGCCAAGCACCGGATGTCGAGCTCGGTGGAACTCGAGCAGGTCACCAACGACAAGTTTTTGACCGGGCTGATGATCGCGGCGCAAAGCGAGGCCGAAGGCGACGCCGCCGAACAATCGGTCCCGATACGCCTGAGCCTGCTGCTCTCCGAGCATCCGCGCCGCGAATCCCTCGCTGAATTCTCCAAAACCTGGGATGCGAAAACGCAAAGCGCGGCCCCGCTGGAAGACGACGCCGCCGCGCTGCGAGCGACGATCGCGAAGCACCTGGAGGACAACGCGGCGGAGCTCGGAGACGTGGTCGTCGTAAAACCCTCGGGACCCCAGTGGCACTCGAGCCGCGGCGTCAAATTCTTCAAGACCTCGCAGGTCGATGACATCGTCGCCCACGTGATCGCGCTCAAAAACGACTCGATGATGACCCCCGACGGATCGGTGCTCATCGACCAGAGAATCGACTCCCCGCCGCTGTATTTCGAGTCCCGGCCCGCGTCCGCGCGCGCTCCTCCCGCGACCGAAGGGTCCCGCGTGTCGCGCGGCGACCGCATCGACGGAGACGTCCGGATCTCGATCCCCGGCCGCGCGACGATGGGATGGTCCGACAAAGAAGACATCAAAAAAGATTTCAACCTCCGCCTGTACGCGCAGCGCACGCCTTGGGGCGGGACCACGATCTCCGGCGTCTTCGTCCGCGCCGGCACCTACGGAGTTCCGGTGGTCGCCGAACCGGGGGGACCCGCGGAAAGCGAAAAGGCCGACCTTAAGAACGCCGCCGTCATCATGAGCTACGACGACGTGCTGTGGGCGATGAAGGAGCAGCACGGCTACACCGACGCCCAACTCGACGCCCTTTCCGACCGCATGGATCGGCTCGCGAAGAATACCCTGACCGCGCTGTGGAAGAACGAAGACGCGATGCGCGCGCGCGGTGAAATCCCCGAAGGCGCGCGGACCGATTTCATCGGACTCGACGTGATGCTGCACCGCAAGGGAGGCGAAATCATCCCGATGGTCATCGAGGTCAACGATCTCGACTCCGGCGGCCAGATGCAGCTCGACAAGTTCCACCCCGAGGACGAGGGTCGTCACTCGCGCGCGTGGATCCAGACGTTGCTGCAGGACGCCCGCCGCGACGCGCTCAAGGGCAAGCGCATCCTCATCGCCGGCGCCGGCTATAGAGGCAAGGAGTTCATCTTCCAACGCGCGAAGGCCTTGGGCGTGAAGGTCGTCCTCGTCGACTACCCCGATTCCTGGGCGGCCCAATACGCCGACGCTTACATCCCCGTCGACATGACCGACCGCGAAGCGGTGATCAAGACGGTGAAGGAAAAGCTGGCGGAACAAGGCCTTGACGGCAAGCTCGACGGAATCACCACTTTCTGGGAAGACGACGTTCCGACGATGGCGAAGCTCGGCGAGGAACTCGGACTCAAGACCTTCTCCTACGGCGCGGCCGTCATCGCGCGCAACAAGGCCGCGACCCGGGCGCAGCTCGCGAAGGCCGACGTCGAGAACACCCGCAGCGCGCGCGTTCAGAGCGAAGCGCAGCTCGAGAAGGCCATCGGGACCGTGGGCTTCCCGGCGATTCTCAAGCCCGCCTCCGGCGCGGAGGCGAAGTTCGTCTACGTGGTCGACAACGCGGCGAAGGCGCGTGAGGCCTACGCCAAGATCCTCAAGCAGGTCACCGCGGAACGCGCGACGGACCCCGCCTTCGACCCCGCCGCCGGCGTAATCTTCGACGAGTTCCTCGACGGCGACGAAGTCGACGTCGACATCGCCCTGGTCGACGGCAAACCGGTTTTCGAACCCTCGGTCACCGACAACTGGCCCACGAAGGAAGGCCGCTTCATCGCCACCGGCTCGAACCTGCCCAGCCGCCTGTCCGACGACAAGAAGCAGGCGCTTCGCGATCACGCGGTCAAGGCCGCGGTCGCCGTGGGTCTGACCGACGGGGTCTTTCATATCGAAGGGAAGATGACTTCGAAGGGCGAACCGCGCATCATCGAAACCAACGCCCGGCTCGGCGGCACCTACGTGGCCCAGTGGGTCGAAGCCGTCTGGGGAATCGATCTGGTCGAGGAAGCGCTGCACATCGCCGCCGGCATTCCGGGACGGCCCTTTAAGTCCGAAAAGCCCCGCACCCATTTGGACGGGATGTTCGGCTTCCCCGATAAGAGCGGCGTCATCGCCGAGATTCGCGGCGCAGACGCGATCCGCGGCGACAAGGGGCTCTTCGAATTCCGGACCTGGATGGGACCGGGCGACGCCGTCGTTTCCCAGGAAGAAGGCGGCAACCACCGCGTCGGCATGCTGACGGGAATGGGGCGAACCGCCGACGAAGCCCGCGCGAACCGCGAGCGGCTCAGCGCGAAGGTCGATGTCGTCATCACCGCCGCCGAAAAGAAGGTCGACTCCGACCGCGGCCCCCCCGCCGATCCCGACGCGCCCGAAGGCTCCGACGCTTGGCTCAAATCCCGCATCAACCCCAGCCCCCGCGGCCTCAATTTCGCGAAGTTCCTCCCGGGCGAGTGGAAGCCCGAATACGAAGCCCGCGTCAAAGCCCTCGGCGCCGACGTCATCGACATCCGTCACCCGAACCGCGCCCTGCTCGACGAGAATGCGCAGGCCGACGGCTGGGACCTAAAACCCCGGTGGGTGCGCTGGGTGCGGCCGGCCACGACCGAAGACGAGTTCCTCAACGGTCTGAGCTCCAAATCACGCAGAAGCCTGTCCAAGCGCCTGCGCCGGGCACGCGACGCCGAGGAGAAGGGCGACCTGAAGGTCGAAATGAAGCGCATGACTCAGGCCGATTTCGACGAATGGTATCCGCTTTACAAGAAATACGTCGTCGGCAAGGCCGGCGGCACCGAACACGTCAATCCCGAATGGGCGCGCAAGCAGCTCGAAGCGGCTAAGGTCGAGTGGCACGGCGTTTGGTACCGCAACGCCGCCGGCGAGATGATCGGCGGAATGATTCTCGCGCCGCTGCCCGGCCGCGGCTACGTCTCGATGGGCTACGCCGCCTACAACGAAGAGGCGAAGAAGCTCGAGCTCTCCTACATCTCGGCGTTCAAAGGCATGGCGCTCGCCGTGGAAAAGGGGATGAAGCTCGTCAGCGCCGGAGCCGACACGAACCTCTACGGCTACGACTACAGTCTCGGGCTTCTCGGCTACAAGGCGCAGATCCAGATGATCCCGCACCCCGAGGAACCCTTCTCGCTGTTTAAAGTCCTCAACCCCGAGAAACTCGGCGGAGACGTCGACCATGCCGGCAAGCGGCCCGGCTACTACTACTTCCGCGTGAAGCGGGACTCGGAGTACGCCAAGCGCTACCTCGCGCTCAACGACGAACAGCGCGCCGCGGTCGAGGGCTACGATTTGATGGGAGGCGCCTTCTTCTCCAAAGAAGCCGACTCGTCCGAGGCGATGATCGAAGGCGTGCAGTATTACTTCGACGACGAGAAGATCCCCACCCCGCAGGGCGTCGAAACCGTGCGGGTCCCGCTCGGCGGGAATTCCTAAAAAGAACGGCGAAGTTTACGCGCCTCCACGCTGAAAATGGAATCCCGAAGGGATTCATCGAATTGCATGCAGGCGCGTGATGCGCGGGAGCGGCCGTTCCGTGCCGTTGGAGCTCGCGGTTTTGCGAAGCAAAACCGTGAGCGGCGCGCCCGAGGCGCGTAAACTTCGCCGTTACGATTTAACCGCGGGCCCGCCGGGCCCGTCCTTGAGCGCCTTGAAGGTGTTGACCAGGTGATTGAAACGGTCGGCGTACTTCGCGTAGCCTCCGGCGGTCGCCGGATAGATGATCACGTAAAAACCGTTGTCCATCGGGAGTACCGCGTAGGCGTGCTCGCGGAGCACGACCGTCTCCTTGCCTCCGCGCTCGGTCGAGACGCCGTAGCGCTCGCCCTTCTCGGCCGGCTTCGGAGAGACCACGACAAAATGCTTGCCGCGCCAGCCGGAGATCGAAACTTCCTGGACCTCCGTTTTCATGAAGCGCTCGCGCCCGTAAACCTCGCGAAGAGTCGTGGCGATGTAATCGTCGGCCGAATAATAGGTCTCGCTCAGTCCCATGCGCATCCGGTGCGTCGCCGCGGTCTTGTACCAACGGACGCTCAAAGAGGGAACCCCCCGGTAGAAATCCGGTTCGAACGGACCGACGAAATTATAGGAGTAGAAGTCGTTTCCCTGACGGTCGAGATAGACGCTCCAACCGTAGGGAACCTGGATGGCGATGTCCCCCGCTTCCGATCGGTAGCGGATATACTTCGGGGGCTTGCAGCCTACGATCAGTAACGCGCCGATCACAATGGCGAAGCCCGCTCGAGTCATCGAAAAGTGTTTCATTTTGCGGCAGTTGCGATTATACCAGGGAAGCAAAATCCCGTCCAGCCGCAGGCGGGTCACCCGCCCGCCGCCCAAGAATCCGCCCACGGGCGACAATACTCCCCGCAAGGGTAGTACGGAGGGCGGTCCGAACCGGCAGGCATGCGGCCTTCCAGCCAACGCGCGCGCGCGTCCTCCCCCTCCGACGCGAGCACGCGGGAGAGGCGATGCAGCGCCGGGGAGTAAAACGGATTGATCGCGAGCGCGCGCTTAAGCGTCTCGAGGGCCCCCGCCTTGTCTTCCCGATGCGCCTTCAAATCGGCGAGATTGACCAAGGCGCTCGTGGATTCGGGATAGAGCTCGAGCGCGGCGAGCAAGGCTTTCTCGGCGCCCGCGAAATCCTCGCGCAGGAATAAAGAAAAGGCTTCCTGCTCCAACGCGGCCGCGCTCGCGTCGAAAACGGACAAGCGCGCCAGCAGCGCCTCGCGGGTCCGCGCGTGCTGCTCCCGGCGGCCGGCCGTCACCTGAGCGGCGAGAGCCGCCCAGCGCTCCGAGTCGGGCCAATCCCGCCGAGCCTCGGCCAACGACGCCGCGGCCGCGCTCGCGTCTCCGATCTCGAAAAAAAGCCGGATCTGATCGGCCGAGGCGGCCTCGCTGCGAGGGCCCGAGCGGATTTTCCCCAGCCACGCGATTTTCTCGGGGAACCGCTTCTCATACTCGGTGCCCGCCACCGAACGCGCGTGATACCGCGCGTTCCCGTCGGACGGGTCGATCGCATAGGCCTCGGCGAGCGCGTTGAGGTCTCCATGAGCGTGATAGCGCCGCAGCGCGCGCGCCGCGGCGAACCGCCTTTCGTCCCCGAAGAGGTTTTCCTGCATCAAGGAAAATGAAAGCCCCGGACCGCGGGGACGCGCCAACGCGAGCCGCTGAAAGCGCGGCAGATCGTCGGTGTCGAGCGGCCCCTTTCCGCCGTACGCGGCGAGCCTCTCTTCTCCGGCGACGAAGAAATCGGCGAAATCCTCGGCCTTCGCAATTTGATACCGCTCGGCCTCGAGTTCCGCGGAGGCGCGGTCCAGCCGCGCCTGCAGCGCGGCGGGATCGATTTTCAGCGGGCCGGGAGTCGCTACGAGCATCGACTGACCCGATCCCGGAACATTCCACAGCGACGCGTGCGGAAACACCGCCATAAAGGTGCGCACGCGCGAGCGGAACGCGGCGTCGGAAAGCTCCGAAGTCGGAATCCACTGCGCGAAAACGCCGTCCGGACTTAGACGCTCTCGAACAAGACGGTAGAACTCCAGCGTGTAAAGCGACCAACTGTCGTACGCGAGCGGCCGGGTCGCGTCCACCACGATGGCCTGCCACCGCCTCCCGCTGCGCAGAAGAAAATGTCTTCCATCGTCTCGATGGGCCCGAAATCCCGGATGGGACTGCGGAGATCCGTTTTCCGCCTCGAAGCGCGAGGCGATCTCGCTGAGTTCGGGATTGGCGTCCACGACCTCAAGCGTCGACACGAGGCCGGAGTGCAGCGCCGCGCCGGCGGAGGCGCCCGCGCCGAATCCGATAATCAGTTCGGATTTAAGCCCCGGACCCGTCTGGAGCGCCGGCGGCAAAGCGCCGAGCAGTTTGGCGGCCTGAACCTGGAAAAAGCGATTGGAAGCCTCCTCGATTCCATCGAGGAAAAATCCGCGATAACCGGGGAACTCCAAAATCGTCGACGTCCCGAGCCGCCCGTCATGCTGATACAAGGTGCTCACCGGAGCGGCTCCCGCGATCCGCCGGGCATACACCCCCTCGAACCCGATCGGCCGCCAAACCGCGGCCGCCGACGCCAAGACCGCCCCCGCCGCGCACGCCCGCCAGCGCCACGCGCGCGTCTTTGCCCGGGACAGACGCCAGCCGGTCCCCGCGACGAGCGCGCTGATCGCGGCAAGAACGCAGAATCCCGACTGCACGCCGAGCGCGGGAGCGAACGCGAAGACCGCGATTCCCGCTCCGGCAACCGCACCGCTCGCGAAAACCGCGTACAAAGTCCCCGACGCCTCGCTGGCGCGCCGTCCGCACGCGGTCGTCAAGCGCAGCGCGAGCGGCAGCGCAGCGCCCATCGCGAAGTTGGGCGCCAGCAGAACGAGCAGGACCCAATACGGTCGTCCGGAAAACGCGCCCGGACCCGCCCATGCCGCCGCGCCGATCAGCGCATGCGGCAGCGCCAGCAACGCGACGGCCGAGACGGCGAAGGACGCGGAGAGTACCGAGGCCAAACGATCCGGCGGCGGCAGTTCCTTCGAACTCCAAGTCGAGCCCAACGCGGCGCTCACGCCGGTCACGAAAAGAACCGCGGCGACCATCAGCGGAAAAACGATCACGGTATTCCCGAAAAAGAGGATCACCAAACGCACGGCCAAGGCTTCCAGCGCCAACACGACGGCCCCGGCCGCGAACGCGGCGGCGAAGCCGAAGC
This sequence comes from Elusimicrobia bacterium CG_4_9_14_3_um_filter_62_55, assembly GCA_002790095.1. Lineage (GTDB taxonomy): Bacteria > Elusimicrobiota > Elusimicrobia > UBA1565 > UBA1565 > UBA1565. The sequence goes on along the minus strand of PFUL01000120.1, from coordinate 30,698 downwards.
GTCCTAGACCGGCCGTCTCCGCGAAATCGCATTCGGCGAGTTCCGCCTCGGTCTCCCGCGGGCGCCAGCGCCGGCGCGGTTCCCCTCGGAGCACGGGACCCAAAGAATCCCAGAACAACGCCGCCGAGGCTGCGGCCGCGCCCACCACCGACGACAACATCAAGGTCATCCGCACCCCGAGCCCCGGAAGCAGCAGGTAGCCCGCGCACAAGGCGCCGATCGCCGCGCCCACCGTATTTCCCGTATGCAGCCACCCGGCCGACCGCGCGCGCCGACGCGGACCGTCGTCGCGTCCCCCGGCCCCCGCGGCGATCAGCGGAAACGCGGCTCCCCAGAAAAACGCCGGAGGAAACAAGCACGCGGCCGCGAACACCCCTTGCGCCAAACCCAACGCCCAGGAGGACTCCAGCGCCGGAGCGACAACGCGATAGAAACGGCTCAACACGAAGAGAGTCAGCGGGGCCATCGCCGAAAACGCCGCGGCCGCCAAGGTCGCCCCCGCGAACAGCCGGAGGGCCTCCTCCCGGCGTCCCGCCGCCGTCGGCCCCCCGAAATACGAGCCGAGGGCCACCCCCGCCAGCACGATCGCCGTGCTCAGCGCGGCCGCGTGCGTAGTGCTGCCGATCAGCGCGACGAGTGCGCGATGAAATGCGGTCTCGGTGATCAGAGCCGCCGAACCGAACCCGAAAAACGCCAGATAAGGAAAGATCCGCATTGCCCGTAGAATAGCAAACGGGGAATTAGGATAATGCCTCAGGAACGCGAATTTCTCGGTTCCCGGCCCCGCCGCGTGAGAATCAGGGGGTCGGAGCCCGCGGTCAAAGCCCTCGAAGACGAACGCGCGCTGTTCGCGTTCGCAATCCCGGGCGCGCAGAACATCGAACTCTACGACGCTCTCGAGCGCTCCCGCGTCGCGCCGATTCTCGTCACCGACGAGCAGGCGGCCGCAAACTCGGGCTGGGTTAAACCGCCCGCCCCGCCGGGACCTTCGCTTCCACCGGCTCGAACCGGGCCAAAAAGAATCTCAGATTCTGCGGCTCGTACACGAAGCGCAATCCCTTGATCGTGTCGCGCCGTTCCCACAGGCTCACGATCGACTCCCAGACGACGTCCATGTGCGCCTGCGTGTAGACCCGACGGGGAATCGTCAGGCGGACCAATTCCAGCTTGGGCTTGTAGTTGCTGCCGTCCTTCGCGCGCCCGCTTGAGACAATGCCCCGCTCCATCGCCCGCACGCCGGATTCGAGGTAGAGCTCCGCGGCGAGCGCCTGGGCCGGAAGCTCCTCTTGATCCAAATGAGGCAGGAACTTCCTGGCATTGAGATAGATCGCATGGCCGCCGATCGGTCGAACGATCGGGATCCCGTGCTCGATGAGCTTTTCGCCCAGATACTCGACCTGTCCGATGCGCGCGCGGATGTGATCGAAGTCCACAGCCTCGCGGATGCCTTGCGCGAGCGCGAGCATGTCGCGTCCCGCCATCCCGCCGTAGGTGTGAAGTCCTTCGTAAACGACGACGAGTTCGCGGGTCTTGCGGGCCAATTCGTCGTCGTTGACGGCCAAGAACCCGCCGATGTTTACCAAGTGATCTTTCTTGGAGGACATCGTGCAGCCGTCGGAATAGGAACAAATCTCTTTCAGGATCTCTTTTATGGTCTTGTTCTCGTACCCGCGTTCGCGAATTTTGATGAAGTAGGCGTTCTCGATCAGCCGGGTCGCGTCGAGCATCACCGGGATGCCGCGCTCCTTGCAGTATTCGTAGACTTCGCGGAAATTCTGCATGCTCGCGGGCTGCCCGCCCGCCATGTTCACGTTGCCTTCAAAGCTCACATAAGCGACTTTCTTCGCCCCGTATTCTTTGACCACCTTCTCGAGCTTCGCCAGGTCGATGTTTCCCTTAAACGGAAACAGGTTCTCCGGATCATGCGCCTCATCGACAATGACATCGACGAAAATGCCCCCGGCGATTTCCTGATGCAGGCGCGTGGTCGTGAAGTACATGTTCCCGGGAACCGCGTCGCCCTTCTTAATCAGAGCCTGGGACAGCAGATGCTCGGCGCCCCGGCCTTGATGCGTCGGAATCACGTGCTCATAGCCGTAGTACTCCTTGATCGTGTCGGCCATCTCGTAGAAGCTCTCGCTTCCGGCATAGGCTTCATCGCCCATCATCAGCGCCGCCCATTGCCGCGCCGACATCGCCGAAGTTCCGGAATCGGTCAGGAGATCGATGTAAACGTCCTTGCTCTTGAGCAAAAAGGTGTTGTAGCCGGCTTCGCGGATGCAGACCTCGCGTTCCTCGCGGGTGGTGATCCGAAGGGGTTCGACGGCTTTGATTTTGAAGGGCTCTGCCCAACTGCGACGCGGTAAAGTCACGGGATTCCTCCGACGGGAAATGAGGGACCCCCATTGGCTAGCAACGGAAATGCCGATCTTAAAAACTTCTTATTTTTTAACCCAATCGCAGAGGCGGGACGCGCCTTCGAGAGTTGAGGCGGCGTATTTCTTGAAGAACGATTCCGGCAGATCCCCGCCGCCCGGATGGCGCCTCGCCGCTTGGAGCGCGCGCCTTCCATCGAAGTCGACATAAGACAAACGCAAAGTCAGTTCTTCGGCCGGGCGAGCAAAATCGCTTCCGGGAAGCACGGCGACGCCGGTCTCCACCAGCAGCCTCTCGCAGAGCTGCGCGCTGGTGTGAATTCCCCGCAGCGCCAGCGAGGTCCGAAGCATCGAGAAATCCGGGAAAAGATAAAACGCCCCCTCCGGGTCGGGGAGTTGAGCCCCGGCGCCGCGAAGCTTCGAGCTCAGCAGCGCGCCCAACCCGCGCAAAATCCGGCGCGACGCGCGCAGATAACGGTCGATCTCCGGACCCCCTTGAAACGCCCGCACCGCCGCGAATTGAATCGGAGCGCTGGTGGAAGTGAAGGTTTCGCTCGCCGCGACGGCCATCGCGTCCAACAGCCAGGAGAGACGGTCGGGAACGATGAAGAAGCCCAAGCGCCAGCCCCCCGCGCCGCACCACTTGCTGAGCCCCCCGCTCAGGATCGTACCTTCCGGATAGTACTTCGCGATCGACCCGTGCTTGCCGTCGAAGCGCGTCTTCCCGTAGATTTCATCCGACAGCAAAACGAGGTTGAATTCCCGCGCCTTCTCGGCGAGCGCGCGGAGGTCCGCATCGCTGTAGCTTCCGCCGCCCGGATTGGCGGGATAGTTGAGAATCAGCAGCCTCGGCCGCGTCGGATCTCCGTCGCAGAGCGATTCGATCTGTTCGGGGACCAACTTCCATTCGTTGTCGCGCAGCGTCGGGAGCCGATAGACCTGCCGGCCGATGATGCGCGCCTGGGGCTCGTAGGAGACCCAGCTCGGCGTCGGAATGACGATGTCCCCGTAATAGACGAGCTGCATCAGGAACATCAGCTCCTTCGACCCCGGGCCGATGATCACGTTTTTGGCGGCGCAGTCGATGCCGTAGGATTTTCGGTGATGCGCGGCGATCGCCTCGCGGAGTTCGGGCAAACCGCGCACCGGCAGGTAGGCCTTTTCGTGCGCGTGTTTTTTTAGCTCCCGGACGACGCAGTCGGGGACCGGGAAGGGGGATTGCCCCAGGCCGAGCCGGTAGACGACGGCCCCGGCGGCGGCCATGCGGGTCGAGCGCTCCTGAATCGCTATCGTCGCCGACGGCTTCATGCCGCGCACGCGCAAATTGAGGTGAACGAGCGGGGCCCGCCGGTCTACTTGTGCCATGGCCCGATGATAGCGGATCGACGCCCTCGAATAAAGGGGGAATCGCCCCCGGCCCTCAGCCGTCTTTGCGCCGCCGCCGGAACGAGCCCCGTCCGTCATCGGGAATCCCCAGCGCGCGCCGCACGCTTGCGCGCAATTCCTCGGGGGAAAACGGCTTCAACAGCACCTCCATGATCCCGGCTTCGAACGCGGTCTCCCGGACGTCTGCGTCCGTCAATCCGGTCACCGCGATCAGCGCGGTGCCCCGCAAGGCGGGATCGGAGGAGATGGCGCGCGCCAGCGCCCCGCCGTCGAGCCCGGGCATGCCCATGTCGGTAATCACGAGTTCCGGCCGGATATCGAGAATGCGCTCCAGCGCGATGCGTGAATTCTTCTCGACGATCACGCGCTGTCCCGCCGCCAAGCCGTCGAGGGACAAGTCGATGATCATCAGCATTTCAGGGTCGTCATCGACGACGAACATCGTGGGTCCCCTTGGCCTCTCCTTCACGGCTGCCTTATTGCGCCGCTGCCGCGTCAATGCGGTCATGGAAGCCTCCCGCGGTGCCGACAAGCGGATCACCGTCGTGATCAGCATACCCGAGCGGCCGGGGTTGCGCCTAAGCCCCGACTGAAATAAAGTTAAAATTCCCCGATCTCCTCCTCGGACTTTGTCCCATATAAAGCAGTTCGCGCCGTTGTAACGAGCGAAGAAGGACGCGCCGCCAGAGACCGCCTGCTCCGGCGCCTGAAAACCCCGTAATTTCAGTTTCGTTTGAGACCCGCTTGAGGAACGCCGTTTACCCGTCTGCTACGCTGATGGCATGCCATTTCCCCGGTGGGCCGCACTCTCGTTGTTCGCCGCGGCGGCGTTTGCGGCGGGGTGCCGCACTCCCGCCGCCGGGGAGCGCGGGGAAATACCTCTCGAGAGTTTTTTCGTCCGGACCCTCCCCGGGTGCAGCGTGGACCGGCCGCACCCGGGAGCCCTGCTCGTACGCTGGAAGCCCTCCGCGGGAAGCGAGCTCACCGTCCTCGCCTTCGATCTGCGTCGCCGCGATCTTCATCTGAAGCCGGCTTTGGCCCGGGCGGCGACCTTCGGCCCGCCGGGACCGGGTGAGCCGCTGGCCTCGCTGCGGCTGCGCAACGGGGCCTGGGCCGCCGCCAGCGGCGGCTCTTCGGAAATGCACAGCGGCGCGCTCGCGGCGGCGGTGATCGACGGGGTTGCCATCGCCTCACCCCCCCGCATCCAACCGTGGGGGTTCGCGATCCGCGACCACGGCGCGGCCGAAATCAGGCGCGGGGCGGATTCGCACGATCGGTATTTTCTTCCGGCCGAAGCGGTGCTGCTTCTCAACGGCCGCGCGGTGGGAGACGCCGCGCGGCGCGACGAGCGCTTTGATACCGCCTGGGCGCGCACCGCGCTGTGCGCCGCGCGAAATGCCTACACCGTCTACTGGGTCGAATCCCGGCAGCCGCACTCAGGTTCGGGAGAGACGCTCGACCGCTTCGTACGACGACTGCGCGGGATCGGCTGCCGCGACGCGGTGCTGAGCGCGACCGATTCGTACGCCGGCATCGACTACGGGATGCACGCCTTCCGCGCCCCGAACGCGAGTCCGGTCGCATTCGCGTGGATCGCGATCGCCGAAAACCCTGTAATGCCGGACGCGAATAAAACCGACGCCCCCTAGGAGATTCCCATGATCGGAACCCGCTGCCTATTCGGGAGCTAAAGCGTCGACGAGAAACGATAGCCCAAGCCGGGAACGCTGATGATCCACGCCGCCGCGGCGGGACCGAGCTTGCGGCGCAGGCTCGAAACGTGGGAGTGGACGGTCGCCGGGTCGTTGTACCGGGCCGGGTCGTATCCCCACACCGTTTCCAGCAAATAGGGGATGCTCAGCACCCGTTCGGGCTTGCGCAAAAAAGTCGTGAGCAGATCGAATTCCTTGCGCGTCAAGCGGATCGATTTTTCCTTAAAGGAAACGGTCCGGGCGTCCAAATCCACCGCGATGCCGAGGCGGAGAATCGACTGGGAAACCTCTTTATGGGAAACCCTGCGAATCGCCGTCCGAATCTTGGACACCAGAAGCTTGTGCGAGTAGGGCTTGGTCAGGTAGTCGTCGGCGCCGAATTCATGCGCCTCAGCCTGCTCGTCGATGGATTTGGCCGACCCGGAGACGAGAATCACCGGCAGCGATTCCGTGCGAGGATCGGAGCGCAGCTTGCGCAAAAAAATGATCCCGTCCTCAGTCGGCATCGCGACGTCCGAAACCACGACGTCCGGCGAGGAATCGATCGCGAGCGCAAAGGCGTCGCCGGCGGACTGGGCCAGCAGAACCGAGAATCCCTCCGCCTCCAGCAGCGCGCCGAGCACCATCCTCTCGTCGTCGCCGTCATCGACGACGAGCACCTTGTGCCGGATGCGTCCGGCGTCGGGAGACGGGCTCGTTCGCGGCTTTTGCGATTTTCGCTTCACCGATCCAGTATAGCGAATCGGACGCTTCCATTAGAACGATTTCAGCCCCGCGTTTAGCCCCTCTGAGAACGCCCCGATGAGGAAAAGGAAGCCGGCGACAGGATTCGAACCTGCAACCTACTGTTTACAAAACAGGTGCTCTACCGTTGAGCTACGCCGGCACGCCCCTATTGTAGCGAAGCTTCCTCGAAAGGAACAAACGTCCGCGAGGCGAGCAGCGACTCGATGTGGTCGATCAACTCGCCGGTGTCGACGGGCTTGGTCAAAAACGCGTTCCCGCCCGCATCGAGGTTTTCGATGAAGTCCTCATCTCTGAGGTTTCCCGTGATAAACAGCACCGGTATCGAACGTAGGCGCTTAAGCGCCTTCAGCCGCCGACACAAGATGAATCCGTCGGGGCCCGGCATGTTGACGTCGAGAAGAATCAAGTCCGGATTCACCTCGAACACCGTCTCGAAGAACTCGCCGCCGTCGCCCAAGGTGATCACGTCGTAGCGAGGAAGCAGGATTTCCCGCATCACGGTCAGAAAATCCTCATCATCGTCGACCAGGAGCAGCAACGGACGCTTGTCCACGTCCCCTCGTGCGTTTCTATTCATATCCATAACGCCATCTCCCCGGCGGGCGCGAACCCGTCGCTATAGGCTAACGGACCTCGCTGAATCCCAGCTCATCCTCCCCTAAAATGAATCTCAAATCGGACGCGATTTTATAAGCTTGATCATGCTTCACCTCTTGCTTGCCGCCATCGTCGCCGCCGCGCCCGCCGCGGCGCAGCAGGCGCCCGAGGTCCGGTCGATGATCGAACCGACTTCGAGCGTCCACGTGCAGATCACCGGAGCGCGCGTCACCGGCCTCGACTGCCGCAGCCGCGGCTTCAACTTCGAATTGACCCGACATAGCGCCCGGCACTTCCCGTACATGACGCGCGCGACCTTCACGCGCGATCCCGATCCGCGTTCGATCCTCGTGGGGATCTTCTCGATGCTGCTGTTGGTGCCGGTCACGGTCATTTCAGTTCCGGCCGATTTGATCGCGATGCCCTTTCGCAAGGAATGCGACTTCACGGCCTCCTTCGACGGGACGCTGCAGGAGTGGGCGGGGCGCACCGTCCCGGAGAAACCGATCGCTCTCGGGGGCCGGAACATCATTCGCGAGGGCGTCGAAGGCGTCGCGCCGCCGGTCGTCTTCTATTCCAGCTCCACGACGACCGCGGACGCGAACGGCCGCTTTTCCGTGGAACTCAACGGGCATATCGGAAAGGACAAGGAACTCCTGCTGCAGTGGACGGTGGATTCCCGGAAGGCGAACACCCTCTCGCTGAAGAAAGGCGGCGGAACCTTCATGCTCTCGGAAGAGGATCCGGGATTCGGAACGGGCGTGCATGAAAACGAACCGCGCGAGATTCAACCGGAAAAGAAGAAACGGGACTGACGCCCGCTATTCGACGGCGAACGGAAAGGACGACTCGCCCGCGGTGATCGTCAACGATTTCGACGGGTTCTTCAACTCTAGGCGCAGGAAGCGCTTAAGCGCGTAGCCCCCCGTTCCGGCGGATTCCGCGCCCAATTCCCGCAGCAGTTTTATCTCGTCCTCGTTCGCCTCGACTTCCCGCGTCTGACCCTCGGCGTCGACCGCGGTCAGGATGTTGAACGGCGAACGGATCAAGGAACGCAGCGGAGAAATCTTAAAAGAGCCGGCCGCCGCGACCGATTCCGGAGCGTTCTTCGCCCAACCGGGGGACCGGATGGTGTTGACCAGCGCGCGCGGCATATGGAGGTAGACGAATTCGCCGGAGCGGATCGCCCGACCCGGTTTCGGCGCGTCTTCGGCGCCCGCCGAAACCCAGGCCATCGGCAAAAGCAGCACGGCCAAGAGAGAAATTCCTCGACCCATCCTCGATAGAGTACGCCTCGGGCCTCCCTTTTTCAAGGCCCATTTTGGGCTGATGGGGCGCCGGAATTCCGCTCGAAATGATCGGTCAGTTCCGTGGTGACGGCTTGAAGCTCGTCGTTGAGCGCATCCGCCTTCTTCTCCGCTTTTCTACTTCTCTCGTAATGATAAACGGCGGCCGGATGGTTCCCCGTCGCGGCCAGGATCTCGGCCTTCTTCTTCTCGGAAGCCGCCTTTTTCTTCTGCGAGGCGATCTCACCGGAAAGCCGCCGTATCTTGTCTACCGGGGACTCCAGCGGCACCTCCCCGTCAGGAATCTCGGGACCGGCGCCGCCCCCGCCGGCACCGGAACCGCCGCCGGCTCCGGCCGCGGACGCATCCCCGCCTCCGGATGGGGAAGCCGCTGATCCCTTCGTCCCGTCGGCGTCTTTGCGCACGAAATCAAGACTGCTGCGGCGGCTCTCCTTCTCACTCGCCGCCTTCCCGGCGGGGGCGGTGATCGCGGCTCGCGTTCCCGACGAACCCCTCCGAGAATTATTACGAGTCTTGTTCCAATCGATCGGCCGCAGACCGGAAACCTTCGGGGCCCCGCGCCGGAATCCGGGATCGGGGTCGCCCCTATCGGCCTTCCCGCCCGAGGGGAGGCCCCCGCCCGACGACGCCGCTTGCCCCCCGGGGCCCGGGGAGGACGGGACCGCCTTAGGCTTCAACGCCGGAATTTCCGGGGGCTCTTCGGGCATGTTATTCGAAAGGACACCGGCCCAGACGCGGGCACCGCCAGCGCCAGTTCGGTGCCGCGCACCGCGGCCGTCGCGTCGGGCATTGCGCTGCGGGAACGAAAGGCGCGCTGCAGCGCGCAGGGCGACCCGCCTGTCGCGCAGTGGATCGCCGAACGGATTTGTCCGCTGATCACGTCGTAAAGCGAACGCCCCTGTTCGTCTTGGCCGAGAGTCAAGGTCGTCCCCGCCTCCAGGCGCACGCGATGGCCGTTGCTGAGGTTTAAATCGGCCTTCCCGTTGGGACCGGTGCGCAGGGTGTCCCCCAGGCCGAGATTCGTCGCGGCCTCGGTCTTGGCCGACCCGGCGGGGGTCTCGCGATACAGCGCTCCTTGCGTCGGCGCGGCCGCGGCGGCCAACTGACGATTTCAGGCTAATGCCGCCTTCCACCTTCGGAAGAAACTAATTTTGTTTTTTCCCGGAAGCTGCCGGTGGGATTCTACCGTCAGGATCGGCGTCGAACTCCAGGAGGACGGGGACGGAACCTTCGCTCAGGTTGTACATCAAAGGATCAAGATGGAAATGACCATCCGGGCCTAAACGCCCCGCGGCCGCGAGCGCGCAACTGGCAAGATACTCAAGTCCCGCTCTGTCCCCAGTGATCCGGACCTCCTCACCTCCATCGGAAATGACGACGCGGAGTTTCCAGCCCCCCGGAGGGCGCTCGAAGAAATCCCGGACAGTCGCTCCGCATTTATCGCATTTTACAAAGCGGTGTTCCCGGAGACTGCGCTCTTCACCGCATTTATCGCAATTCATGGCCAATTCCTGTACCCCGCGCGCCTATTTGGGGTGCCATACGCCCGTCTGGGGATCCACCCAGAACTGTCTGCCGTCCGGAGTTCCCACATCCCAATGGTCCCCCCCGCGTCCGTGCCTGTCCGATGGGTCCGAATGCCATGTCCAGACATTGCCGTCCGGGTCTCTCCAGCGGACCTTTCCGTCCGTGGAGGGAATCCGTTCCCAATCAGGGCTCCATCCTAGAGGGAGGGGCGCGTCATCATCCCCGTCCTTCTTCAGCGCTAGCGAAATTCGCGGTATTAGCCTCATCGGCGCCGATGAGGTCGCTTTCCCGCTTCTTGAGAGCATTGAACTTGTCCAAGCACTCTCGTTGGGCCCAACCGAGATCCTCAGGAGGGACCGTTCGGCTGCAATAGGTTTGATAGGTTAGTATGTCGGCCTGAAGGTTTTTATTCTCCTCAACGATCCTCCAATATTCGGTGATGTAGGCGTTGATAGCGATTTCGATCCCCGGCCGGATCCGTTCCCAAGCTCGATCCAGGTTACGAGCTTCCCTTTCGAGCTCGCCACGCTTCATCTCAAGCCACGGCCACGGAAGCTCCAATTCTTGCCGCGTCCGCGCATCCAATCCATTGGCCTTTTGAAGCTTGTCCCGAAGCCGGACAGCCTCTCCCCACTCAGGAACGGGAATATCCATTTTCCCTGGAGGATAGTAATAGAATCCAGGCGGCGGGCGGTTGATGATGCCCGGAGGGAGCGGTCTATTCGCCCCGCCCCCGGGAGGCATAATAGGCGGCCGAGGGCCGATTTGGGCAATGACGATGTTGCCGCCGATGGGAGCCGTCTCCCCCAATACAGGAACCGCGAACGACACAGTCTGAAGCCCCCACCGCGCCCCCAAATCCGCCAAGGGACGCCTCGAAACGGTCAATCGCGCATGTTGGGGAATAACCTCCCTTCCACGGGAGGCACCTCCAGTGGATTCAAGATGACCGACGGAGTCCGTACTGGGCGCGGCTGATGAGATCAGGCAACTAGCAAGTACGATTAGTAGAGCGGAAATTAAGCTAGGATTAGCCTTGCGTATCACGACATCACCCGGATTTTTCGATTAAACGGCTTGAGGGCATTATACCCCACGAAACAGGATTCCCTATGGGCCGATGGGCCCAACATCCAACGACAAACGGGACTATTAGCCTCCCGGACAATTCCACATTGATTCCTTTAAAAATCTAAGGGAGTCGTTCCCAAGCCGAGAACGCGACCGAGAGCGCCGCGCCGTGCTCCAGGCCGGCCGCTTCGAACGCGTCGATCCAGCCGTCGGCCGCCGCCTTGCGGCCGTCGTCGCCGGCGAGTCTTGCCGCCGCGGCCGGGGCGTCAGGACCATCCCCGAACAGCTCCTTGGCCAAGCGCGCCGCGGCGATCGCGCTCCCGCGCGGGCCTTCAGCCGCCAGTCCCGCGTAGGCCTGCAGCGCCTGCGGGCTGTTGAGGAAAGCTTCCCGCGCCTTCGGATCGGGCGTAAACGGCGTCGGGCGACCGGCGGGTTTGGCTGCACTGATTTCCTCGCGCAGTTTCGCCGCGAGCAGACGTTTCGCCGGCAGCGACAACCCGATCAACCCATCGGGCGGCGGCGCGGGCGCAGGGGCCGTCTGGTTCAGCGCGGCCAAGCGCTCGAGCGCGGCGTTCGCGGCGGGGTCGGGTTCGCTTTCATCTAAAATCACCCCACCCGCAGCGGTCTGGAACTTTGTCAGCGGCGAGTCCAGCCACAGTTCTTCCTCTTTAGGCCGCAAACGCCGCGGGTCGAAGCAGTCGCCCTTTCTACACGCCCGACCCCAACCTTCCGGATCCGGGTTCACCGAGAAGCAATCGTCCCCCAAACAGGCCTCGCCGCCCAGACGCGCGAGCCACGGCGCAGAATCCTTCGCGTATCGTTTGCGCAAGGACTTGTCTTCCTTTGCGGCCGCCTTTGCCCAGCGGGCACGGGCCTTCTCGACGCGCTTCTGCGCCGATTTCGCCGCCTTCTCGTCTTGCGGCGCACGCCCGGCGAACCAGTCCTTTAGATCGGAAGCGGAAGCGCTCTCAGGCGGCGACGCGCTTCCCGTCTCGTCTACCGTCGAGCGCATCCCCGCGCCGACGAAAACAGCCCTTCCCGTCCGGCCGCGGAACTCGACGAGTCCCTCGCGCACCACCAACGCGACCGGTCCCGATGCGGGCACCGCCAACGCCAGTTCGGTGCCGCGCACCGCGGCCGTCGCGTCCGCCATTCCGGTGCGGGAACGAAAGGCGCGCTGCAGTGCGCAGGGCGACTCGCCTGTTGCGCAGTGGATCGCCGAACGGATTTGGCCGCTGATCACATCGTAAAGCGAACGCCCCTGTTCGTCTTGGCCCAAGGTCAGCGTTGTGCCCGGCTCCAGGCGTACGCGATGGCCGTTGCTAAGGTTTAAATCGGCTTTCCCGTTGGGGGCGGTGCGCAGGGTGTCGCCCGGCCCCAGATTCGTCGCGGCCTCGGTTTTGACCGAGCCGGCGGGGGTCTCGCGATACAGCGTCCCTTGCGTCGGCGCGGCCGCGGCGGCGAGGCCTCCATCGGGGCCCGGCGGCGGGGCGAGGGCGGCGAGTTTCGCCTGGTAGTCGCGCTCGGCCTCGGCAGCCTTCGCCGCGTCGACCGGCAAACCCGAGGATGAGCTTTCGCCCGAGGGCTCGGCGAAGGTCTTGATCAAATCGAATCGGCGGCACAACGACGGGTAGTCGCGACCGGCGGTTCGCGAACCGGAGGCGTTGCCCGGGTTCATCCGCGCGAACGCGTCGTCGATCGACGGGGCTAAGGACGGAGCGGCCGCGCCGGTGAGGCCCTGCAGCTGCGGGAGCAGATTCGTGAGGATGTCGCGGTTAAGCGACATGCCCTGATCGTAGACGTTCTTCCAGCAGCCCTCGCCGCTGCATCGGCGGGTGGTGTTTAAAAGGTTCTGCGCGCGGGCGAGGTAGGGCGCGGAGAGCTTGTTCGACTCGGCCTGGAGATCGCGCTGGTTCTGCTGCGCCTGATTCTGAGCGCGGACTTGATTGAGCCGCGTCAGCGGGTTCGGGGTGAGCGAGCGCATATCGACCCGGGGGCCGGAACGCGCCGGGGCGTGGCAGGGGGAGAGGGAGTTGCTCCCATCTCGATGGATTTCAAGGCGAGACGGGTCCCCCAGAGGCTTGCTTATGTCCAATGATTGGACCGGCATTCTGTGATGAGCTCCATCGAGCCTTTCCTGGTGAATTCGGCTCGGAACGCGGCGGCCGGTCTTTTTGAAGAGGTCGCTGAATTCCCTTCGCAGCGTCGCCTTGATCCTTCCCAACTCGGACTCTGGCGTTCCGAAAACCTTCGCCAGCCGAAGTTCACCCTCGTAGGCCTGTATCTGTTTTTCTGCCTCGGTTAAAATATTCCCCCATCCCGGCGTGGATCCCTGAAAAAAGTGTACGCGCTCGTGATAGATCGTCGAGGCCATGGTCGCCGGGTCGGAAAAGGCCCCGGAATAGAGGTAGACTTCCCCGTCCGGTGCCAATGCACCCGTGGGCTGATGCTTGGGACGGACCTTCCGGACGACCCCCGCCTCATCAACGATCAGCTCGAATTCGCGGGGGCGAAACCGCAACGACCATCGCATTTCCACGCCGAACGCGTTTGCGTTTTTGTACTGCGACTTCGACGCGTCTTCATCCGGAGCGAGGCCGTACGCGTAGGCGCTAAGCCCTGCGGCCCGGAGATAATGCTTCGCCTGCTCCTCTCGTTTCTCTTTAAGATCGTGGTCCAATTGCTTCAACCTTGGATCGTCAATCATCTTTTCCTTCTTCTTCCCGATCACAGCTTTAGACCATTGATGTTCCAGCAATAAAATTTCACTATCGAGGTCGTGACCCTTCTGCCACTTCTCGTGTATTAAGACCGCGACTTTCCCGTCAGGGGGAATCGCCGCGATCTTTTCAGCCGAGACAACCCCCGGGAACAGGAGGATCATAAGACACACGGCGGTTGCTGGTTTCATCGGATAACGGAAAAGGACACCCAGGGAGTTTCGACACGAATCCCGCCTTCGCGTCGCAGTTGAGCCTCCGGTTTCTCATTATCAGGAAACACATAGTCGTATACCGCGCGAATACGATATTCTCCCGGTTCTGAGAAGAGATAATTCGGGAGTTCGCTGAATTGCCCCCTCGGCGACGGGCCTGGAAGCTCTGGTTTGTGACCATAATCGTACGGATTGAAGGCCCAAGGCAAGGTTGTGCGGCTTTCGCCGGGTAATAGTTCCGCGGGAGTCCCGGGGTCCGGCGGGTCGTCGATCATCGTTTCTGTTCCAAGGGAAGAGCAGCGGATGAGCAGTCCCTTCGGTCCCGCCACTTCGAAGAAAATAAACTTCTTTCCCTCTGCATTCCAGCGAACCTCCGTAGGTGCCAGAACGAACGGATCAATGAGAATGGGAACGTCTCCGAAATTTGTCACCGTCAACTGGTACCAGAGATGGTCGTAGGGATGGATCTTCATCTCAAGCAGACGCATCGTCAGCCGAACCGGCCAGGATTCGCTGCTCACCTCGACCGCGGGCTTCAAGTCCGCGCCCGGCGCGGCCGTGATCGTCGACTTAGAAATCGAAGGGGTTTCGGCCCTCGCTCGCCCGCCCGTGGCGAACAAACACAAAGCGGCGAAAATCAGGACTCTCCGGCGAATAGCATTTCCCGTTCTTTCCGATTTGTGGGCCAAGCTCATCGGGTCAACACCTCCCGCCAACCTTCGATCGTAAACCGTTTCTTGTCGCTCATAGACTCAAGGATAAGCCGCTCTCCCTCCAGACGCAACCGGCCCGTCGCTCCCTCGATAAGCAAATCCGCGGTCCCCGCCCGCAGCGAATACAGCCCCAGCCGCGTCGTGAAAAACATCACGCCCGAGACCGCCAACGCGCTCACCGGCGCCGGCGTCTTAAGCAGGGTCTCAAACGACCCTTCCCGGGAGTAGCGAAACACCCCATCGCCGTAGGCGTAGAGATCGCTGCCGTCGATCAAGAGCCGCCGCCCCCCGCCCGGCATGCCCACCGGCATCGCCGCGGAAACCGTCGAGCCGCGCAGGCGGTAGCCCAGTCGCCCGCCGCGCACAAACAGCAGCGCGCCGGTTTTCGCGAGGACCGCGTCTTCGTAAGCGTCTTCCGGCGCGGTCCAAGAAGAAATCGACACTTTCAGACCGTCCATCGCACGGGGCGGCTCGGCGGCTCGAACGGGATGAGGCGACAACAAAACCGCCAGCAGCAAGGAGATCATCTCTTCGATGCTAAAGCAATCCGCTAGGTTTCGCCAGGGACTATCGGCGTAATTGACTAAAGTCACACGCCGCGGTCCCTGGCGGCGTGAAAATGAAATTGCCACGCTAGACTCACCCAAGGAGGAAAACTGATGAAACCGAAACCCATGATCCTCGCCGCGGCGCTTGCCGCGTTCGCCGTTCCCGGCCGTGCCGCGCAGTTCTCGCTGGGAGGCAATTACCAGCTGACCTCGCAGAATCCCGGGGGCACCAACCCGTCCTCGAACCTGAGCCTGACTTTGACCCCGAGCGTCATCGCCGCCGACGTCCACGAACTCGGCCTCTCGCTGGGCTGGAGCTTAAGCCGCCAGGAAGTCTCGCTGACCGGCCAGACCCAGGAGACGAACACGACGAATGCCGGCGTGTTCTACCGCTACAACCTCTACTTAAACGGGAAGGACGCGAAGCACCCCGTCGCGCTCTATGCCGGTCCTCAGATGGGTATGACGCGGGTGGGCACCCCGCAGGGTTCGACCAACGACTTCTCGGCGGGCGGTCAGTTCGGCGCGAACTTCATGTTCAGCGAGAAGCTCGCGCTCAACGTGCACCTGATCCAGTGGGACACGGTGTTCTCGGACCCCGACATGCAGTTGATTTTGACCCAGTCGATCGGGGTCAAGTACTTCTTCTAAGGGAACGCCGCCTTCCGTCGATGGGAGCCCCCCCACCCTGGGGGCGGGGGCCCCTTTTGGACGAAATGAATCCGTAACACGGACCCGCCATCCTGAAAGCGTGACGCCGCGCTCCATCGTCTTCGGAATCGGCCTGATGCTGGCCCCGCTCGGCGCGAGCGCGGAATCCGCCCTTCCCGGCGGACGACTGGATTTGGAGGGCCTCCCCAACCGCTACGCCCGGAAAGCGGCCGCGTTCCACCGGACCCGCGCCGTCCAACACGCTTCCCGCCTCCAGCACGGCATATTCAAACGCGAGCAAGCGTCCGAGCCCGAACAGCGGCACGCCCGTCTTCCCTGGGAAGAACCTCAGCCGACCCGCTTCGAGCGGAGCTTCGTCGCGCGCCTGGCGAAGGCCTTCATCGACACCTTCCCGGCCGGCGGCTCGAAAACCTGGGACCTGCGCCTCAAAGTCATCCTGGAATAGGGACCGAGTCCCTACTTTTTGAGCCAGAAAAATTCGACGCGGCGATTCAGTTCGCGGTTTTCCAGGCTGTCGTTGGGCGCCAAAGGCTTGTCCTCGCCGAAACCCCGCGTCACGATCAACGTTTCATCGATGCCCTTCACTGTCAGGTAGTTCCTGACCGCCTGCGCGCGCCGCAGCGACAATCGGTAGTTGTACTCGCTCCCGCCGAGATCGCAGGTGTGTCCATGCACCTTGATCCGCAGGCCGGGATTGAGATGCATCACATCGTAGATTTCGTCGAGCGTCTCATGGGAGTACCCCTTCAGCTTCGCGCTGTCGAGTTCGAACTCGATCGGCGGAATCTCATCGAGCTCCATTTTCTTCTTGAGCGTTTTGACGGCCGTGCGCGCGGAGCCGCATTCCAGCTGGATGAAGTTATCCGCCTCTTCGAGCATCGAGTCGCGCTGCTTCCAGACGACCAAGGAACCGGTCTCCTCCAGGCCGGCCCTCAGGACGGCGAGGTCGTTGACGCCCCGTTCGAGCAGCGTTCGAGCGGCGATCGGGACCTCGGGGCAGCAGCAGACCCCGCAGTACAGCACGTACATCGTCTCTTTTGAGAGGGGACCCGTGGAGACGCGCTCCAAGGGGAGGTTGCGCGCGCCGGCCAGATGATCGTTGCCGAACTCGTAGGACGAACGGACGTCGATGATCTCGACGGGATCGCCGCGCTTCATCATGTCCTTAAGCTCGTACGGAGACAACAGGCGCACGCGCCGCTGAATCGTGTTCGCCAATTCCTCTTTCTTAAACGGCGAGGGACACTCCTTCCATACGATCGGATTGTATCCGGTTCGCTTCCGGGCGGCGGACGCTCCCGAGGCTGAAGCGGGTAGAAGCAGCAGCGCCAGCCCCAAGGCCCTCACGACTGTTTCGGAAGGAGTTTACGCTCCAAGAGCGCAAAGCGTTCGATCACGCCGCGAACGAAGGAACGCTTCGCGTTGTGGCTCCCGGGGAAAAAACTCCCCTTGAATCCGGCCACAACGAGGTTGCGCAGTTGGCGGCGAGTCAGCCGGGCCTCTTTGGCGACGAGTTCGAGCTCCCGGGAAACCGTCGTGTTCGAGATCAGGCGGTTGTCGGTGCAGATGCTGACCGAGAGCCCTTCCTCGATCATGCGGCGCACCGGATGCTGCCCGATCGAGTTGATCGCGGGCATGGTCTGAAGGTTGCTCGTGGGGCAGACTTCTATGCCGATGCGCTCGCTGGCGATGTAGTTGGCGAGATTGTGAACGTACTTTCGCTTGTCCTTCACGCGGGGATCCTTGATCATGTTCTCGGAGAACAGCCAGGTCCCGTGACCGATCCGATTGGCGTGGCATTCGGTGATCGCCTGGAAGATCGACTCCGGTCCGTACGCTTCGCCCGCGTGCACCGTTTTCTTGATGAAGTTCTCATGCGCGTACTGGTACGCGCGCCAATGGTCGTTGGCGGGGTATCCGGCCTCCTCTCCCGCCAAATCGAAACCGACGATCGGCATCCCTTCCTCGCGGACCAGTTCGACGGCCGCGCGCGCGAGCTCCAAGGAAGCGGCCGAAAAAATCTCTTTGCGGTCGGCGTGGCCCATAATGCGGATCAAATCCGCGAAGTACGGCGACATGCTGCGGCCGAATCGGCGCATCGCGCAAACGATCACGCCGAAATAAAACGGCAGGTCTTCTCCCGAGCGGACGGTCTTCGAACGGTTGTGCGCGAGCGCGGCGGACTCAAGACCTTTCACGACCGCGCGGATCGCGTCGGAAGTCGAAAGCTCGGTGGAGGTATGCAATTGAGGGGCGAAGCGGACCTCGATGTAGCGGACTCCCTCGGCGATGTTGTCCTCGGCGAGTTCCCGAGCGACGCGCTCCAGATTCTCGGCGCGATGAAGCACTCCGCAGGTGTACTGAAATCCGTGGAGATACTCGGGAAGGTTTTTATAGCGGCTCTTAAACACGAGGCGGCGCATGCCCGCTTCGGAAAAGGACGGCAGCTTGACCTTCTCCTGCTTGGCGAGTTCGATCAGCGTCTTCAACCTCAGGGAGCCGTCGAGGTGAAGATGGAGATCGGATTTAGGAATCTGTTTGATGAATTCGCTGGTGATGCCGTGTCGCACGCTTCCTCCGTTTCGTTGAGTTTAGCAGAAGAATCCCGTTCCCGGAAGCCCGCCCGAATGAAGTATATTAGAGAAGAGATGGCGAAAGACCTTCGGGCCGTCCGCGGCACCCACGACATCCTCGATGGAGAGATCCGCCGCTTCGATCGCGTCATCGACGCGACGCGGCGGGTTTGCGCGCTCTACGGCTTCGAACCGCTGGCGACTCCGATCCTTGAATTCACGGACGTCTTCAAACGCACCCTCGGGGACGCGTCCGATATCGTCAACAAGGAAATGTACACCTTCGAAGACCGAGGCGGCGACAGCGTGACGCTCCGCCCGGAATTCACCGCCGGCGTGGCTCGCGCGTTCATCACCAACGGCCTCGCCCAGCGCGTCCCGGTGAAGGTTTATTCGCACGGGCCGCTGTTCCGCTACGAGCGCCCCCAGAAAGGCCGCTACCGGCAATTCCATCAAATCAACGCGGAAATCCTGGGGGCGGCCGAACCCGCGGCGGACGTCGAGGCCGTCACGCTCGGCGCGCATCTGCTCGACGCGCTCGGCCTGACCGGGAAAACGAAGCTCGAAATCAATTCTCTCGGCAACGCGGAAAGCCGCGAGCGCTACCGCGCCGCGCTGGTCGCCTATTTCGGAAAGTACAAAAATGATCTCAGCGAGGACAGCCGCGTGCGGCTGGAAAAAAATCCTCTGCGAATTCTCGATTCCAAAGACGAGGGCGACCGAAAGATCATCGTAGGCGCGCCGTCCTTGGAGGATCACTACACCGAAGACGCCGCCCGGTTTTTCGCCGCGGTCCGCGACGGTCTGGAGGCCTCCGGAGTCGCGTTCGCGGTGAACGCGAGAATCGTCCGCGGCCTCGACTACTACTGCCACACCGCTTTCGAATTCACCACCGACCTTCTCGGGGCCCAAAACGCGGTACTCGGCGGCGGACGCTACGACGGGCTCATCGAACAGATGGGCGGTCCGAAGACTCCCGCGGTCGGCTTCGCGGCGGGCATCGAACGCCTGGCGCTGCTGCTGGAAGACGCCGCCGCCCCGACGCGGCCGGTGGCGCTCGTTCCGATCGGCCCGGCGGCCGAACGGAAAGCGGTCTCCCTCGCCCGCGCGCTTCGAGAGGACGGATTTCCCGTCGACTTGGGATTCGGCGGAAACGTCGGAAAGCGCATGAAGCGCGCCGCCAAATGCGGGGCGTTCGCGGCCGTGATTTTCGGAGACAGGGAGCTCGAGTCGGGATCCTATTCACTCAAGCGCTTGGACACCGGCGCCGAATCCCCGGTCGCCGCGGACGCGCTGACGGAGGAACTCCGCACATGACGATCGACGCCGAACTTCTGAAAATTCTCGCCTGCCCTGAAAGCAAAAAACCGTTGGCCTACTTCCGGGAAGAGGGCTTTCTGTTCTGCCCCGACTCGCGGTTGAAGTATCCGGTCAAGGACGGAGTCCCCGTTCTGATCGTCGAAGAGGCGGAGCGTCTTGACGAAGCAAGCGCCTCGACGCTCGAGAAGCGCGCCCGCGAAAGCGGCCTCCTCTAAGTCGCGTTCGAGCGCAGGGTGTAGGTGTAGTACGGCGGGCGCTCGCACTCGCGGCAATACTCGAGCTCCAACACCTTGGACGGATCACAGTCCACCGGGGTTCCCTGCCGATGGAAGATCGCCGGGATGTAGAGGAAATCCTGCTTGGAATGATCCCATACGCATACCCGATCCCGATCCAAGCGCTCGAACAAGGAGTCCTTGTAGATGAAATCAATCGATTTCTCTTTTCGAAATCCGGTCCTGAACACGATCGGGCGGCGTTCGACCCGACGCGCGGCCTCCGACCAATAAAACCCATGCAGTCCCACGACGATCAAGCCCGCGAGCGTCAAGGCTCGAGGCGACCAGCGCCGTTCTCCCAGGACGAAGGAAAGCGCGGAAAGAAACAGAGCGTGCGCCAGGAGGTAATACCGAATGGAACTGGTGTTCCGAATCAGAATGAAGGTCGAACAATACGCCGCCGCCCACAGCAAAACGAAGCGGGCGTAGCGCGGCCCCGCCGCGGCCCCGGGACGGGAGGCGAAAAGCGTCGTCCTCGTGATGAGCGCGGCGGCCAGCCACGCCCCCCACAGATACAAGGCCCACCGAAGAGGCCAAATCGGATCGAGCGCCGTCACCCGCCGCAGCAGCGAGACGCCCGACAGAATTTGAATCAGCGCCGGCAGATGCCAAATCGAGAAGGCCGCGACACCCAAGCCGAGAACGATCGCCGCCGCTCGGCGCACGAGCGGGATTTGCAGCACTCCCGCGCCGGGAAGTCCCCCTTGCCACGATAGGAACGCGACGGTGAACGTCGGCACGAGCGCGGCGAATCCTCCGATAAACAAAAGCGGACGGGCGGCGAAAGCCTCCGGGGAAAGAAAGCGCTTGAGATAACAAATACCGCCGAGCAGGACCGCGAAGGCGAACAGGGGACGAAGCCGCCGTGCGTCGCGGTCGCCCCAAAAGGCGGCCGCCGCGATCGAATACACGAACAGCGACAGCGGCACCGATAGAAATATGAAGTGATTGATCGAACCGAAAGCGATCGCCCCGAAAAAGGTCAGTACGCTCGCCGGAGGAAAACGGTCCTCTTCGATGAAGGTCCGGCAACTCCAAAGGACCGCGAGGACAAGCGCGTTTTCAAACGCGCAGACCTCCCAGGCGACCCGCCCGTAGAACAAGAACATCGCCGATGACGCCAACAACCCCGTCATCGCGACGGCCGCCCGCGGGCCGAAACTACGCCTCGCCCACAGGACGAAGCCGACGGCCGCGGCGGCGTTCAACGAGGCGCTCAACAGGCGCAGCGTAAAAACGCTTGGTCCGAAAACGCGAAAAATCGCCGCGACCGCCCAGCCGAACAGCGCGCCCGTATAGTCGTTCATGAGATGCGGGGTCGTGAGCCCGCCGCTGAGCACGCGCCCGGCGTAGAGTCCGATCCACGCTTCGTCGCCGTGCAATCCCGGGAAAAACGCGAGATCGTAAAAGAGAAAGGCGGCGATCGAACAGACACCGGCCGTCGCGGCCCAAAACGCCGCCCCGTCCGATGCCGAAGCGCCTGAGGGAGAAGGAGACTTCACCGGATTTGATTTTGCCGCTTTCCCCGAACCCCGTCAATGAGAAACGGAAGTCTCCCGCAGCAGGCGCGCCGCCGCCGCG
Organism: Elusimicrobia bacterium CG_4_9_14_3_um_filter_62_55; assembly: GCA_002790095.1. GTDB lineage: Bacteria > Elusimicrobiota > Elusimicrobia > UBA1565 > UBA1565 > UBA1565. The sequence goes on along the minus strand of PFUL01000120.1, from coordinate 9,356 downwards.
GAAAGTTCGGCGCGCTCCGCGCCGGCCAATCCGCGAGGGTCGAATCGCAGACGCTCGTGCAGGCTCCCGGCCCGCCGCCAATCCTGCGAGCCTTCGTCGCCCCCCCGCCGCCGGCACCACGCGTTCAAGCTCTCGTCCGGACGGCGACCCAGTCCCCGCGCGGCGAACGCCGCCTCCACCGCGAACAACTCCGAGTCCAGTCCCTGCGGCGGCGTCTTCTGAGCGGAAGGGAGGACCCCGGCCGAACGCGGCCGCCAATCCCTGAAGTTTCGCCACACGATAAACCCCGCGACGCCCGCCAGGACCCACACCCACGCCGGAATGCCGCGCTTTTCTTCCACGGGACGCCAGCGCCATGAGGACCAGCGGTAGCGAAGCCAGGAGAACGCGTCCCAGAGCGGACGCAGTCCTGAACGCCGCTGGTTCTCTACGCCCCACCACGATGCGGGGGTCGCGTCCACCGTCCTCCAGCGCCCGTTTACGAAAGCGCGCGTCCACGCATGGGCGTGCCGTCCGCGGACGACGAAGCCCGGCTCAAAGCGACCGCGTTCGCGGACCGCGAAGCCGGTCGCGTAGCGGGCCGGAATTCCCGACGCGCGAAGCAGCAGCGCGGCGGCCGAGGCGAAATACTCGCAGTGTCCCCGCTTGCGAAGGGTTAAGAAATCCTCGAGCGGCCGATCCGGAACGCGTCCCTCCCGATACACTGAATATCGGAAGTCGGACTCGAAGCGGGCGAGCAGCGCATCGACCGCCGCCTCCGCCGCGACGCCGCGAAGTCCCCATTCCCCCGCGATCCGCGCCAACGCGTCGGCCTCCTCGTCCGGTAGGCGCAGGTCCGCCTCGGACGGCGGAGCCTCCTCCGCAAGGTCCGGGGCGACCCCGACGCGAACCGTCGCCAGTCCCGGCCCGCCCGTGACGCGCACCACGCCGAACCGGCTGCGCTCGACCGCCTCGGCGGGGAGCCCCGCGATGCGCGCGGAGCCGTACGGCAGAGAAAGGATGCCGGAGCCGTTCTCCATCGGCTTGGCGACGACGATCTCCCCGCTCGGCTCAACCCCAGCCAACCGCCAGGTTCCGATGGGTTCCGAGGCGTCGAGACGGGCGAAATCCGGGCGGCTCGCAAACCATTTTTCCGATGCGTAGATGTCGTAGAGCGCGTCGCGCAGCAGCGGGGGGACGACGCCGTCTTTGCGCCCGGGGAAAACCCGCAAGGCGATCGCATCGGAGTTCTGAATCCTTCCGATCTTCCCGATCGCGGTGTTCGTTCGCGACGGATCCACGCGCGGACCCATTTTCGCGAGCGACCATTCCAGCAGACTCCCGTACAACCGCGCGCGGGCGAAACGCATGGCGCCGAGAACGCTCAACCCCAACAAGGTCGCCGCGCACCAGCCGCCCAGCCATCGCGCCGGGCCGATTCTCGCGGGGCGCGCGCTCCAAAGAGCCGCCGCGATCAGCGCCGCGCTCCCCGCCATGAAATACGCGTCTTGCCGGTTTCCGGACGCGGCGCCGAGCAGCATCTGCGCCAGAAAAACGGGGCCAAGATCGATTTCCCAATTAAGACCGTCGCGCTCCGCCGCGCGACGAAGAAAGAGAAAGAACGCGCTCAAATCCACGCGGCCTCGCTCGCTGTAGAGCTGACCGAACACCAACGGAAGCAGCGTGAACGGGGCAAACCGGAAAATCGTCAAAATAGCCTCGGGCGCTTCCCGAGTCGCGTAGAGAAAAACGACCATGACGCCAAACAGCGCCGCGCACAGATCCGAAAGCCGGTTGAAATCCTCACGCCCGAGCGCCCACCGCTTCTTGAACAGGCGAGGAGCCTCAAGCGCCGCCGCGGCCGGGATCGCCCAAGGCATCACCCCCGCCTGCACGCCCCAAAAGAGCGCGGCCGCGCCGAGGGTTCCGGGGGGCAATCCTCCCGAATTCACGGCAGCGCAAGCCCCTCGGCCGCGCGGCCGATTTCGATCCGCCGGACGGAAGGCCCCCAAGACGACTCCGCCTGCGTCGTGGAATCGCAAATGACGAATGCCCGCACGGGAATCCCGAGGGCTTGGAGAGATTCGAGCATTTCCCTGCGGGAAGCGTCGTAGTCGGTCAACACCAAGAGGCAGCCGGTTAAGGTCGCGGCACGGCGGAGCACGCTGACGGATAAAACGGAAAACGATTGCGCCGCACAGCGCTCCACGCCGGCGAGCACCTCCAGCATCCGCGCCGCGGAACCGACGCCGCGTCCCGCGGTTACGCAATAGGCCTTGTCAACGACAAACAAGAGGTCGAGCAAAGACTCCTGCGTCAGCACCGTCGCCGCGAAAGAGGCCGCGACGGAAACGGCTTCCTCAAAATGCTCCTCCCGTCCGGGCGCGGCGAACGTATCGAGCACCAGCGCGTGCCTCACGAATTGCTCGTCGCGGTATTCCCGCACGATCGGCTTCCCCTCCTTCGCCCAACTCTTCCAGTCGATACGCCGAAGCGGGTCGCCGGGACGGTAGTCGCGCAGGCCGATGAACTCCGGGGATTCCCCGATCCGACTCGCCAGCGCGACGCCGCCCGGCTGATAGCGCCGGGACCCCGGCAAGGCGAGCCGCCCCACCGGATAGCGGCGCGGGAGCACAAGCGCGTGATCCGCGGCGGGGCATTGCGAAAACGAGCGCAGCAGCCCGAGCGATTCGACTCGCTCGAAAACGGCTCCGGATAAATCGATTCTTCCGCGCCGCGCGGGCACGGCCCTCGCCGCGGCTTCGACGCTCTCTCCGGGACCCGCGTCGGGGAGAAGACACGCCTCGGTCGCCACCGCCGCGCGGCGCATCAACGCGCGCCAACGGCCGTATCCCGAAACCCGTTCGACCGCGGTCCTGGACTCGTCGAAGCGCCCCGCCGTCGAGCGAAACGCCGCGTACGAGGGGATCGTCCGGGGCAGGCGTTCGCGAAGGCGCGCGCCGCGAAGCGGCGAATCCCCGTCGTTAAGAACGGACCATCGATAGACGAACGGCTCGCCGGCGGTCGCGTACCGAGGCAGCTTTCGCACGGCGCGCGCGCGCGGACGGAAAAACCAGATCCCGGCCAGCGCCCACATCCACAGCCCGCTGAGTAAAGAGAAAATCATGTACGCGGCGCTGCGCTCGGAGTCGACGGACATCGCCCCGGCGACCGCCCATCCGCCGAACGCGAGCCACCCCGCCGGCGTCAGCCGTAGGCGCAGGCGCTCGGCCAGTCCGGTCCCCCAGCGCAGCGACGCGTAGCGGAGCCGCTCCACGCGAACCTAAACCGGGGACGGCGTTTCGGACAGGATTTCCTCGACGACCGCTTCCGGGGTCAACCCCGAGAACCGCGCCTGCGGATCGAGGACGAGGCGATGCGCGATCACCGGAACCGCCGCCTCGCGTACGTGCTCCGGGGTCGCGAAGTCGGATCCATCGAGAAGCGCCAAGGCGCGCGCCGCGTGCATCATCGCCAGCGAGGCGCGCGGACTCGCGCCGAGCTCCACTCCGGGACGCCCGCGGGTCGCGCGGACAACCGCGATGATATGCCGCTTCAACTCCTCTGCGATGCGCACGGCGCGGACTCCCTCGCGCACGGCGAGAACGTCCTCGACGCTCGCGACCGGCCCGATCGTCTCCAGCGGATGCGATCGCTCTTGGTCGGATAGAATCTCCAGTTCCCGCTCGGGATCGACATAGCCCGGGCGAAACCGCATCATGAAGCGGTCCATCTGCGCCTCGGGAAGCGGATAGGTGCCTTGAAATTCGACCGGGTTTTGCGTCGCGATGACGAAAAACACAGAGGCGAGTTTCCGAGTCTTGCCCTCGACGCTGACCTGGCCTTCGGCCATCGCCTCCAGCAGGGCGCTTTGCGTTCGGGGCGAGGCGCGGTTGATCTCGTCGGCAAGCAAGACATGCGTGAAGACGGGCCCTTCGTGAAATCTGAATTCCCGCCGCTCCTGATCGTAGACGGAAACGCCGACGATGTCGGAAGGCATCAGATCCGCGGTGAACTGCACGCGCTGGAACTCGGCGCCTACCGACCGCGCCAGCGCCTTCGCCAGCGTCGTCTTTCCCGTGCCGGGAGAGTCCTCCAACAACACATGCCCCCCCGCGGCGAACGCGGCGAGCAGCCGCCTCACCGCGAGTTCCTGACCGCGCATCACCCGGCCGATATTGCGGCCGATCGCGGTCAAGGCGGCGGTCGCGCCGGAGTCGTTTCGGTTCATGAAGGCCTCTTTCGCTACTCGAGCGATTCCAAGCGACGGCGCGCCTTCTCTGCGCCGTCGCTTTTCGGGTAGCCGTCGATAAGATCGTGAAAGACGCGACGCGCGGCCGTCTCGTCGGAAAGCTTCTTGTCGTACAATCGCCCGGCCGCCCACAGCGCTTCGGACGCGAAGGAATGCTCGGGATAGCGGCGGGAGATCCGAATCAACGTACGCGCCTGCGCCGCAAAATCGCGGACATCGCCGTGAATGTCGGCGGCGCGCCTTAGCCCGACGACGGCGCGTTCTCCCGGAAACATGTCGGCGAGACGCTCAAGCGTTTCCACCGCGCGCGCCGGGTTCTTGAGCCGCTTCAGAAGGATGCGCGCGCTTTCGGAAAGCGCGTCGTGCGCCGCGTCCGTCCCGGGATAGGACTGCACGGCCTTTTCGAGAACGTCGACGGCGAGCATGGGCTGCTTCAACTTTTCATCGAGAAGCCGCGCCCAGCGTCCATAGGCCGTTTTCGCCTCCTCGGATTCCCGGAAGACCTCGGCGAGGGATTGATACGCTCCGACCGCCTTCTCGGGGTCGTTGAGCGGCCCGGCATAAAGATCCCCCACGGCGCTCTGGGTCCTCGCCATCAACGGGCGCTTCGAGGAAAGCGCGAGTACGCGTTCGTAATGAAACACCGCGGAACGCGGCGCGTTCCGTCGGGCATGAAGCGCCGCCAGCGAGAAACTCAGCGCGTCGGAATCCTCGAAGCCGGGGTAGCGCTTAAAAAAGGAGCGAAAGGCCTCGACCGTCGGCGCGTAAAAGTCGTCGCGGTTGAACTCCGCGAGCCTTTCGAGCAGCGCGGCCAAGCGCTTCTCGCGCCCCAGGCCGAGCCGGGGACCCTTCGCGATGCCGGCGAGCTGTTCGCGTTCGCGCCTGAACCGATCTCCGGCGATCTCGTCGATCATCCGCTTCGCGTTGAAGCTCAGGCGGGAACCGGGGAATTCGTAAAGCAGTTCCAAACAGGACAAAGTCGCTTCCACCGAAAGCCCGCGCTTCTTTTGAATCTCCGCCAATAGAAACTCGACCGCGTCTCCGCGCGTTCCGAAACGAGCCGCCGCCAACAACGCCTCCGTCTGCGCCTGAAGCGACGGGAGCACCGACTCGCGCACCCGACCGAGTTGATCCCGGAGGAAAACGAATTCCTTATCGACGCGCTCATCGGAAAGGACGCCGACTTCCGCCGGATCCGCGCTCTCCTCTCCGAAACGACGCGGCAGATCAGGAGCCCGACCCGGATCCGAGGGCGCGGCGGGATCCGTCCGGACCGTCTCCGGCGGCTCGGGTTCGTAGTTATAGGGGAGGCCGGGCCTGGCAGGAAGGCGCCCGATGCCGGGGTCTGGTTCGAAATCAGGAACCGTGCGGGTTCGCTCGTAGCCTCGGGAGGGCATCTCCCCCGTTTGCGCCGCGGCGGAAACGGCCGACGCGAGAAGGACCGCCGCAAAACGCTTCATCGCCCCATTATAATGAAATGCTTCCCCGTAGCACCACCGCCGTCCTTCCGGAGACGAAGACGCGTCCGTTCGCGCGCCGCGCACGCAAGAGTCCCCCCCTCGCCGATGCCTGCCGGGCCGTGAAGGCTTCCTTTCCCATGCGCTCGGCCCAAAACGGCGCGAGCGTACAGTGCGCCGATCCCGTCGCCGGGTCCTCAAGGATGCCGTCCCATGGAGTGAAATACCGCGAATGGAAATCGTAGGGATTTCCATCTCCGCGAACGGTGACGATGACCCCCGAAACGCCTTCGATCCGGAGCGCACCCAGCCGGGAAAAATCCGGGCGCACCGTCTCGATCCCGAAGCCGTCCGGAAGACGCAATAGCGCGTTTCCCGCGCCGGCGGCCCGATATCCCTCGACCCCTTCGTCCAATCCCAGCGCGGCCGTAAGCCCCTCCGCGACCGGCCAAGGGACGCACGGAAGCTCCGGAAAATCCAGCGTCAGCCACTCGCCTTCCTCGGCGCAGCGCAGTACGCCGCTCTTCGTCTCGAACGAAAGGGGTCCGCGAACCCCGCGCTCGCCGATTAAAATCCGGGAAGCGGCCAAGGTCGCGTGTCCGCACAGAGGAACCTCGACCGTCGGCGTGAACCAACGCAGGCCGAAACTCCCGCCCGCGGGCCAGACGAAGGCCGTCTCCGAAAGATTCATCTCCGCGGCGATTCGCGCCATCAACGTCGGCGACGGCTCCCGCTTAAACAGCGCCACCGCGGCGGGATTTCCCGAGAACGGTCCGTCAACGAACGCGTCGACGATGAAAATCGGCGCGGAAGTCACAACCCCGGCTTCCGCCCTGGAACGTCGACCGCGGTTCCCGCGGCGAAGAGCATGGCCGCGGTCCCGAGCAGGACGGCGCGAATCGGGAAATAGGGAAGCAGCCAAAATCCCGCGACGAGCGCGCCGACCACTCCCCCGACCGTCGATACAGCACTCACCGCACCGTACGCGCGCCCGGTTTGCCCCGTGGACCCCGCCGACAGCCGGACGATCAGCGGCGTCGAAGCCCCAAGCGCGGCCAACGGCGCGAACAAGAGGACGGCCGCGGCGGCGAGGGCGCCGCCCTTGAGTCCGAGCCCGGTCAACGGCGGGAGCAGCCACCCCCTGGCCTGGGGAACGACCGCGATCCAGAGCGCCGCGATCCGCAGCAGGGCGGCGAGGTCTTCGCGTTCCTTCCCTCGATCCGCGAGGCCCCCTCCGAACGCCGCTCCGACGGCGAGGGCGGCCAGCGTCGTCGCGATCAAAGCGGACCAGGTCGTCGCGGAGGTTCCGAAATACGGCGCGAGCAGCAAAGATCCCAGCGTCTCCAGCACGAGCACGCCGGCGCCGACAAGGAAAATCACCGCATGGAGGAGGCCCACGCCGTATTATAACCTCCTTATGATAGGATAGGCCGTGCCCGGCGAACGCGTTCTCGTCACAGGAGCCTCCGGACAGCTCGGCGCGGCCCTCACCGCGGCCCTGCGCCGCGACTTGGGCGGCGACGCCGTGGTCGCGACGGACCTGCGCGATCCCGAACTCCCGGAATCCTTGGGCGACGGTCCGTTCGAACGGGTCGATATCCTTTCCCGCGACGAATTGCGCAGAATCATCGAACGAAACCGCATCGACTCGGTCTATCACATGGCGGCGCTCAAGTCCGCGGAAGCGGAGTCACGGCGAGAAGCGGCTTGGAACGTGAACGTCAACGGCTTGTACAACGTGCTCGACTCCATGCGCTCGCGTCCGGGAGCGAAACTTCTCTTTCCCAGCTCCATCGCCGCGTTCGGACCCGCCGGCGGAGACCCCGTTTCCCTGTACGGCGTCACCAAACGAACCGGAGAAATGCTCTGCGGATTTTTCCGGGACCGCTTCGATCTCGACACGCGGGCGCTTCGCCTCCCCGGGGTCCTCTGGCCCGCGTTCGAAATCGGAGGTGGAGGGCTTACCGATTTCGCCGCGGAAATTTTTCACGAGGCGAACGCGCACGGCCGCTACGAAAGCTACCTCGAAGCGCGAACAGAGTTGGAGCTCATCTACCTCCCCGACGCGCTCGACGCGATGCGGGCGCTGATGGACGCGCCCGCCGACCGCCTCCGAAGGAGCGGCGCGTACGCGATTCGCGCGTTTTCCGCGAGCCCCGAGAGTCTCGCCGATAAAATCCGCGAGACGATTCCTTCCTTCAGTCTCGAGGTGCGCGTGGATGAGGCCCGCCAGCGAATGGCGCAATCGCTCCCGACGGGCGTGGACGACTCCGCCGCGCGCGAGGATTGGGGATTCGAACCCGACTACACGCTCAAGCGGACGGCGACCGACATGATCGAACGCCTCGTCGGCAAGCGGTAGCTAGTCGCCGGAGGCCGGCGCGGGACGCATCGCCTCGTACAGGGGGCCCGAGCACGCAGCCGGCGCGAGGGCCGCCTCGGCGAACGGTTTCTCCGGATCGTACAGGCACTCCATCGATTTCCCCGCCAGCGCCTCGTCCGGGTGCAGGAGGAAGGTCGAACGAACCCGGCATAGGGCGTCCCGGCGCCCGAGTACTTCGTAGCGGTACGCGAGGTCGATGCGGCTCTTCGTTTCCAAACGCGCCGGCTTGCAGGCGCGAAAGCGCTCCTCGAAGCACTCGCCGGCGCGGCAGCCGGTCGAGCCGCGCGCGGGATTCGCCTCGGCATCCGGCGGGCTGCCGTAAACGAGCGTCATCGGGGTTCCGACGGAGACCCCCTTGCGTCCCCGCAGAAATTGCAGCGTCAGCGTCGTCCCTTCCGCGATCGGATCGGGGAAATTCTTTTTTTCAATCGCGGCGAAGACTTCCTTGGCGAAGTTCCAAACGGTTTCCTCCCCGAGCGGGGCGGGAGGATCCAGAAGCAGGTGAAGGGTGCGGGGTTTCCCGCTGTCGGCGGCGATCGCGTAAAAAATCACTCCCGTCGCCCGCGATGACTCGGCGGCCGGCCGCTGCCGGATCGAAAAATCGGAAAACGAGCCGTCCGCGGTCAAACTCAAACGGAACCCTTGAACGGTTCCATCGGAAAGCGTCTTGGAAATCTCCAAAGGCTCGGGCGGTTCGGGCGTCTCCTCGGCCGCCCCCCCGGCCGCGAACGCGGCGAGCAGCAGGCAGCGAATCATGATCCCTCTTCCAACAGCGCCTTGATCTTCGCGTGCAGTTCCGGCAATTCGAACGGCTTTTGCACGAGCGCGTGCGCCCCGCTCATCATCGCCGCCCCCTTCTCCCGCGCGGACGACGTGTCCCGGCTGGTCATGATGATGATTTTAGGGCAGCGGGCTCCGAGCGCGTCGGCCAGCGACTGCGCGAAATGGTAGCCGTCGAGCCCCGGCATCCGGACGTCGGTGAGCACCAGATCCGGCAGCTCCTCGACGGCGCGCTTGAGCGCCGAGGAGCCGTTGTCGACCGGAATCACTTCGTAGCCTTCGGTACTCAGCGAAATCTGCAGCAGATCCAGATAACCCGGTTCATCTTCCGCGACCAGAATCTTCTTGGGCATTTCGGTTTTGAGTATAGCCTGGAAGGGAAGGGGCCGCAACGGCGCGGGGAGCTGCTCCAAGTTTCCATAGTTTGGGACTGGAGTTGTGATGCTGTTCGGGCTTCGGAGTCTGGAGGGAACCATAGTCCTCTCCCGCTCGTATGTACTTTATA